>JAEYAU010000063.1 GCA_023404705.1 Pseudomonadota bacterium
CTCGTCATTCCGGCCGAGCGGAGCGAGAGCCGGGATCCATAACCCGTGTATGTCCGCATCTTGACCACCGGGGTTATTGATCCCGGCTCGCGCTCGCTTCGCTCGCTTGGCCGGGATGACGCCGAGAATGCTGAGAACTTCAGCGCTGCTGCGGGATCTGCTGCTGCTGCGAGGGGCCGGTCGGCTGCGAGCCCGGGATCGCGGGCCAGGCCGACTGCGCGGGCGGCGGATTGCTCGGCCAGGCGGTCGACTGCTGCTGCGGAGGCGGCGCCGGCCATGGCGCGGTCTGCTGCTGTTGCGGCGGCGGAGAGGCAGGCCACGCACCCTGTGCGGCGGGTTGTTGCTGCTGCGGCGGCGCCTGGCGCGGCGTCGCCTTCGCCTGACGCGGCGCGGCGGCCTTCTTCGGCTTCGGCTTGGGTTTCGGCTGTTCCACGACCGGCTCCGGCGCCGGCTCGGCGACGGCCGCCTGCTGACCCTTCACGAGCTCGGGCGGAACGCCCTGGGCGACGCCCGGCACGCCGGTCGGGAACACCGCCTTGCGCTCACCCGGCAGCGGCGTCTTGCTCGAGCCGAACAGCTCCATGCCGGCGAACTTGTCGGCGATGTCGAAGCTTTCGCAGCCCGACAGCGTGAGGCCCGAGGCGAGTGCCGCGGCAAGCACGAGAGCGCGATGGCGCATGTCAGTCCCCTTAACCCTTGGCATCGGCCGACAGCGCGATGAGCACATCCACCCGCGTGCGTATCGCTTCCGGCGTTTCGGCGTCGGTCGAGATCATGTCGAACCAGCGCCGCGCGGCCGCGCGGGCGCCAGTGCGGAACGCCGCGAGCGCGAGGATCTCGCGCGCGGTGTGGCGGAATGCGCGCTCACGCGCGGTAAGCGGCTCGAGGCGCGTGGTCAGCTCCGGCAAGGTCGCGGTATCGACCAGCAGCAGGCCCGCGCGCACATTGGCGAGATCCTGCAGCACAGGGCCGATGCTCGAGTCCGCGGCCAGCGAGTCATAGAGCTTCACGGCGCCCGGCTTATCGGTGCGCGCGAGCTCGGAGGCCTCGCGGAAGCGCGCCAGCGTGCGATAGCCGGCCGTGCCTTCCGCCGCGACCTTGGCGAAGGCGGCCTGCGCCTCGGCGTGCTTGCCCTCGCTGGCGAGGGCGTCGGCGGCCTCGAAGGCGGCGCCCGCCTCCCCGGCCTTCTTCGCCTCATACCACTGCCAGCCGCGCCAGCCGCCGACCGCGACCACGACCACGAAGGCGACCACGATGATGACGCCGCTGTACTTGTCCCAGAGCTGCTTGAGCTTCTCTCGGCGTACTTCCTCGTCGACTTCCTGAAAGATATCGGACACTTGGAACTCCGGCCGCGGATCACATGCCGCGGTAGGCCAGAACGGGTCCGCCCGGGCGAACCGATTCCAGCCGTAAGCCTCTGATATTTCGCATTGTCTGGCGGCCCACCGGCCCCCACACCCCGTCAAGGCCAGACTCGCGCCTGCCAATGCGTCGGGGCGTAAAATAGCGGTATGGCAGACACATGGCAAAGGTTGCGGCCAAGCGGCTGAATCCGCCCGCAAATGGCCCTGCTAGCGCCCGAAGGCCGGGACGCCGACCACGTAGGGGTGGAACAGGAAGCCGAGCGCCAGATAGAGCGCAATCCCGACCACCACCGCAATGATGTCGTTGCGCAGCCCGCCCTGCGGGAACGAGGGCTCGCCCGGATCGGGGCGCCTTTTCAGCGAGATGCGGTCGTAGACCGCCCAGGCCAGCAGGCCACCGAACAGGATGATGGAGCCGAGATCGCCGTTCGAGATCAGATGCGCGAGCGCCCAGGTCTTCACGCCGACCAGCATGGGGTGCTTGAGCGTGGTCTTGATCCGGCCGCGGGCATAAGCCGCCACCACGAAGATGCTCGCGAACAGCATCAGCAGCGCAGTGACATGCCGCGTCCAGAGCGGCGGCGACCAGACCTCGATCGTCCCGGCCGCGCGATAGGCGCCGAAGCCGTAGCCCATCAGCACGACGCCCAGAATGGAGATGACCGTGAACAGCCCCTTATAGGGACCCTCGCCGATCCGAGCGATGAGAGCCGCGCGCGCGTCGCGCATGCTGACGAAGACATGCGGGCCGACGAACAGCACCATGCCGGCGATCATCACGACGAGGCCCATGGTCCCCTCCCGAATCCCCTTGGGTCACCGGGGCGAACCTTAACGGAGCGCCAGCCAAATCGGAACAAAGGCGCCATCAATTTATGCACGAGCTTCGCCTCGACCGCGACGCGGTCGTATCGGCAGCAGATGGCGCCGGATGCCGCGCGGCGGAGCTGCGCGGCTGACCCGGCTTTCGCTCAGGCGCGAACCGGAACGCCCTGGGGCTCGCGACGCGCGCGCAGCGACCAGAGAACGTTGGCGGCGAACAGGACGCCCGACGCCCAGACGACGAGATGACCGATCTTCACGCCGGGCATGGCCCAGGCGTAGCCGGACAGCATGAGAGCGAGCGCGGCGAGCGCGATCGGCAGCGAGATGTTGTAGGTCCAGAACCAGATGGTGGCGAGCCGCGTGCGCGCGAGCTCGGGGAAGATATGGAACACGATCGCGGCGAGACCGAGCGTCGCCCAGCCGAGCAGGTTGATGTGCGCGTGCACGCCGCGCAGCTGGAATTGGCCCGTGATGCCCATGACGATGCCGAGCGTCATGCCGGCCACCAGATAGATCACCGCGAGCTTGATCAGTCGAACCGTCATTCCCTCTCTCCGTTGTTGTTGGTCCGGAGTGTCGCGGTGTAGGCAAGGCGTGTTTCAGGATGATTTCGTCCGCGTGGATGCGGATCACGTCCTAGTGCCCCGCTTCCGAAGTTCGTGATACGTGGCAGCATCCTCCGTCACGAACTTCGGAAGCATAAGGGGGCACTAGCAATCTATACGTTTCGAGTGCCGCTTATCGATTTGAAGTTCCTGGGCGAGCTTGCGGCAACTGGTGCAGGAACTTCAAATCGGCGGCACTCGTCGAGGCAAGTTGAAACGCCTCGAAACGGTCAAGTTCGTCCTCGATGCGCGGCTTGAGCGCGGCGCGCGGGACTTTTCCGATCCAGGTCCACTTCTGCACCTTCAGCTTCTTCTTCTCGCGCTCGGCTTTCAGGTCGATCGCGGCGACGATGCGGTCGTCCACCAGCACGGGCAGCGCGAAGTAGCCGAACACGCGCTTCTCCTTCGGCACATAAGCCTCGAAGCGGTGGTCGTAGTCGAACAGCAGCTTGAGCCGCTTGCGCTGGATGATCAGCGGATCGAAGGGCGAGAGCAGATGCACGGTCGCGGCCGGTGCCGGCAGCGCTTCGAGCATCTCGGGCGTCGCCCAGTGCTCGACCTTGCCGGCCTCCTCCACCGCGACCGACACCAGCTCCTTGCGCCGCACGCGCGCTTCGATCAGCTTGCGGATCGCGGCCTTGCGCGGCGCGTCGAGATGGCAGATCGAGTCCAGGCTGACGATCCCCTGCGCGCGCAACGCGCGATCGAGCACGTAGCGATGGGTGTCGCGCTCGGGTGCGGCGCGCGGGCGCTTCTCCCAGCCGAAATGCCGCTCGATCAGCTCATAGGTCTTGAGCATGCCGACGCGCTCGCTGACCGTGAGCAGGCCCGTGTAGAAGGCGAGCTGCAGCGCCCGCTTCGAGGGCTTGCGGCTCGCCCAGGCGTGATCCTTCTCGACCAGCACGTCGTCCTCGATGTCGCGGATCGAGAGCGGGCCATCGCGGCGGATCAGCCGCAGCACCTTGCGCAGGTCCTGCGGCTTCACGCTCCCGAACCACCAGCGCGGCTGGTCGCGATAGGTCCGCATGGCGCGCAGGAAGTGCGGCAGGTCGCGCGTCGGCACATAGGAGAGCGCATGCGTCCAATATTCGAACACGCTCTTGTCGACGCTCTGCGCCTGGCGGAGGTCCTCGCGCCGATAGTCCGGGATGCGCGAATAGAGGATGTGGTGGTGGCAGCGCTCGATCACATTGATGGTGTCGATCTGCACGTACCCGAGATGCTCGACCGCGGCGCGCGTCGCCTCCGGCCCGGCACCGAAGGGCGCGGGCTCGTCGAGCCGCTGCGCGTGCAGCCAGATGCGGCGCGCTTGGGCTTTGGAGATGGGCTTGGGCGTTCGGCTCATGCGGGCTCGGGTGGGACAGGATCCTGAATCTGGTGTCAGGCGATGGCAGTGGCAACGGTCCGGCGCCGTAACCCACAATTCGCGATGACATCGCGGCGGATCTCGTGGCACAGACGCGGATCCGAGGAGAGCACATGCAAGTCTCGATCACGGTCGGCAAGGACACCGTCTCGGGCCTGTGGCTCGCGCCCGCGGCGCCGCGCGCGACGCTGGTGCTGGCGCACGGAGCCGGCGCCGGCATGACGCATCGTGGAATGACGACAGTCGCGGAGGGGCTTGCACAGCGCGGCGTTGCGACGCTGCGCTATCAGTTTCCCTATATGGAGCACGGATCGAAGCGGCCCGATGCGCCGCCGGTGGCGCAGGCCGCGGTACGCGCCGCCGTCGTCGAGGCGGCGCGGCATGCGGGCGATCTGCCGCTGTTCGCGGGCGGACGCTCCTTCGGCGGACGCATGACTTCGCAGGCGCAGGCCGCGGCGCCGCTTCCCGGCGTGCGCGGGCTCGTGTTCTTCGCCTTCCCGCTGCACCCGGCCGGCAAGCCGGACGATGCCCGCGCGAAGCACCTCGCCGACGTCACAGTCCCGATGCTTTTCCTGCAGGGCACGCGCGACGCGCTCGCCGAACTCCATCTGTTGCGGCCCGTCGTGACGCGGCTCGCACCGCGCGCCACCTTGCGGCTCGCCGAGGAGGCCGATCACAGCTTCCACGTCCCGGCCAAGTCCGGCCGCAAGGACACGGAGGTGCTGGCCGAGCTGCTCGACGCGGCGGTCGAGTGGATGATGGCGGTCTAGGGCCTCCGACGAATTTTCCCCGAAGCCGTGTCGGACCGCGGATCGGCAGCGCGTCCTTGGGCTATCCAAACCGGGAGAGACCCCATGACCGCCATCGACATCGCACCGCCCACATCCACCGCCGCGTCCGCCGCCCTCTGGAGCGGCCGCATTCTCAGCGGCATCCTCGTGGTGCTGCTGCTCCTCGACGCCGCCTTCAAGTTCACGACCATTCCGGAGATCACTGAAGGCACGGCCGCGCTCGGCTGGTCGGCCACCAAGCTGGTGCCGCTCGGCCTCCTGCTCGGTGCCTGCACGCTGCTCTACGCCTTCCCGCGCACCGCCGTGCTCGGCGCGATCCTGCTCACCGGTTATCTCGGCGGCGCGGTCGCGACCCATGTACGGATCGACAATCCGCTGTTCACGCACACGCTGTTCGGCGTCTATGTGGGCATCGCAATCTGGGGCGCCCTGTTCCTGCGCGACCAGCGCCTGCGGGCTTTGCTTCCCTGGCGGCGCTGAGCGTCATCACGGCGGGTTACGCGTCCTGACGGACGCTAACCCGCCCTACGCGCTGAGCACTTCTTCGTAGATCTCGGGCTTGAAGCCGACGAGCCGGCGCCGGCCGAGGTCGAGCACGGGCCGCTTGATCATCGTCGGCTGCGCGGCCATCAGCGCGATCGCTTTCTTGCCGTCGAGGCCCTTCTTGTCCTTCTCGGGCAGAGCGCGGAACGTCGTGCCGGCGCGGTTGAGCAGCGTCTCCCAGCCCACCTCGCGGGCCCAGCTCTCGAGCCGCGCGCGATCGATTCCTTCCGCCTTGTAGTCGTGGAAGCGATACGCGATACCGCGCTGGTCGAGCCAGGCGCGCGCCTTCTTCATGGTGTCGCAATTCTTGATGCCGTAGATCGTCACGGCTTTGGCCATGTGGCGCCCCCTGCAAGAAGCTCGGGGCACGTACATGCACGCCTCGGATGCGTGCCGTCAACGGGAGTCCGCGACGGCATCCGGAGCCATCGCGGCTCGCCGTCCGCCGGGATCAGTCGCGTCGCTTCCGCCCTGTGAACATCGCGCGCACGAGGTTCTCCCCGTGCTCGAAGCTCGCGAAGAGAACGCCGAGCACGTGAAGCACGACAAGGCCCAACGTCAAGTTGGCGAAGACCTCGTGCACCTCCTCGACCCATTTCGATCCCCAATAGGCGTCGGTCGTCATCATGTAGCCAGTCGCGGCGGTACCCGTGAGCATGAGCAGCAGAGCGACGATCATAGCGCCGCCCGCGGGATTATGGCCGAGATACCGCCGTCCCCTGAAGCGCGCGACATCGCCCAGATAGGAGAGGACCTCGCGCGGTGATTTGACGAAGTCGGCAAATCGGGCATGCGCGGGGCCGATGAAGCCCCAGACGATGCGCAGCGAAACCAGGAGCGCGATCGCGTAACCGGCCGCGATATGCACGCTTTCGACTTCATCGCCCGTCACGAAGGCGATCAGAAAGAGTGCCGCCAACGACCAGTGGAAGACACGCACGAAGCGGTCCCACACCCGAACGGTTGCCGGCGGCGTCACGCCGCCGGCTTCGACCGTGGACTCAACGGTGCTCATCGCGCGCCCGTCAGAGCTGGCCGACGATCTGGCCGTTGCTCGGATCGACGAACAGCTCGACCCGGCCGCCATTCTTGTCGATGGTGTAGAGCTCGCCGCAGGCGTTCTTCAGCTTCGCCTTCTGCACCTTGTAGCCGAGCGCCTCCACTTTGGCCTGCAGCTCCTGCATGGGCAGCCACTGGGCCTGTGGCGCCGAGGTGCATGGACGCCCGAGGCTGCCCGCCTGAGCCGCGGTGGCTCCGGTGAGGACGGCCGCGAGGGCCGCGAGGGTCACGATCTTGCGCATGTCTGTCTCCTGTCATTCGCCCACACGGTGCGGCGGGCGATGGCGGGAGAGTGCCAAAGGACCCATGACGGCAGCCTGTTGATCCATGTCAGCGAGCCGTCAGGTGGATCAGGCCATATTCACCCGGCAAAACCAGTATGTGGATCGTTGCGGATGCGAATGACTCGCAGGTGGATGTCTGGGGCGATCGCGGCATGTCTCGCGGCCGCCATCGCGGCTCATCCGCCCCCTGCGGCGGCGCGCGACCACGACGCCGTGCGCAAGGCCGTCGAGAGCGGCGAGGTTCGTCCGTTGACCGAAATCCTCGCGGCGGTCCGCGGCAAGCTGCCGGGTGAGATCGTCGGCGTCGAAATCGAACGGAAGAACGAGCGCTGGATGTATGAATTCCGCGCGCTCGATCGCGCCGGACGCCTGTTCGAAATCTATGTCGACGCGCGCACCGGCGACATCGAACGCATCAAGGAGAAGTGATGCGCGTGCTGCTTGTCGAGGATGACCGGCGGATCGCGGCTGATCTCACGCGCACGCTCGAGACGGCCGGATACGTGGTCGAGACCGCGAGCGACGGCGAGGAGGCCTGGTTCCGCGGCGACACCGAAGACTACGGCGCGGTGGTGCTCGATCTCGGTCTTCCCGGCATGGACGGCCTCGCGGTGCTCAAGCGCTGGCGCGCCAATGGACGCACGATGCCGGTGCTCATCCTGACGGCGCGCGGAAGCTGGGCCGAGCGCGTGGACGGCATCGATGCGGGCGCGGACGACTATCTACCGAAGCCGTTCCGGCCGGAGGAACTGCTCGCCCGCTTGCGCGCAATCATTCGGCGCTCGGCCGGGCACGCCTCGTCGGTGGTCACGGCCGGCGACGTGACGCTCGACGAGCGCAACATGAGGATCAGCCTGCGTGGCGTGCCCATCGCGCTTTCGCCGCTGGAGTACCGGCTCACGGCCTATCTGCTGCGGCACCGCGGCCGCGTCGTGCCGCAGCACGAGCTCGACGAGAATGTCTATGGCCACGGGGAAGAGCACGACTCGAACGCCCTCGAAGTCCTGATCGGTCGTGTCCGCAAGAAGCTGGGCGCCGCCGCGATCGAGACGCGCCGCGGCTTCGGATACGTCATGCCGGAGGCACCCGCATGAGGGAGAGCTCGCTCCGTCTGCGACTGGTGGCCGGCGGGATCGTCGCAATCCTGATCGCGCTGTCGATCGCGGGCGGCGTCTTCGTGCTGCTGTTCGAACGCCACATCGCGCGCACGCTGGCGGACGATCTCGACGTCCATCTCAAGCAGCTGCTCGCCGGCATCGATGTCGACGCAACGGGCCGTCTCGTCGTGACGCGAACGCCGGCGGATCCCCGCTTCGCCGATCCGTTGTCGGGCCTGTACTGGCAAGTGACGAGCGGAGCCGATGAGGTCCTGCGCTCGCGTTCGCTGTGGGACAGCATCATGGCGCTTCCGCCCGATGAGCCGGGTCCGGGCGAGGTGCATCGGCACGAGATCGCCGGCCCGGGCGGGGCCCGCATGCTGGCGGCCGAGCAGATCGTCACGCTCGCGATCGGCGGTGCACGCCGGCCGGTTCGCGTCGCCGTGGCGGCCGACCTCGCCCGCGTGTCGGCCGCGGCTTCCGCCTTCGCACGCGATCTTGCGATCGGGCTTGTTCTGCTCGCGACCACGCTTGCGGTTGCGACCTGGATCCAGGTCGGGCTCGGCCTGAGACCTCTGGATGTGCTCCGCCGCGGCATTGCGGATATCCGCGCCGAGCGGCAGCGCCGCCTGCCGCAGACCGTGCCGGCGGAAGTGCGTCCGCTGGTCGAGGAGGTCAATGCGCTGCTCGACGCCCAGGAGCGCGAGATCGAGCGCTCGCGCAGCCGCGCGGCGGATCTGGCGCACGGGCTGAAGACGCCCCTCGCGGCCCTGGCGGCCGATGCAGCGCGCTTGCGCGAGCGCGGCGAAGGCGCCCTCGCCCGGGACATCGAGGCGGTCGGCAGCGCGATGAGCCGTCACGTGGATCGCGAGCTCGCGCGCGCGCGAGTCCGCGGTGGCCTCCGGCCGAGCGCCGGATCGACGACGGCACTCGCGCCGCTCGTGCGTTCGCTCGTCGCGACGCTGGAGCGCACGGCGGCGGGTCGGGAGATCTCGTTCGAGAGCCGGGTCGCGAAGGATCTGCAGGTCCGGATCGATCGGACCGACCTCGCCGAGGTGCTCGGCAATCTTCTGGAAAACGCCGTGCGTCATGCAAAGAGCCGCGTCCGCATCCGGGCGGACCATGCGGCGATCTCCATCGAGGATGACGGCGTCGGGATCGCGCCGGCGGAGCTGCCACTTGTGCTCGAGCGCGGCGTGCGTCTCGATCAGCGGGGCGACGGCGCCGGCCTCGGTCTCGCCATCGTGCGCGATGTTCTCGACGCCTATGGCTGGCGGCTCGCGCTCGGACGATCCGAGCTCGGTGGCGTCAAGGCAACGATTGCACCGGACGCACCGGCGGCTTTGCGCACCGACCACAATACTGTGGGGCTCGATGCTTGAGGTCAGCGCCGCGCTTCCGCCGATGAACCTACACGTTCGACCAGGGCGTGGCCGGCGTCCCTGATGTGCGTTTCCAGAATGCGGAGCGCTTCATCGCGCGCACGGTGCTCGACGGCACGCAGCAAGGCGCGGTGCTCGGCTTCGGAGCGTCGCTGCCAATTCAGCTCGCGCCAGGTCGCGAACAGGAAGCGCGCGCTCGCGCGATGCAAGTCGTCGATGGTGGCGAGGAGCCGCGGCATGGCACAGGGCGCAATCAGGCTGCGGTGAAAGCGGCGGTTCGCGGCCTCCCACACTTCCACATCGTCTGACGCTTCGCCGTCGCGGATCGCGCGGCTCGCCAACGCGAGCGACTTCGCGTCGATCCGCTCCAGGGCGTGGCCGAGCGCGAGCGTTTCGAGCGCGGCGCGCATCTCGGTGATCTCGACAATCGATTGCGGCTCGAGTGGCGGCACACGCACGCCGCGGCGTGGCTCGCTTTCGGCGAGCCCCTGCGCCTCGAGCCGGCGGAACGCCTCACGGACCGGCACATGGCTGGCGCCAAACTCGGCCGCCACGTGGTCCTGCCGCAGCCGCGCGCCCGGTGCGATGGCGCCGGTCACGATGCGCTGCGCCAAGGCGCGCGCGATACGCGCCGCGACGCTCTGGTCCTCGTCGAAGTCGATCGGCTCTTGCAGCGCGGTTCGTGGCATGCTGGATTATAGATTATAGATAATCTGCGAGGCAAGTCATGGCACGTCCCCGGCCCAGCCGCCTTCTTTATATTACGGGCATCAATGTCGACCGCATGGGCGCCATCGCCGACGCTGCGCCGGGACGCGATTTCCTGCGGCTCGAGAACCTCGACGTCGACCTGCCGCCCGATCCCGAGGCCGTCGAGCGCACGCGGCGCGCCGCGAGCGAGGACGCGGACAATTCATATCTGCCCTTCGTCGGACAGCGGCATCTGCGCGAGGTCGCGGCCGCGCATGTGAGCCGGCTTTCCGGCGTCCCCTACTCGGGCGAGCGCAACTGCGTGATCGCGGCCGGCGGGCTCTCGGGCATTCTCAACGTGCTGCTCGCCACCACCGAGGTCGGCGACGAGGTGATCCTCACGGATCCGACCTATGCGGGGCTGATCAACCGCGTCCGGCTCGCGGGCGGCGTGCCGCGCCTCGCGCCGTTCCGCTTCACGGCCGGCGCGCGCTGGACGCTTAATCGCGACGCGCTGCGGGCGAGCGTGACGCCGCGCACGCGCAGCATGCTGCTGATGTCGCCCTCGATGCCGTCGGGCGGCATGCTCGACGCCGAGGACTGGGCGCTCGTCGCGGAGCTCTGTGTGCGGCACGACCTCACGCTGATCGTCGATGCCGCAATGGAGCGGTTGGTCTTCGACGGCGCGCCGGTGATCAATCCGGCGGGGCTGCCCGGCATGGCCGAGCGCACCATCACGGTCGGCTCCTCGGCCAAGGAGCTGCGCATGATCGGCTGGCGCGTCGGCTGGATCGTGGCGCCCGAAAGCTACATGCCGGATCTGGTGGCGGTCTCGCTCGCCAATGTGGTGGTGCCGGTCGGCATCGCGCAGGATGCCGTAGCGGTCGCGCTGGAGACGTCCGCGCGCACGCTGCCGTCCTACCGCGACGAGCTGCAGCGCCGCCGCGACACGGTGGTGGCGGAGTTGGATGGGCTTCCGGTCGGCGTGCCAGCGGGCGGCTGGTCGCTGCTGCTGGACGTCTCGCGGTTCGGGCTCGACGGCGCCGCCATGTCGGCGCGGCTGCTGGAGCATGGCGTCTGCGCCACCGCAATGACGGGCTGGGGCGAGCGCCACGGCGCGCAGTACATCCGCTTCGTCTATGCCAATGAACCGGTCGAGCGGTTGCGCCTGCTCGGCTTCCGCGTGCGCAAGGCGCTCGGGCAGGCCTGAGCTTCGGAGAGCGAGCCGCCCACCGTCCCGCATCCCCCATGCGGCGGATGCAGAATCCTCCGGATTCTGGTTGCTTCCTGCTCGCGTTGCTGCTGACGTGCCGGCCAGTGCCAGCACGTTGTTGGCATGCCCTGGATGTCGGCGAAGTCAGGAAGGTCCGCGACAACGGTCAGGTTCGGCGCCAGCCGAAGGCCGGCCGTCGCGCGGCCGATCCAGGAGCACGAATGACGGTCACGGTCGATCCCGAACGCCTCTCCGACGTCATTGGCAAGATCTACGACAGCGCGATCGACCCGGCGCTCTGGCCGGAGGCGCTCGAAGGCGCATGCGGCCTGATCGGGGCAACGCTGGGATCGATCGCCCTCGTCGACTTCCAGAAGCGGACGATGGACCTCAACATGAACTGGGGCGGCGATCCGCATTGGATGCGGCTGCTCGAGGAGAAGTATTCGGCGATCATGCCGCTGTGGGACGTGGCGCCGACCGCACCGATCGGCGAACCCGAGAGCACGCGGATGATGGTCGCGCGCGTGGGCGCCAATGAAGCCGAAATCCGCAGCCATCCCTTCTTCACCGAATGGGCGACACCCGCGGGTCTCTTCGACGTCGCCTCGACCGTGGTCATGCGCACCGGCAGCCGATTTGCAGCCTTCCTGCTGCATACGCCGCCGACACGCGACGTGATTGGCCAGAGGGATCTGGCCGTCGTGAAACTGCTGGTCCCGCATGTCCGGCGCGCCGTGGTGATCAGCAATCTGCTGGACGTGCGCTCCATCGCCACGGCCGCAATCGAGGCGACCCTCGATACGCTCGTGAGCGCCGTCGTTCTGGTCGACAGCAGCGCGGCCATCGTTCATGCGAACCGCGCCGCGCGAGCGATGCTCAGCGCGGGAACGCCGATCCTGGCGCAGCGCGGCGTGCTCGGAAGCCATGATGCGAACGCCACTGCGGCCTTGCGCGACGCCATCGCGCGCGCGGCCGCGAACGAGAGCACCTTGGGCTTCGGCGGCATCGGCGTGCCGCTGCGCCATCGCGACGAGGCCCTGCGGGCTTCCATCGCTCACGAGCTGCCGCTCACGTCCGGCACGCTGCGTCCCGATCTATCGATGGGCGCCGCGGCGGCTGTGTTCGTGACACCCGCCACGGAGAGCCCCCCGCCACCCTTCGAGGCGCTTGCGGCGCTCTACGACCTCACGCCGACCGAGGCGCGCGTGATGGTCGAGATCGCTTCGGGCAAGAACCGCGCCGCCACGGCGCAGTCCCTGGGCATCGCGGACTCGACGGTCAAGACGCATCTCACCCGCGTGTTCGAGAAGACCGGCACGACCGAGCAGCCCGAGCTCGCGAAGCTGGTCGCGAGCCTGACCTCGCCGGCGCTGCGCCGTGACGGAGCTTGAGGCGCGCGCATCCTCTGGCAAGCGAGCCGTCGCCCGATAGACTGGCGCCCGACGAGACCGGAGGGACGCCATGTACGAGACGCTGCATTATCGCGCGGATGGCGCGATCGCGACCATCACGCTGAACCGGCCGGAGGCGCTCAACACCATTGTGCCGCCGATGCCGGACGAGATCGAGCAGGCGGTGAACACCGCGGTGCGCGACCCGGCCGTGAAGGTGATGATCTTGCGCGGCGCCGGCCGCGCCTTCTGCGGCGGCTTCAATTTCGGCGACGGTTTCCATCACTGGGATGCGCACATCACCACGGATGGCAAATGGGATCCGGGCAAGGACTTCGTGCTCGCCACCGCGCCGACGTTCTCGCCGACGCAGAAATTCATGAGCCTGTGGCGCGCGCCGAAGCCCATAATCGCGCAGGTCCACGGCTGGTGCGTCGGCGGCGGCAGCGACTATGCGCTCGCGGCCGACCTCGTGATCGCGAGCCACGACGCGCGCATCGGCACGCCCTATTCGCGCATGTGGGGCGCCTATCTCAGCGGCATGTGGATCTATCGACTCGGCCTCACCAAGGCCAAGGAATATGCGCTCACCGGCAAGCCGCTGTCGGGCCGCGAAGCGGCGGCGGTGGGGCTGATCAATGCATCGGTGCCGTTCGCGGAACTCGAGGCCACGGTGCGGCGCGAAGCCGAGCGCCTCGCCTCGATCCCGCTCTCGCAGCTCTCCGCCATGAAGCTCGTGGTCAACCAGGCCTACGAGAACATGGGACTTGCGGCGACGCAGACCCTCGGCCCGATCCTCGACGGGCTGATGCGCAACACGCCCGATGCGCGGCGCTTCATCGATCTTGCCGAGCGCGAAGGCGTGCGCGCGGCCATCGCCGAGCGCGACGGACCGTTCGGCGACTACAGCCAGGCACCCAAGGACGAGCAGCCGGACCCGAACAACGTCATCCACCTCTAGAACGACGACGAGATCGAGCCACACTCCGTTTGTGCCCGCGAAAGCGGGCATCCAGGGGCCGCAGCCTCCGCGCCCGCCGCTCCGGGTCCCCGCTTCGCGGGGACGAACGGAGGGCAGTCCGATCTAGAGTGACGGCGTCTCGACCTGGCGCAACGCGATGCTGCCGATCAGCTCGTTCCGGAGCGCCTCGGCCTGCGCGATGTCGGCCATGATCCGGTTGAGCGTCGTGGTGTTCGACCCGAACGCGACGATGCCGCCGATCACGGCCGCGATGGCACCGACCATGGCGGCGCGGTCGACGAAGCCGAACAGCACGGCCGGCAGCAGCACGAGGCCGATCGCGATCACGATCTTCGAGAACAGGATGATCTTGCGGCACCGCTCGGCGGACTCGCTCAGGATCTCGATGCGCTCCTCGAGCTGCGCGATCCGATCGTGCGGCGTATCGACGTCGTTCATGGCGACGTTCTAGCAATCCGGCGCGGATCAGCGCCAGGGTGCATCAGGCTGCGCGGTCACGTTCCCAGGGCGGAACGGCGCCGAAACGCGTCACGAGGAAATCGATGAAGGCGCGCACCTTGGCGGGCGGACGGCGGTCCGGCGGATAGAGCGCGAAAACGCCGGGCAGATCGGCGGTTGGCTGATCGAACGTGAGCGCGACGAGCTGGCCGGCGCGCAGCGCGTCGCTGACCAGGAAACGCGGCTGGTAGATCACGCCCTGCCCCGCGATCGCGGCCGCCACCAGCGCATCGCCGTTGTTGGCATGCAGGCTTCCGCTCACGCGCACCCGCGTCTCGCCATCCGCGCCGAACGCCCAGATGTCGCGGCCGACCGACTGCGAGAGCGTATAGCCGAGGCAATCATGCTGATCGAGCTCGGCGATGCGGCGTGGCGTTCCGCGGCGCGCCAGATAGGCCGGCGAGGCGCACACCACGGTGCTGCAGGAGGCGAGCTTGCGCGCGATCATGCGGGACGGCGCGAGGCGGCCGATGCGCACCGCCATGTCCCAGCCCTCCTCGATCAGATCGACGACGCGGTCATTGAGTCCGAGCTCGACCACCAATGATGGATAGGCGGCGCTGAACTCCGGCAGCAGCGGCGCGATCTCGCGCACGCCGAAAGAGACCGGCACGTTGAGGCGCAGTGTGCCGTGCACCTCGAGGCGATCGGCCGCGGCCGCGGCTTCGGCCTCCTCGACATCAGCGATGATCCGCTCGGCCGAGTCGAGGAAGCGCCGGCCGGCTTCCGTCAGCGTGAGGCGACGCGTGGTCCGGTGCAGCAGCTTGACCCCGAGGCGCTCCTCGAGCGCCGCCACATGCTTGGTCACCATGGTGGGCGACAAGCCAAGCGCGCGGGCCGCGGCGGACAAGCTGCCAAGCGCGGCGACGCGCGAGAATACCTCCATACCGGTCAGGCGATCCAACATGGGGCGATCTCACACTTGGAGTGTGAGGTGTAATCCAAATTCAGTGGATTATCAAACGATGGGACGAGGTGCATCTTAGGGGCACCCAATCACCCCGAGGAGATTTCCGATGATCGACACCCGCACCGCTCCCTACGCGGCCCTGCTGCTGCGCGTCAGCCTGGGCGCGCTCTTCCTGGCCCACGGCCTGCTGCTGAAGGTTTTCACTTTCACGGTCCCGGGCACTGTCTCGTTCTTCCAGAGCATCGGCTACCCGGGCTTCTTCGCTTATCTGGTCATTCTCGGCGAGATCGGCGGCGGCCTCGCGCTGATCCTCGGCATCCGCACGCGCCTGATCTCGCTGCTGCTGCTGCCGATCATGATCGGCGCCACGCTGCAGCACGTCGGCGGCGGCTGGCTGTTCAGTGCCAACGGCGGCGGCTGGGAATTCCCTGTCTTCTGGACCGTGATGCTGCTCGTGCAGGCCCTGCTGGGTGACGGCGCCTATGCGCTGCGTCCCTTCAGCGAGCGGCTGCGTCCCGCGACCGCGCATTGAGGAGGCTGTCATGTCCGCACAGGCTTCGCATCTTCCCGAAAGCCGGCCCATCGCGGCCGGCACCCGGATCGGCCACGTCCATCTTCGGGTGGCCGATCTCGAACGCGCCCTCGCCTTCTACCGCGATGTGCTCGGCTTCACGCTGATGCAGCGCTACGGCAAGGACGCGGCCTTCGTCTCGGCCGGTGGCTATCACCACCATATCGGCCTCAACACCTGGGAGAGCCGCGGCGGCGCCGCGCCGCCTCCCGGCAGCACCGGCCTCTATCACGTGGCCATTCTGTATCCGACGCGCGCCGATCTCGCCGACGCGCTGCGGCGGCTCACGGCAGCCGGCGTCCGGCTGCAGGGCGCGAGCGACCATGGCGTGAGCCAGGCGCTCTATCTCAGCGATCCCGACGGCAACGGGATCGAGCTCTACTGGGACCGGCCCGAGTCCGAATGGCCGCGCACGCCCGATGGCCAGCTCGCCATGCAGACGCTGCCGCTCGATCTCGCCGATCTGGCGCGGGCCTGAGCGGCCCGCACGCTTCTGCGGCTCAGCCGGCGCTTCGGTGCCGGCGGAGCCGTAAGGCGAAGCCGATCATCAGGACGCCGTAGACCACGGCATAGATCCCGAAGATCCACACCAACACGAGCGCGCCCGGCCCCGGCATCGCGAACAGCAGGATGCCGAACAGCACCGAGGCGGCGCCGCTGAGGATGAGCAGCCATTCGTTGTCGATCTCCTTGCGGAGCTGAATGGCGCCGATGATCTGGAAGATGCCGGTCGCGATTCCCCAGCCCGCGACGAAGAAGACGAGCACCAGGGCCGTGAGGCCGGGCCAGGCGAAAGTGCCGATCCCGACCAGGACGCCGAGCACGCCCACCAGCACGAGCCACCAGCGCGGCACCACGCCGCCGCCGCGCACCGCGGCGACCAGCGAGAACACGCCATCGACCAGCGTGAACGCGCCATAGAACAGCACCAGCGTGATCAGCGTGATGCCGGGCCAGATGAAGGCCAGCACGCCCACCACGATGGCGGCGAGCCCGCGCAGCAGAAACAGCCACCAATTGTCGCAAAGAACCCGCGCGAGCGCGAAAGGCGCGCGTGCCGGCATCGTAGCTTCGCTTGTCATGGCCGACCTCCCATGCTCCCGGCGATCGGGATTCGCCGGGGCGGCAATTATCGGCCAGCGGAAGGGCGGTCGCCACTGCAGAGTTTTCTGCAGTTTTGCAAGCGGCAATCCCGGAGGGGGCGTGGCGAGTGTCCGCCAGCGCGTCAGGCCGGCTCTGCCACGAGCCGCGGCGCAAGGACGAAGGCGAGCGGGATGGTGGCGAGCGCCGCGATGGCGGTCGCGATCGTGGCGCCGTTGATGCCTATGTGGTCGCCGAGCACGCCGTAGAGGATGGGTGAGATGGCGCCGGAGCCGATGGTGCCGGTGTAGAACAGCGCAAAGGCGCGCTCGGTGTGCTCGCGCGGCGCGAGCTCGGGCACCGTGCCGTAGAGTACCGACGAGGTACCGTTGAGCATCACGCCGAGCAGCGGCAGCACCAGCAGAGTCGGCAACAGGGGCAGAACGAGCACCGCGAGGATGCCGAGCGCCGTGCCGCCTTCGGTCGCGATCACGGTGCGCAACACGCCGTAACGCGCGCCGAGCCAGCCGCAGGCGTATTTGCCGGCGGCGCCGCCGATGAACACGAGCGCGAGCGCAAGGCCGACCATCGGCAGCGAGGCGCCCTTCGCCTGCAACAGGAACGGCAGGAACGTCAGCAGCCCCATGCGCACGCCACTGTCGAGAATGCCGATGGCGAGCAGCAGCGAGAAGCCGCCGCGTCCGGCGCCGCGCTGCGCCGGGGTGTCGTCCTCGGCAGCCCCGTTCCGGCCGAAGGGCGGCATCACCAGCATGATGCCGATCGCGGTCACGATGCCGAGCACGGCGAGCAGCCACAGCGAGCTGCGCCAGGACAGCGAGACCAGCAGAAGCGCAGTGAGCGCCGGCAGCGCGGCCTTGCCGATGTCGCCGGCGAAATTGTAGGTGCCGAGCGGTCCCCTCGCCTCATCTCCATAGGCGCGCGAGACCGCGGCCGAGGCAAGCGGATGCTGCGTGCTCGAGCCGGCACCGGAGAGGGCGAGCGCCGCGCAGAGCCCGAGCAGACCGCCGGAGAAGCCCGCGAGCGCATAGCCGATGCCGGAGAGCGCCGTACCAATTGCGAGGACAAGACGGCCACCGAACTTGCCCGCGAGCCGGCCGGCCGGCACCTGCAGGCCCGCCATGGCGCCCGCATAAAGTCCGCGCAGCAGCGCCAGCATGCCGTAGCCGAGGCCGAATTCGGCCTGCCATACCGGGAGCAGCACGTAGATCAGGTCCGTATAGCCGTCGTGCAGCGCATGCGCGACGCTGGCGGACCAGAGCGTGCGCCGTCGCGTCGCGCTCGGCTCTGCGGGGTCAGCCGTGGAGGAAAGAGTCAATCGCTTGGGTCCGATGCAGGGGTTCGGATCACAGATACCGCGATTGCCGGCATGGACAAATACGTATCACCTCTCGTCGGGTGGGGCGTTGTCGCCGGCGCCGAGCGCGCGCTGCATCAAGACACTGTCCACCCACTGACCGAGCTTGAAGCCGACGGAGGTCAAGGTGCCGACGCTGCGGAAGCCGAGCCGGCGATGCAGCGCGATCGAGCCGGCATTGCGGCTGTTGCCGATGACGGCCAGCATCTGGCGCCACGGGCCTGCCTCGCAGCGCGCGATCAGCGCCTGCAGCAGCGCCGTGCCAATGCCGCGGCCTGCGAGGCCGTCGGCCACATAGACCGAGTCCTCGATCGTATGGCGATAGGCCGGCCGCGGACGATAGGCGCTCGCATAGCTGTAGCCGATGACGCGCCCGTCCGCCTCCGCGGCGAGGAACGGCAGGCCGGCGCGCAGCACCGCCGCGCGGCGCGCGAGAAGCTCTTCGAGTGAGGGCGGGACTTCCTCGAAGCTCGCGAGGCCATGGCGCACATGATGCGCATAGATGCCTTGCACGACTGGCATGTCGTCTTCATGGGCATCGCGGATCAGCAGGGCTGGTCGGATCAGGACGCTCGTCTCGGTCATAGGCACTCCCCTAACAGGCACACCGCCCGTCATCCGTCGGCCGCGGAGCGCCTCGGCGCGCGTGACGCCGATGTCGGCGCGCATGCGCGCGTCGAGCAGACGCAGCACCGCGCGCTGGCACAGGCGGGACTGCGGCGAACCGGCCAGGTAGCGGCCGGCCTCGCGAAGGATCTCGAGCAGCGAAGGCATGAAGTCTTCAGCGAGAGATGAACGATGCGGAGCACCCTCGGCTTAAAGCGGCCATAAATAAATATTTGTCCCGTTATGCAAAGCATGAGAAATTCTTTGCATGCAGTCCCTCGATCTCGATTACTTGCGCGCCTTCGTCATCGTCATCGAACGCGGCAGCTTCTCTGCGGCGGCCGAGCGGCTCGGCCTGACGCAGCCGGCCGTCAGCCTGCAGATCCGGCAACTCGAAAAGCGGCTCGGCACGACCCTGATCGAGCGCGTCGGCCGCAAGGCGCAGCCGACCGCTGCGGGCGCCGAGCTGCTCGCGCATGCGGGCCGCATCGATGCGGCGGTCGATGCCGCGCTCGACGCCGTGGCGCGG
>JAEYAU010000149.1 GCA_023404705.1 Pseudomonadota bacterium
CCAGAGTAAGAAAAGATGTTGCACCGTTTCAGTGCTCACTTTTAATGCCCTTCCCTGCTTTTTTGCCGGTCTCATCCTTACCGCTGCTGGATATTTTCTGGAACATCCTCAGGTATCCACATTCTCATTGCCCTCTGCGCTGTCCACGCTGTATCTGGGAGTGATTGGTGGGGTTTTCGGTATCCTGTGCTACTTTTTGCTGCAATAAAAATCAGGCGCTTTCCAGGCCTCGCTGGTGTTTTTAGTGTTTCCAATCATTGCCATAAGCCTTGAAAATTATATTTATGGCTATGCGATTTCCTTGCTTTCGCAACTTTTAACGCTGCCGCTCGCCATAGGGATCTTACTTATCCTTGTGTCTCAGCGGGTTCGTCGCTGAAACAGCCACGCTGACTGAAGGCGCGGGCAGATAACCTGCCAGCGCCCTCTCCTATGCATGGCCAGATCGTGCCTTTTATCGGTGTTTATCAATTATCAGAAGCATCATCCATTATGTAGACTTGCTTGATGCATTACGGGCGCGAAATCCAGGCTATATGCAGCATCATAGACAGGAGGTTATGTGGCAGAAGAAAAGAAGGGGCTCATATGAAGCGCCCGGATACAGAGGTGCGGGCCTCCCCTGTGACAGGGCGCTATCGAAGTTGTATTGCAAGAAAATAGTGACCACCAATAAGTGGTCACTTTTTCGGGGTGAAAGCATCCGCTGTCGCCCCGGTCGTAAAAATGCGGCATAAATGAATAGCCCGGAGGAGAGAGTCACCCGGGTAACCCTATTTCCTTATCAATCCTGTGCAAAGCTTTTACCAGTTTAATTCAAAGGTAGCTGCCGCTGAGGCTACCCCAGGTTTTGCCGTTGCCTTGGGGCATAATACCCACACCAGAGGACTGGTCCACGGAGCACTATTGTTGCTGGGCACGGTACGCAGTGGCGTCTGAGAACCATCAATGCGTACCGATGAAGTCTTCGCTACACACCCGGCATCTGCAGAGGCGTTTGCACCAAGAAATCCCCGGATATCGCCCACGGTTCCCCCGGCCTTTGAGATCATCGGGATACTGGTTTGATCGCCCGCCTGAGTTTTTGGCGTCATGCTGTACGTGATGGGTATGGAATTGTTGGACGTATTTGTACAGTTAACCCCCAATGTGGATTCCACCACCACCTTGTTGCCAACCGCTGTGGAAGCCACCTCACCAAAGTCTACCGGCGGCACCGAGACAGAGCAGGTCATAGGCGGTTCTTTGATGATAATTCTGTCGCTAGTCGAGTTCGCTCGTACGTAGTTAGTATTGAATATTGGGCCCTGGCCCTTTGCACGCCTGAATGCGATGACCGTAGGCTGCACACCTGTATCTGACGTTAACGATGCGGTCTCTGACACATAGTAACCATAGCTGCCGCTGAATTGGGTAACAGTATCAGTACGGGTTTCACTGTCGCTCCTTAGATACGAGTAACAGTTAATTCCATTCACATTCGGTGGAACATTTCCGGACATTATACCTTTAGAATTAATACTTCCATTTACAGCGATTCCTCGCGCATCGCTACTAACGACGTCCCCCGTAATAGTTGTATCGTGTATGACAAGTAAAACACCGGGATGTACTTCATAGCCAAAATAACCATTAATTGTTTTCCAACGATCGACGTAAGAGTTACATAAACCGGAGCCTAGGGAGTCCGGAGCTATTGCAAACCCCGCAAAATCGACATCAGGACCACTTATAGATGAATAAATTGGCACGAGTACTGAACCTGAAAAAGTTCCGCCCGGTATAAAACCTTGTCCCGGATGTGCGTTTATAACCACAGCCGATGATGATGACATACTGCCAAAAAATGAAATCATACCGAACAAAGCCCCTCCTAAATTGAATGAAGGGCTTTTATAAAAAGTAATTTTCATTCTTAATCCTTAAGCATAATTCGAATCAGTTACGGGCGCATAGAAAGAAACTAAAAAATATACTCACAAAACCTCAAAGCCCGACTAAACCGTCATGTACACAATCATTAAAATCGTAATACACATAAGCATAAATATTGTCCATGCAATAATTCCCCAGCGATAGCAGATTACTTCTCAGGAAACTGAGTTTCGTATAAAAATACCCATATGCATATAACGGTCTGGTCACGTTATTTTTCAGTATTTATCGACTCCGGGGAGATACCCACCGCAGTATTTCGCTCAGAGGATTCTTCGGCAGACGCTTTTAGTGGCACAGGTACTGGCTCACTGGTATCCGATGATGTCATGCTGTCATCCTCCTCGACATGCTGCTCCTCTTCTCGTGGAACATCTTCGCTCATTGCCTGCGGACCAGTGGCAGGAGTCAGTTCGTTATTTGGGGTTGAACTCTGTTGAGCGTCTTGTAAATTTTCCGCTTCGCCTGCCCGTGCCTCACTCTCCCTGTTTTCCATCTTTTGACTTCTCAGCGCATCCGACGGCATGGCTTCCTCTGCCGGCGCGTCCTCCGTTATTTTTTCTATTTCCACGCCGGTGCTACCCTCGTCAATCTCTATAATCTCGACAGACTCAGTGGTTGGCGCCGTATTTATGACTGCAGCGGGTGTTTCCGAAAGTGTTTCAGCCACTGGCTTTTCAACCCCATGATCGGCACCCAGCCGAACCGGTGGCACAATATGCGGCGCGGCAGCAGGGTCACCGCCCGCCACCATCAGTATTTCGAAGGGACTCTGTTTACCACGCTCATTCAATACGCTGAGCAATCTGGTGGCCTCTGGATCACCCTGCCCGGCGGCTTTATCCGCCCAGTGACGCGCCTTTCGCAGATCGCGATCGCCCCCTAATCCTTCGCTGTACATGACCGCTAAATTATACTGGGCAAGCACATGCCCCTCATTGGCTGCGCGTTCAAACCATTGCCGGGCTTTTACATCATTCTTCTCCAGCGGTTCACCCTTGCTGTACATCACGCCAAGCGTATATTTATCTTCCGGCGAACCATCTTGCCCGGCAAGCTCAAACCAGAAAGCCGCACGAACCAGGTCTTTGGCAGTCCCAATTCCCTGGCCGTAGATCATGCCCAGATTATAACGGGCGCCGATATGGCCATGCTCTGCCGCTTTTTCAAACCAGGTAAGCGCTTTTTTACTATCACGCGCCACACCATCCCCATTGCCGTACATCACGCCGAGGTTATATTCCGCATCGGCATAATTTTGTTTACCGGCCTGCTCAAACCACGATCGCGCTTTTTTATAATCACGGGTGACACCACTGCCTTCAGCATAAAGAATGCCAAGTTGGGTTTGGGCAGAGGCATCCCCACTCTTTGCCTGGGAAAGCATCGCTTTAATGTCATCATTATTTGGCGTAGCCCAGGCGTGCGGGCTGATAGCACCCAGTGCCAGAAAACAGATAACACTTTTCATTTTATTCATATCGATCTCTCTTGCTGCGCTGCTGCCTGACGCCAGGACATAACGCATTTTCATTAACGGCAATCGCCATTCATTTGAATTACCGGCATTTGTGCCGTTGGCTTAAGGCCGTTAAGATTAAAATTCACCCGACACTGCTTATCGGCGCTTTTACCCCACACCACGGACAATTCCCCTTTCACCGGCAGACCAGCCATATACACCTGGCCGTTATCCCCCACGATACTGGTCGCATCATCACGCTCCTTGTTATTCAACAGCGAAACCGTCGCACCAAAGGGCACAACGCCCATCCCGCCCACGCGCGTCAGAGTCATTAATACCTGGTAACCGATACGGGTAGCGAAATCGGCTTTCACCACTGCGCCTTTCGTCGGGTAAACTTCAACGTTGGTTTTCGGCAGGTCCACATTATCCGGCAGGGTGCTGGGATCGAGGCCGATGTTGTTGCTGGTATAATCGGAAAGGTAAGGCGCAACGGCAAAACCCTGCCAATCGGTTACGCCATTGCCGCTGGTAAGACGGACGCCGCTTGCTTCCGGTGCACTGACCAGCGCCATTGAGCTTCCAAGCGTTCGCGACAGCGTCAGGCCTTCAGAGTGCGCAATTGCCCCTCCGGTAATATTCACGTTCATTGAACGCGTATCATGGGAGTAGCCATAGCCCGCGTTAATGCTGCCTTTGCTTCCCTGCCAGCCCATATTAAGGTTGCTGTTACTGGCCTGGTTTTGATTGCCCCAGTTCTGCATCATGCTATAAGAAAAATTCCCATTACTGCCGGAAATACCGGCCTGATTCAGGGTGCGCCCGGTGTTATCATGCGAAATCTGAGAAGTGGCATAGACGTTTTGCAGCGCTGGCGAATAGCTGAAAATACTAAAAGGTATGTTCAGGCTGAATGTAACCTGGCGATTCTCTGGCCAACTCCCGTTACCTTTCATGCGATCGATGGTGTAATAAAGCCCATAACTCACTCCTTTAAAGCCACCGTTGTATCCGGCAGATAAACCAGTCAGCGTCTTAGTGGAGCCCCAGTATTCATCACGATGCGCACGAAGGCTGATGGATCCCAGCTCCCCCAGTTGCTGAGAAACCTGAGTCTGAAAACTACTGCGACGACGATCCGGCGTATAAAAAATATCTTCATCGCGTCTCGCATAACCCATCGTGTTGTATTCGCTAAAGGTATAAAAGTTCTTTGTTGAATAGCGCAGCGCCGTCAGATCGATTGACGTCCCGGTGCTAAGGAGACTTTTTGAGTAACGCAGACGCCACGATCCTCCCGTTTCACGCGATTCGCCCTGAAATCTGGCATTTGATAACGTCGCGTCCGCAGACACCGCGCCCCAGTCCCCCAGCGAGACCCCGCTTCCCAGGGATAATGCGGTGTAATATTCCGATACCAGACCACCGCCATACAGCGTAATGTTTTTTGGTAACCCATAGATTAGGGTGCCGAGGACAAAATTTTCCTGACGCGAACCATAGGTGAGCCCGCCATCGTAACGACCGGCAGTAACTTCATATTTGAACGTGCCAGGGCGTAACATCACCGGCAGGGTTGAATAGGGCACCACAAAGCTGCGAACACTGCCGTCCGCTTCGGTGATCGTGACCTCCAGGTCGCCCGACATTCCTGCCTGATAAAGGTCCTTAATTTCAAACGGACCGGGTGCGACATAGGTTTCGTACACCACATAGCCATTCTGGCGGATGGTGACACGGGCATTGCTGTTCGCAATCCCGGTAATTTGCGGCGCAAACCCACGTAAACGAGCAGGCAGCATCTGCTCACTGGACTGGAGCTGCACGCCCCGGAACGGTACACCATCCAGAACTTCGCTGCCGGTACTGGATTCACCGATGGTTAAATGCGATCGCCATGCGCGAATATCACGCATCAGATACGTATTAGAAAAACGCGTATCATCAGTATGTCTGCTCTGGCCGTTACGCCCACCATTTTGATCTGAATAGTTGTGGGTGATGGTGCTGCGAAGACGCCATGCTCCCAAATTCGCCCCGGTTTGTACGTTGGCAAATAGGTTATTCATGTGGCGAGAGTCGTTATTGATATTCTGTTCGGTACGTCCGGCGCTCAGGCTGTAGTTGAACAGTAATGCCGGTATTCCGTCGTCCCACAGTTCAGGGTCCATACGGCTATTTTTCCCCGGCTGCATTGCCACCTGCGGAATGCTGATGTCCAGACGCAGACGCGCAATATCAAGCTTGACCGATGACTGGGGGATGAGTTCGGCAAGATCCTTCACCGGTTTATCTTTCGGCAAATCTTTAAAGGCCGGTAGATGGTCAACATTCACCCCCAAATCATTGAGCAATGCAGGCGTCAGCTCGGCGACCACTTTACCCTGCGCGTTCTTACGGAAAGGGATCGTACGCGACATCGCCATACGCTGGTTAATAAAAATATTGACCAGGTAATCGCCTTCCACCACGCCTCCGGGATTAGCAAAAGCAGAAAGATCGACATCGCTGGTTCCTGTACCAAGCGCAAGCAACTCTGGATCAAAATAGTCCGTCGCCCACGCGCTGTTGCAGCTCATGAAGACACAGAGAGAGATCGTTTTCAGTGGGAAAGTGTCAATCCTGGCAACCCTGGCATTGCTTCCTTTCCGGGATGTCTTTTTTTTAATCACAATCGTTGCCTGCTTTTTATCTGGCGTTAACGGACGGTTCTTCATGGTGTTACAGAGCCTGGTGCTGAAGCGGTGTGGGACGGTGATCCTCATCCAGCACCTGCCACTCCACCGGGCCGCTCATACCCTTGACAAGGTCATAACGTTGTTGACCATAAGGAGGAACCAGCTTGCGCAAGCCATCCGCTGAGATCGGCTTTCCTCCCACCGTGACCTGGCTGAAATTGATGTAAAATGGCGTCGGGTTATCGACCACCAGACTCTCACCCTGACGACTGAATCGCAGCTGCGCGGCCGCTTTCTTTACTCCCCCTGCAGGTAATCCTTCAGGG
>JAEYAU010000237.1 GCA_023404705.1 Pseudomonadota bacterium
GCGTCGCGCTGCCGGGCGCGCGGCGCGCTGTGACATCGCCGGTCGACGGCGAGACGATCGGGCATGTGGCGGAAGGCGACCAGGCGCTGGTGGACACCGCGATGAACGCCGCGGCCGCGGGTTTCCCGTCATGGTCCGCGACGCCGGTCGCGGAGCGCGCCGCCATCCTGGACCGCGGCGCGGAGGCCCTCGAAGCGGAGCGGGGCCGGCTGATTGCGCTGCTGCAGCGGGAAGGGGGCCGCACGCTGGACGATAGCCTGGCCGAGGTGCGCGAGGCCGTGGATTTCTGCCGCTATTATGCGGCGGAGGCGCGCCGCGTGCTGGCGCCGGAGCGCATGCCGGGGCCGACCGGCGAGAGCAATCAGTTGCTCGCGCGCGGGCGCGGCGTATTCATCTGCATCAGCCCGTGGAATTTTCCGCTCGCGATCTTCACGGGCCAGATCACGGCCGCGCTGGTCGCCGGCAATACGGTCGTGGCGAAACCCGCGGAGCAGACACCACTGATCGGATACGAGACCGTGCGCCTGCTGCATCGCGCCGGCGTGCCGGTGAGCGCGCTGCATCTCATGCCGGGTGACGGCAAGGTCGGCGCCGCGCTCGTCGCGGACCGGCGCGTCGCGGGCGTCGCCTTCACGGGCTCGACCGAGGTGGCGCGGCTGATCAACCGCGCACTCGCGGCCAAGGATGGACCGATCGTGCCGCTGATCGCCGAGACCGGCGGCATCAATGCGATGATCGTCGACGCCACGGCGCTGCCCGAGCAAGTGAGCGACGACGTGGTGATGTCGGCGTTTCGCTCGGCCGGGCAGCGTTGCTCGGCGTTGCGCCTGCTCTGCCTGCAGGACGACGTCGCGGACCGCATGATCGAGATGATCGAAGGCGCCACGCGCGAACTGAAGCTCGGAGATCCGAGCGATCCGTCCACCCATGTGGGGCCGGTGATCGACGCGGAAGCAAAGGACAAGCTGGAAGGCTGGGTCGCCCGCATGGGACCGCGCGTCAAATATCGCCGGGACAGCGGCCTGCCGGCGCGCGGCAACTTCGTTGCACCGACCATCATCGAGATCGACCGCGCGCGCGACCTCAAGGAAGAGGTCTTCGGCCCGGTCCTTCATGTGGTGCGCTGGCGCGCCGGCGAGCTCGATCGCCTGCTCGATGACATTGCGGCGAGCGGCTTCGGTCTCACGCTCGGCGTGCACTCGCGCATCGACGAGGTGGCCGAACGCGTGACCGAGCGGCTGCCGGTCGGCAACGTCTATGTGAATCGCAATATGATCGGCGCCGTGGTCGGCACGCAGCCCTTCGGCGGCTTCGGTCTCTCGGGCACGGGCCCGAAGGCGGGCGGTCCGCACTATCTGCCGCGCTTCACCAGCGAGCAGACGCTGACCGTCAACACGGCAGCGGCCGGCGGCAATGCGAGCCTGCTCGCCGAAGCGGAGTGATGTGACGTCGGAATGACGTCCTGCGGCGAAGCCGCGCGCCACGTGGCGGGCGCATCACAGAGACGCCATCTTTTGTTCAAGCCGCGTTCAGCCGGATTGATGGAACTTTGCCATCGGCCCGTGGTTGACTCGGGCTTGAAGCAGGGGCGGCGTCAGGCCCCGGTTGCGCCGCAGCGCTTAGTCGGCCTTATCAGGATTGGAGAGAGCCATGTCTTCGCGAATGTCTCGAGTCCTCGCCATCGCGGTCAGCACGGCCGTCATGGCGACGAGCATTGAGATTCCCGTGGCCGCCGCAGCCTCTGCGTCGAAGTCTCACGGCGTGCAGGTCGGCGCACCCGCAGACATGGACTTCAGCGCAGCGCGCAAGCGCAAGAAGCGGCATTACGGTAACGCGGCCGCCTTCGGCGCGATGGTCGGCATGGTCGGATCGATCGCGGCCGCCCAGGCGGCGCGCCGGCATCACCGCTACTACTACGATGACGGCCCGGTCTATTACTCGGGCGGGCCGGTCTATTACGGCGGCTATGGTGGCTATGGCGGGTACTACGGCGGCGCGCCGTCCTACTACTACGCCAATCCGGGCTACCACTCAGGGCGGTACTACTCCGGCCACGGTCGCGGCTACGGCCCGAGCCAGGGCTCGCACGTCTATGTTGGCGGCGGTGTCTCGATCGGCACCGGCTCGCCGACCGCGCCGCCGCCCTCGACTTACACGCACGCCTCGCCCCAGCAGTGACGAAGCGGGCTTCACTTCCGAACGGCCGCGCCAGCGCGGCCGTTCGCGTTTTAGGGGGGCGGGGCGCCGGACTAGGATTCACCATCGGCGCGCGGCCGTTCCGCCGTTAACCCCCGCGTTGCAATCTTTCGGCTATTCTCGGGGAATGGCTGATTCGGTCAAACGCCTCTATGCGGCCGTGCAGGCCGCGCGCACGGCAGATCCCGCGACCTCGCGCACGGCGCGGCTGCTCAAGGCCGGCCGCGCCAAGATGGCCAAGAAGCTCGCCGAGGAAGCCGTCGAGGTCGTGATCGACGCCATGCACGGCGACCGCGACGCGGTGATCCGCGAGAGCGCCGATCTCATCTACAACCTGGTCGTGCTTTGGGTCGCCTCCGGGGTCGAGCCCAAGGACGTCTGGAAGGAGATGGAACGGCGCGAGCGGCTGTTCGGCATCGCCGAGAAGCTCTTGAAAGCCCAGGCCGATCCCGAGCCGCGCGCCGAGACGCGCCGCAAGGTGGTGGCCCTCGAATCCCGGCGCGGCGTGCGCAAGCGGCGATAAGTCTCGGTCCCGCGAATAGACATTCCGGCGCGGCGTCGCTAGAGCCTGTGCGCCCCTGGCGCCCTTCATTGGACGCATTTCCCGCGTCGAACCTCCTTCCGGCTCTCCCGCAACCCCCAGGCACTGCATGCTCCGACGCGTCTACGACTGGTGTATCGGCGCGGCCGGAAAGCCGCACGCGACCTGGGCCATGGGAGCGGTCTCGTTCGCGGAGAGCTCGTTCTTCCCGGTCCCGCCGGACGCCATGCTGATCCCGATGGCGCTGGCGCGGCCCGACCGCGCCTATCACTACGCCCTCGTCTGCACGATCGCGTCGGTGCTCGGGGGGATTCTCGGCTACATCATCGGCGCGGTGCTGTACGACTCCCTCGGCCAGTGGCTGATGCAGCTCTACGGCTATGGCGACAAGGTCGAGGCGTTCCGCGAAGCCTATGCGGCGTACGGCACCTGGATCATTCTGCTCAAGGGCATCACGCCCATCCCCTACAAGATCGTCACCATCACATCGGGCTTCGCGGGCTACAACTTCGTCCTGTTCGTCATCTTCTCGGTGATCACGCGTGGCGCCCGCTTCTTTCTCACGGCCTTCCTGCTCCATTACTTCGGGCCGCATATCCGTGAGGAGGTCGAGAAGCGCATGACCTTCTGGTTCACGGTCAGCCTGAGCGTGCTGGTGCTCGGCTTCATCGCGGCGGTCTATGTCTTCTGACGCTGCGATGCGGAACCCGACGACCGCAATTTCGCCATGGGTGACGCTTTTGGTGCCCCTATGAGAGGGATCGCCGAACCGGATGCCCTGGGGCGGGCCGCCTTTGCGGGGCTCTGGCTCATGCTGCCGGTGCTGCTCGCCGCGGATGCCGCACGCGCGCAGGAAAAGCCGGAAACGCCACCCTCGGCGGCGCAGAGCCAGCCGCTCCCCGGTCCGGAGTCCGGTTTCATCGGTGCGGTCGGCCGTTTCATCGAGCGGTCGCTCACCCCGATCACCCCGAAGCCGGAGCGGCCCGTCGAGGCGGCGGCTCAGCCTGCGGAAACACGGCTGCCCGAAGATCCCGCGCCGGTCGTTGCGGCACCGCCGCCCGTTGCGGCACCGCCCGCGCCGTCCTCCGCGGCTCCGGCGCAAGCCGCCCCGCCGCCCGCGCCCGCCGTGGCGCAGCCCGCCAAGCCCACGAACCCGCTGGAGATTCCGCGCGACCTCGCGAAAGGCGCCATCGACGCGGTGAGCAAGTTGCCGTCGTCGGTCGGACTGCCGCCGGTCGGTCTGCCGTCGGGCGTGGTGACGGGCCGCGAACGCTGCCTCGTCGCCGCGAACGGTGCCCCCGATTGCCTCGCGGCCACCGAGGCGCTGTGCAAGAGCAAGGGCTTCAGCGCCGGCAACAGCCTCGACATTCAAACCGCCGAGCGCTGCAAGGCGCATGTCTGGCTGGGCGCGACCGCGCAGCCGAAGGACTGCACGACCGAGTCCTTCGTCACCCGCGCGGTCTGCCGCTGAAGGCACTCGGCCTCACGGCCACAACACCTCGCTCCAGGCCTCGACGAAGCGCCGCGCGCCAGCCGTGCCGTCGCTCTGCTTCGCTCCGCTGATGCGGAACTTGATGAACTTGCCGCGCCACTTCGTGATGCAGAGCAGGCTGTCGAGCTCCTGACCGCCGGCGCGCACCAGCGCGAAGTCGGCGCATTGGAAGCGCGCGCGGCCGGCATTGGGCAGATTGTACGTGCCGCGGTTGGAGGCCTTCTCCCACGCCCCGGCCGCCACCGCCCGGTGCACCTCGGCGCTCGCCTGCTGCACCTGCTCGCGAACGAGCGGGGCGAGCGGATCGTCCGGAATGGACTTCATGCGCAGGTCGTAGATGAAAACCGTGGCGGTCCAGGCATTGCGCCGGTAGGCCGCGCTGTAGCCGGCGCCGGGATGGGTGGACTCGTAATCGCGGGTGTCGCCGCGCACGAAACCGTCGACCGCGTCCGGAAAGGCGAGCCCGAGCATGGTGACGGGCTCGGCGCCTGCGCGCCCCGCGCACGCGACAAGCATCAGAGCCCATAGCCCGCGCAGAATGGCCCTCATCGCGTCCCCTCGATGCGCGCAGCCTAGCACAGCCGGATCAGCCGTCGCGGGCCGCGCGGCTGCCGGCTTGTCACCACGCACCGGAGAGCCGTAACATGTTAGCAGCAAGAAAACAGAACGGCCGTGTGGCCGTCTTTCAGGGAGGGTTGTCCATGATGCAACGGCTCTTTGCCGGTCTCGTCGCCGCGTGCCTGTTCGCAGGGCCCGCGGCCGCGCAGCAAGTGATCACGCTCAACGGTGCGGTGCAGTTCAACGACGATCACGCCTTCACCAAGGCGCTTGTGAAGTTCGAGGAGCTGGTCAAGCAGTATTACGGCAAGCCGATCAACTTCGTGCTGCACAAGAACTCCTCGCTCGGTCTGGAGAAGCAGTATTTCGAGTACATGGCGCAGGGCCGCGCCGTGGACTACGGCATCGTCTCGCCGGCGCACATGTCGACCTTCTCGAAGGCGGCGCCGTTCATCGACGCGCCGTTCCTGTTCCGTGACCTCGCTCACTGGAACAAGGTGCTCGACGCCGACCTGCTCAAGCCGGTCGCCGACGAGATCGCGCAGAAGGCCGACGTGATGCTGATCGGCTATGCGGGCGGCGGCGTGCGCAACATCTTCATCAACAAGCCGATGGGCAGTCTCGCCGAGATCAAGGGCCTGAAGGTGCGCGTGCAGGGCGCGCCGATCTGGAGCAAGACCTTCGCGGCGGTGGGCATGTCGCCGACCGTGATCGCCTACAACGAGGTCTATAACGGCATCCAGAACGGCGTCATCCAGGCGGGCGAGAACGAGGCCGCGGGCGTCGAGGCGATGAAGTTCTACGAGGTCGCGCCCAATCTCGCGATGACCGAGCACGCCATCACGATCCGGCCGATCTGCTTCTCGGGCAAGACCTTCAAGTCGTTGCCGCCGGACCTGCAGGCCGCGATCCTGAAGGCCGGCAAGGAGGCGGGCGCCTATGGCCGCCAAGTCGAGTCCTCCGAGGATGCGCAGAAGCTCGACGCCCTCGAAAAGGCCGGCAAGCTCAAGCGCGTTGCCTTCAAGGACCGCGAGGAGATGGCGAAGCTGGTCGCGCCCGTAATGGCGGCCTATGCCAAGGAGATCGGCGCCGACAAGATCTTCGAGCAGATCCAGGCCGTGAAGTAACGCTGCAGCACCGCTGCTTTGGGCCGGGGCGTGCGCCCCGGCCTTCCTATTCCCGAAATCCCTCCCGAGACATCCCATGACAGTGTGGCGCCGCTTCACCGCCATCTATGCGCAGCTGCTCTCGCTGCTGCTGGTCCTTACCCTCGCGCTGCTGATCGTGCCGGTGACGCTTCAGATCTTCTCGCGCTTCACCCACATCATCCCGCACTACATCTGGACCGAGGAGATGGCGCGCTTCATGTTCGTCTGGGTGATCATGATCGGCTCGATGATCGGCGTACGCGAGAGCACGCATCTCGAGGTCGATTTCTGGTCCTCGGCCTCGCCGCGCACCGAAGCCATGATCAAGCTGTTTGCCGCGTTCGCGGTGCTGATCATGGCCTTCGTCTTTCTCTGGGCCGGCTGGGAGTTCACCCGCTTCGCCTTCAATCGCATCTCCGAGCTGGCCGAGCTGCCGCTGTGGATGATCCACGTGGCCTGGCCGCTCACCGGACTCACATGGATCGTGTTCCTCGGCGAGCCCGTGATGCATGAGCTGGACGTCCTGCGCGGAGGTGCCGAATGACCGGCGCCTTCTTCACGTCCGGCCAGGCTGCGCTGATCATGTTCGGGTTGTTCTTCGGCCTGATGGTGCTGCGCGTGCCGATCGCCTTCGCGCTCGCGCTCGCCTGCCTCCCGAGCTTCATCTTCGAGCCTCGCCTCTCGACCATGAACCTCGTGCAGGAGACCTTCAACTCCTACAACTCGTTCATCCTGCTGGCGGTGCCGTTCTTCCTGCTCACCGCCAATCTGATGAATGCGGGCGGGATCACGGACCAGCTGATGCGGCTCTCGCGCGCCATGGTCGGGCACCTGCCAGGCGGGCTCGCGCAGATCAACGTGGTGCTGTCGATCTTCTTCGCCGGCATCTCGGGCTCATCCACCGCGGATGCGGCCAGCCAGTCGAAGATCTTCATCGAGGCGCAGCGCAAGGAGGGCTACGACGACAGCTTCTCGGTGGCGATCACCGCGGTCTCGGCCGTGCTCGCCGTGATCATTCCGCCGTCGATCCTGATGATCGTCTGGGGCGGTATCCTCACGGTATCGATCGGTGCGCTCTTCCTCGCTGGCGTCATCCCTGGTCTGCTGATCGGCCTCGTGCAGATGGCGACCGTCCACGCCTATGCCAAGCTGCGAAAGTATCCGACCTACCCGCGCGCCTCGTGGAACGAACTGTTCAAAGCCTTGTTCGTCTCGATTCCGGCGCTGATGACGCCCGGGATCATCATCGGCGGCAAGGTGTTCGGCTGGTTCACGGCGACCGAGTCGGCCTGCATCGCGGTGCTCTATGCGCTCGTGCTCTCGCTGCTGTTCTATCGGCAGATGAACCTGCGCGCCTATTACGAGGTGTTCCTCGATACCGGCAAGCTCACGGCAGTGGTGCTGTTCTGCGTCGGCACGGCGAGCGCCTTCGGCTGGCTGATGGCCTACTACCAGATCCCACAGGCGCTGCTGAAGGACATCCTCTCCTGGAACATGGGCGTGACCGGCGCGGGCTTCTTCATCGCCTTCGTGTTCCTGGTGGTCGGCTGCTTCCTCGACGCGATCCCGGCGATCATCATCGTTGGCACGATCCTCGATCCGCTCGCGCGCGCCGTGCACATGGATCCGGTGCACTTCGCCATGATCGGCATCGTCTCGCTCGCCTTCGGCCTGGTGACGCCGCCCTACGGGCTCTGCCTGCTGATCGCGTGCCGCGTTGCCGAGATGCGCGTGATCGACTCGCTCAAGGACGTCGGCATCATGCTGCTGCCGATGCTGGCCGTGCTGGCGCTGGTGATCATCTTCCCGCAGGTCTCGCTGTTCCTGCCCAACCTGATCTCGCCGGAGTTCCTGAAGTAGCGTCAGGTCGCGGACGGCATGACCGAGGCGACCGCCAGCGTTCCGGCCGCGTGCGCGAGGCTAAAGCCTGCATCGGTGTCGACGCGCAACGCGTGATCAGCTGCGAGCGAGTGAGATTCCCCATCGATCGCGAACGAGGCGGGGCCAATGGGCGCATAGAGCACGTGCACGCCGCTCGCGAGCGACCGTGTATCGGCGCCCGAAAGAATCGCCACATCGATCGTGTGCGTGCGATCGGCCATCAGGTTCATCACCTCGACGGGGCCGGCTTCGAGCCGGCTCGTGATGCGCGTCTCGCCCGGGAAGCGCACCGGCATCAGCGGGGCGCGCACGTCGAGCGCGGCGCCGTCCGCGACCTCGAGCACGAGGCCGCGTCCGCCGATCACGGTCAGGATCCGGTCGTAGCCGGAGAGATCCGAGAACGGTCCCGGCGCGACGATTTGCGTGCGCCCGAAGCGCCAGAGCATGCCCTCCCAGCTTCCGGGCGCGACGTCCGGACGATACGCGTCCGCGATGTCGACCGTCACGCCGCCGCCGTTCTTCCACGGCGTGCGGCGATAGGACTGCGGATCGAGGCGGGTGATCTCGATCACGGAGCGATCGTGATGTTCAGCGCCTTGCCCACGGTGTCGTTCCACAGCTTGACGCAGTCGGCGCCGCAGCGCTTGGCGAAGGCCGGGAGCACCGCCTTCTCGAGCGCCTCGCGGCGCAGCTTCTCGTCGGCCGGCGTCACAGCGACGAGCTTCATGGCGGCGGGGGCGCCCTCCGGGCAGGTGCCGCCTGTGTTGCAGGCAATGCCGACCGCGGCCTCATCGCGCGCCTGTGCGAATACGTCCGCTTCGAGCTTGCGCAGCTCGGCCTCCAGCAGCTGCTGCACGCCGGGGTTCAGGCCTTTCCACCAAGTGAGGTTGGCGACATGCGCGATGAGGCCGAAGTTCACCGGCATGGGCGAGATGAACTTCGCGGTTTCGTGCCATTTCGACTTGTAGCCCGAGAGCGCGCCCGTGATCGCGCAGTCGAGGACGCCCTGCGCCAGCGCCGGCTGCACCTCGGCGAACGCGATGGTGAGCGGCGAAGCGCCGATATATTGCACGAAGGCCTGCTGCGAGGCGCCGGAGGCGCGGATCTTCCGGCCCTTCAGGTCGGCGATGCTCGAAAAGGCATCACGACAATAGACGACCTGCGCGTGATAGGTACCGAAACCGAGGAGCTTGAGATTGTGTTTCTTCTCGAACTCGGCCGCGAGATGCGGGCGGAAGATCTCGAGCAGCTTCTGCAACTCCTCGACCGAGCCCGTGAGGCCCGCGAGATCCACGGCCTCGTTGATCGGCACCTCGCCCGAGGAATAGTTCAGCACCGCATGCGAGAGCTGCAGCGTGCCCTGCGAGGTGAGGCGGAACACCTCCGGCCCCTTGAAGCCGAGCTCGGTGAACGGCTTGATCTGTGCCTTGATGGCGCCGTTGGAAGCCTGCGGCACCTGCTGGGTCCAGAACGGCACTTCCTTTTTCACATAGGGCGTGAGCGCGCCGATCGAGCCGACGACGTTGAACTGGGTCGCCGGCAGGTTCTGGGCGAGCGCCGGCGTTGCGGCGAGCAGCGCGGCAATTGCAATCAGGGTCTTCATGGTGAGATCTCCCTCCGGATAACTGGTTGGCGCATGCTCTTGTCGGCTAACCGGTGCTCACTTCGCCGGAACATGCGCTAGTGTTCAGCCTGCGGCTTTCGGATTCAAGATGTCGGGCAGCCAAGTCGCGAGTTGCGGGAAGACAATCAGCAGGGCGATCATCACGATCATCACGCCGACGAAGGGTAGCGCGCCGAGGCCGACCTCGCCGAAGCTGCCGCGCCCCCGCACGGCCTGCACGACATAGAGGTTGAGGCCGACCGGCGGCGTGATGAGCGCGGCTTCCATCAGGATCACGAACACGATGCCCCACCAGAGCGGGTCGTAGCCGAGCGCCACCAGCACCGGCACGACGACCGGTGTGGTCGCGATCATCATGGAGATCGTCTCCATGAAGCAGCCGAGGATCAGGTAGAAGACGATGATCGCGATCAGCATGGCGAGCGGCGAGAGGCCGAGGCCGAGCACCGTGTCGGTGATCGCCTTGACGAGACCGATCGAGACGATGACCAGGTTGAGGAAGAAGGCCGCGATCACGATCAGCATCACCATGGAGGTGGTGCGCACGGTGCCCTCGAAGGCGCGGAGCAGCACCGGCAGCGTGAGCTGGCCGTTGAGCGCGACCAGCGCGACGGTCGCCATCAGGCCGAGCGCCGCCGCCTCGGTCGGCGTCGCGATGCCGACATAGATCGAGCCGACCACCAGGAAGAACAGGATCAGCGGCGGGATGAGATGCACGAGTCCCGCGAGGCGCGCGCGCCAGAGGTCGCGGTCGGCGAGCTGCGTGCCGCCCCAGGATGGGCGATAGAGACAGATGCCGAGCACCATCAGCGAGAACAGGCCCGCCATCAGGAAGCCCGGAATGAACCCCGCCGCATAGAGCTTGGTCACCGAGGTGTCGGTGAGCACGCCGTAGATGATCATGTTGATCGAGGGCGGGATCAGGATGCCGAGCGTGCCGCCCGCCGCGATCGAGCCGAGGAAGAGCGGGCGGTTGTAGCCGCCGCGCTCCATGTTGGGGATCGCCACCGTGCCGATGGTGGCGGCGGTCGCGACCGAGGAGCCGGAGGTGGCGGCGAACACCGCGCAAGCCGCGATGTTGGTGTGAATGAGGCGGCCGGGCAGACGATCGAACCAGGGCGCGAGGGCCGCGAACAGCCGCTCGCTCATCCCCGAGCGGTGCATCAGCTCGCCCATCATGATGAACATGGGCGCCGCGATCAGGATGAAATCGTTGGAAGTGTTCCAGGCGACCTCGCCGAGGGCGCCCGTCATGGGCACGAAGGCGTAGCGCTCGGAGAGCAGCCAGCCGAGGAGACCAAGCACCGCGGCGACCGGAAGCGAGACGATGATGAGGCCAAGGAGAACTAAAAAGCCGTACGCGATCATGAGCGCTTGTCCACGAGCTCGCTGGCGACGCCGGCCTGCTCGATCTCCTCGGTGACTTGCAGGCTGCCGATCAGCGCGTCGAACTCCTGCGGCCGTCCCGCGAGCAGCTTGGCCAGCGCTTGCAGCGGCACCAGCACGGCCATGAAGGCGAACCAGAACATGCCGATCCACCATAGGCCCTGCGGCAGCACGAGCGGCACCTGCAGGGTGGAGATCGACTTCGCATCCATGCGCCAGGACTGGCCGAGCGTGGCGAAGCAGTACCAGGCGAGGGCCAGCGCAACGACGGTGAGCGACAGTGCGGCCGCGAGGTCACAGGCCCGGCGCAGCGGGGCGGGAAGCTTGTGCACCAGGATGTCGATGCGGATGTTCGATTTCTGCGTCACCGTGAAGGCGAGGCCGAGCCCGATCGCGACCGCGAAGCAGTAGCCCGAGATCTCGAAGCTCTCGACCACGGCGCGGCGGAGAATCGCGCGCAGCAGCACGTCGAGTGAGATCAGCGCACCGCAGCCGAACAGGATGACGGCGCCTGCGATCCAGGCGACCACGCGCGTGATCCGCTGCGGCCAAGGCTCGGGCGGAAAGAGGTCCACGCGCGACTCCTCTACGGGCGCGCCGACGTCCGATTGTCGTGATGACCGCCCCTCGTCGATCTAAACAGGAAAGCCGGAGCCCAGCAATGTGCAGCGGACCGACAGGCGCGGCGCCGCGGCAACCATGGGATGGTTCCGAGAATTCACGGTTGCGGCGCCATGGACGAAACTGGCATTGAGGATGCAACCGATCCGCGGAGCCGCGATGGATTCTCCCTTGCATGACGCGGAGCTGCAGCGCCGGCTCGATGCCGTGCGCGCGCAGCGCGAGCGGCTGCTCGCGGCTCATGCAGACACGCCGCGCGTGACGCTCGAGGGCGCGGCGCGGCGCGCGCTCGCATGCTGGCAGGCCGCGAACAGGCGCATTATCGTCGGCCTCGGCGGCTGTCCGGCCTCGGGAAAGACGACGGCCGCGGGCGAGCTCGCACGCCTGATCAATGCCGGACGCGCCGGTCTGGCGGCGCATCTGCCGATGGACGGCTATCACTTCACCAATGCCAAGCTCGAGCGCCTCGGTCTCGACCACATCAAGGGCGACCGGCAGACCTACGAGGTCGCGGCCTTCCGCGACAAGCTCGCGGCGTTCAAGCGCAATCCGGGTGTGCACCTCACCGCCCCGGATTACGTGCGCCATATCCACGAGGTGGTCGAGGATGCGATCGCGATCGAAGCCGACACGCAGATCCTGGTCACCGAAGGCATCTATGTCGGCTTGGCGCGCGACGCGTGGGCCGCAGTCCGCGGCGCGCTCGATCTGCTCTTCTACGTCGACACGCCGCCCGAGGAGTGTCTTGCGCGCATCGCGGCGCGCAACCGCGCCGCCGGTCGCGACGAAGGGACGATCCGCCACAAGATGCACAACGACCTCGGCTTCATGGCGGCGTCGCTGGAGATCCTGGGCGAAGCGGATTACGTGATCCGGCCCTAGCGCCGCCACACGCGCGGCAGTCCCTCGCGGCCGTACACCGGATCCCGGCGCGGCTTCGCGACCCGCGGGATCGTCTTCACGGCGCGGTCGTGGTCCTCGGAGCTGGTGCACTCGTCATAGGTGCCGTTGGGCGGATAGGCGCCGACCACGAGGAAGTCGCGGCTCGCCTTCAGGCATTTGTGCCCGGTGCCGGCCGGCAGGATCGCAACATCGCCGGCCTTCAGCTCGACCTCGCGCCCCTTGTTGCCGCCGAGCTGCACGCGGCCCGTGCCGCGTGCGATGCCGAGCACCTCGTGGATGCGCGAATGATAGTGCACGTAGTCGTAGATCCCGTTGCGCCAGGAGTCGCCCCAGCCATTCGCTTCGAACAGACCCTCGAACACGGCCGCGGGATCGAAGTCGTCCGGCAGCCTCACGGGGCCGCGATAGAGAATGAGCGGCAGCGCCGGATTGTTGGGAATGACGCCATCGTCCTTCAAGAGATAGGTGTGTGGCTTGCGCGCGCGCACCAAGTCAGCAATCTCACGGGGCGAGGGGCGCCTGAAGCCTGTGACGGTGTCGGCGAATTTCTTGGCGTCTTCGATCAGAGGCATGGGTGTGCTCCGAGAGGATAATACGGACGGGGCAAAAAGTTCCGCGAGCAGGCGCTCTCCTTCTTCCATTGCAATCGCCACCCGATCCGGTTGAATGATTGTGACCTGCTCGACGAGCATCACTCGGTCGAGTTTGCGCCCCGGAAAATGCCGAACAGGCAGGAGGGTGCCATGCCGGGAAACCTTCGCAATCTGGTCGAGGGCTCCGAATTCGTTGCGCTCCAGAACACCCGTTTCGCGATCGACGGTCTCGGCCGCTATCTCTGCAGCACCTGGCCGGAGGCCACCCAGAACGGCGGCCGCGCGTTCGACGCGGTCGTCGTCGGCTCCGGCATGTATGGCGGATACTGCGCGTCCAAGATCTGGCGCTTCGGCGGCTTCAAGGGTCTGCGCGTGCTGGTGCTCGAGGCCGGCCCCTTCCTGATCTCGGAGCACGTGCAGAACCTCGCCAATGTCGGCTTCAACGTCCCGCCGTCCATCAATCCGGCGAATGATCCGGGGGTGCCGCGGGAGCTGGTTTGGGGCATCGGCTGGCGCGGCAATGTCGCTTTCCCGGGGCTGGCCTATTGCTTCGGCGGCAAGTCGCTCTTCTGGGGCGGCTGGTGTCCGCGCCTGACCAACGACGATCTCGCGCAGTGGCCCGCAACGACGCGGCTCGGCCTCGCCAATCACTACACCCGCGTCGAGGAGGAAACCGGCGTCAGCGAAGTGACGGATTTCATCACGGGCGCGCTGAACGCAGAGCTGAAGCGGGCTTTCGGCGCACAGACCGCAGTGGTGCCCCACATCGTGGCGCAAGGCGGGACGAACGGCGTGCACGATGCGCCGCTCGCCGTGCAGGGCGCGCAGCCCGGCTCCGGCCTGTTCTCGTTCGACAAGTTCAGCAGCGCGCCGCTGCTGGCGGAAGCCGTCCGCGAGGATGTTGGCGCAACAGGCGCTGACGATCGCGCGCGGCGGTTGTTCGTCGTCACGCGCGCGCACGTGTCGCGACTCGTGGCGCAGAACGGACGCGTGGTGGAGCTGCAGGCCTTTACGCCGGAAGGATACAAGACGTTGTCGATCGCGCCCGATTGTGCCGTGATCCTGGCCGCGAGCGCGATCGAATCCACCCGCCTCGCGCTGCTCTCGTTCCCGACCGCGCTGATCGGCGGCAACCTGATGGCACATCTGCGCACCGATTTCGCGGTGCGCATCCGCCGGCAGGCGTTCCAGGCGCTTCCCTCGCACCTGCAGACCGCCGCGCTGCTCGTCCGCGGCGCCACCGCGCAAGGCCGCTTCCACGTGCAGATCACGGGCGCCGCCAATCAGGGCCGCGGCTCGGACGATCTGCTGTTCCGGATGATCCCTGATCTCGACCTGCTCGGCAGCTTGCAGGCGAATGACGATCCGGAATGGATCGCGATCACGCTGCGCGGCATCGCCGAAATGCACGGGCCGCGCCAGGCTCCGACGCGGGCTAGCCGGGATAGCTGGATCGACTTGAGCCAGCAGACCGATGAGTACGGGCTGCCGCGCGCCTGGGTGAACCTCGCCATTTCGAGCGGCGACTGGCAGCTCTGGCAGGACATGGACGCCGCGATGCTGGGGCTTGCGCAACGCGTCGCCGGATCGGCGAGCAACATCGAATACGGGTATGACGGCGGCTGGCAGAGCGCGCCCTATCCGCTCGATCGTCCCTTCCCGCCGTGGCATCAGGGGCTCGGCGAGACATATCATGAAGCCGGCACGCTCTGGATGGGCGACGACCCGGCCTCATCCGTGACGGATCCCTTTGGCCGCTTCCATCACGTCGACAATTGCTACAGCTGCGATCAGGCGAGCTTCCCGACGGTCGGGTCGGTCAATCCGGTGCTCACGGGCCTAGCTCTCGCGCGCCGGCTCGCCGTGCATGTGGTGGATCGGCACTGAGGCAATCCGAGTGTCCGCGGCAGGCCTACGGCTCACGCCGGCAGCATCAGCTTCGTGAGCGCACTGCGCACATCATCCGGAATCCGCACAGGCTTGCCGGTCGCACGGTCCGTGTACACATGCACGAAATGGCCCTGCGCGGCTGCGGTGTCGTCGTCGTTGGCGAAGAGGCCGATGTCGTAACGGACGCTGGAGGTGCCGAGCTTGGCGACGCGAATGCCGGCGTGGACGACGTCCGGATAGGCGATCGGCTTGAAGTATTGGCACTGGGTCTCGACCACGAGGCCGATCACGGGGCTCTTCTGGATGTCGAGGAGGCCGGACTGGATCAGGCAGGCGTTCACGGCCGTGTCGAAGAACGCGTAATAGACCACGTTGTTGATGTGGCCATAGGCGTCGTTGTCGTTCCAGCGCGTGTCCATGCGCCGGAAGTGGAGGAACGACGTGCGGGTTTCGGGAGTCCGCTGGCTCATGAAACGAAGGGGCGAGGCGCTTCGAGTTGAAGAGAGGCGCCAGCGGCGCAGCGCGGTTTGGTGCCCCTGGCCGGACTCGAACCAGCACGACCTTGCGGCCACCTGATTTTGAGTCAGGCGCGTCTACCAATTCCGCCACAGGGGCACGGGGCGCGGACTATAGCGAGGACGCGCGCGCGGTCAACGGAGGTGCGCGGGAACTGTCGCCGGGAGCAGTCAAAAAAATCGGCGGACGAGGCAGAGGCGTTCGCCGCGCGGGCAGATGACGCCGGCGGCCGGCCGGCCGATCCGCCATCCTACGGGTCAGACCTGCGCGGCGTTGCCCATCTCGGTGTAGAGCACGACCTTGCCGCCATCGCTGGTGAACTGCTCCTTCACGAGCAGCTGCCGCCCATCGGAGGTCATCCACCTGACGGTCTTCGTGTCGCTGTCGTTTTCGGTAAGACGCTCGCGCAGCAGGTCCGCACCGCTGCTCTGCCAAGGGGCGGCTTCGGCCGAGAGCACTTCGAGGTAAGACGCGCCCGGCACCGCGAGATCGCGCAGCGAGGGATAGAGGGTGAGATAGTGGGCGTTGCGCAGGACGACGCGGTTCTGCGCGTCATAGAGGACGATTCCCAGCGGCAGGCTGTCCACGAGCGCTTCGCGCGTGCGCGTCTCGTCGAGGATGACGCCAGTCCACAGCACCGAGCCATCCTCCTGACGGGTCGGCCGGGCGATCGCGTGGGTGTGCTTCTTGCGGCCGTCGGGCGTCACCAGGGTGGCTTCGACGTCCCACATGGTCAGCGCTTTCGAGGCATCGATCAGCCGCTTGCGGAAGCGCGCCTTGTATTCGGGGCTGTGGGTGCGGAAGAGGGCCTCGGGATCCGCGAGGATCTCGGCCGCGGGCACGCCGAACAGGTCGTAGGCGTTCTCACTGATGTAGGAGTAGAAGATGTCGCCCTCGGGCGTCACCAGGCGCTGATAGACGACACCGGGGATCGAGGCCACCAAGGCCGCGAAACGATCATTGGCGGCGCGGAAGGCCGCCTCGCGCTGGGCCGCATTGATCAGGAAGCCGATGAAGGACGAGAGCGTCCAGAGGATCCGTTCGTCGCCGGCATCGGGCTCGCGCGCGTCCGGATAGAAGAGCGTGGCGATGCCGTAGAGTCCCTCGCCGCAATCCGGGATCGGCTCGGCCCAGCAGCTGCGATAGCCCAGCGCCTTGACCTGATCCGCATATGCGGGCCAGCGCGTATCGGTCGCGAAGTCCGCGACGGTCACGCGCTCGCCGCTCAGCGCGGCGACGGCGGTCGGATTGGACAGGTGATCGGTGGCGGCGGCGCCCACCGGGCACAGCAGCTCGGCCGGAAGCCGCGCGGCCGCCAGGTGCTGGAAGCGGCCGTCCTGCCGCTTGAGCAACGCGATGCCGCAGGCCGCGGGCGCGAAGATCTCCTCGAGCACCGGGATCAGGCAGTCCAGAATGTTGCGCACGCCGAAGCCGCCGACGATCAGGTTCATGAGCTCCTGCTGCGCTTGCAGCAGGCTCTCGAGCCGCTCGTCATACGGCGTGGAAGCTTGCTCGGAGCTCAGCGGAGGAGCCGCCGGGATCAATTCGAGATGTGGATGCGTCATGAAGCTGACTGGCCCGTCGAAACAACACCGCGGCGGCGTGCTGACCGCTGCTTCGGTGCGGGCATCGTGACGCTGACATCTTAAGTTAAAGTTAGCCCAAGCAATGTCGACAGGTTCTCTTAGAACTTTGGCAAGCGTAACGCGAGGTAACCGGCGAATTCAGTTCAAACTTTACCTGTAATTCACGCCGCTGCGGCGATCCTGCGGGCAAGAACAAACCGCAGGGGCGACGGGGCTATGGTGCAGGGACAGGATATGGCTGGGGCGCTTGTCGGCGAATCGACGAGGGCCGAGGCCGAGCTTGAGACGCTGATCGATCGGCTGAAGTCGCGGCTGCGGCTCGCCGTGGTCTATGGCGGCAACAAGCAGACGCCAGGAGGCGTCGTTTACCCGGCGCGGAACACGCGCGCATGGAAGAGCTACGAGGCGGTTGCGGTCGATATCGCGGCTGCTCTGCAGCGCCTCGGCTTTCGCCACATCGAACTCATGCCCGACGACATGAGGCTCGCCGATCGCCTCGTGCGCGGCGGCATTCACATGGCCTGGCTCAATACCGGCGGCGTGCAGGGCAGCAACCCGATGGCGCATGCGCCCTCGCTCCTGGAGATGCTGGGCGTGCCCTATCTGGGCCACGACCCTCTGGCGGTCACGACACTCGACAACAAGCATGCCTTCAAGCGCGAGGCAGTCTGTGCGGGGCTTCCCACAGCGCCGTTCACGACCTGGCATATGCGGCGCGGCCGCTTCGATCCGGACGTCAACACGCGCTTTCAGCGCGCCTTCGGCGATTACGAAGGCCCCTTCGTGGTGAAGCCGGTGTCCGGCCGCGCATCCTTGCACGTGCACGTGGTGCTGGATCGCCACGGACTGCCGGACGTGGTCGAGGCCGTGCACGAGGCGTCCCAGAACGTCGTGCTGATCGAGAAATTCCTCGAGGGCAGCGAATACTGCATCGCGGTCGCAGGCCCCGTCCACGCCGTGAACGGCGTGCTGCGAAGGAATCCGGGACCGCTGGTCTTCTCGGCCCTGGAGCGCATCCTGTCGGCGGACGAGAGGATCTTCACGTCGATGGACGTGCGGCCCATCACGGACGAGCGCTGCCGCAATCTCGATCCGCAGGCCGATGCGGCCGCGCTGGCGGAGCTGCGCAGGATCGGACGCGAGGTGTTCCTCGAGTTCAATCTGAGCTCGGTGGTGCGGCTCGATCTGCGCGCCGACCAGAACGGCGCCATTCACATCCTGGAAGCGAATCCCAAGCCGGATCTGAAGGCCCCCGGGGACGGCGTAATGAGCCTGATCTCGGCCGGGCTGCCCGCCATGGGCATGAGCTATGACGACCTGATCCTATCGCTGTTCGCCGACCGGCTCGACGACCTGGTCAGGCGGCGCCGGGACACGATCGGACACATCATCGAGCTCCTGGAGCCGGCCGCGGCGCGCGGCGCCTTCAGCGAGAGCTATCAGGAAGTCGCGCAGGCGTCGGCTGTCGCGGAGGCGAGCCGCGCGACCGTCGATGCGCTCGCCACGAACGCGCTGGCCGAGCAAAGCTCCAGCCCCGCCGCCATCGGCGACATCGCCGCGGATGCGAGCGTGCGGGCGCTGACCGCGGTCGCGCGGTCGGGGCGCCCGGGACGGCGTCCGGAGGCCGCCGCGCCGCCGGAACGGCGCGCTAAGAGGTAGAATTAATGCGGATTTAAGCCTTTTCGCAGAAAGTGCGCACCGGAGGCAAGGGACTCGGTGCGGTTGGGTCGCCAGAGCGCCACAGCGGAGCAGTCATGTCGACTGGGAGGGTTTCACTAGGTCGTCGACTTGCGGACGGCGTCACGATGTTCATCGTGACGGCGGCCTCGCTGCTGTTGCTGGTCTATGTCGGCTTCGGCGAAGGCCGGCGCATTTACGAGGAATTCCAGGTCGAGAAGGTCGTGGCGCACGGCCGCATCGTGCAGAGCACGATGGAGAACTACCTGCGCGCGGGTCTGCCGCTGCGCCAGTATGTGGGCTATGCGACCCTGGTCGATCCGATCGTGCAGGGGATCGAAGAAATCAGCGCCATGGCGGTGACCGATACGAGCGGCAAGGAGCTGTTCATCGTCACCGACAAGGACTCCGCCAAGCCGATCAAGCCGATCAAGGCCGAGGTGGTGCGGCAGCTGCAGGAGAATCTCGTTCTCGAACGGTTCGACACGCATCATCAGATCGTGCTGCCGCTGCGCAATCGTTTCGAGAATGTCGGCGGCCTCGCCATCACGGTGTCGCCGCACATGACCGAGCAGCGGCTGAAGGAGAGCTTCGGCCCGCTGCTGATCGCGGCGCTCGCCCTGTCCGGTGCCTTCGCGGTCTTCGTCGTCATCGCGGCGCCCTATCTGGCGCGGGCGCGTACGCCGTGGTTGCAGATCGTCTATGCGTTCACCTTCCTCGGCATGGCGGGCTGCGTCGTCTGGAGCCTGATCGCGCTCTATTCGGACGGCGTACAGGGCAAGGCAAGGGCGGCCTCGTTCACGCTCTCGCAGCGCTTCAGCGACATTGTCGACTTCAACCTGCGCTTCCGCGACTTCGTGGGCATCGACAAGGTGCTCGGCGAGTATCGCCGCCTCAATCCGGAGATCCGCGAGGCGGCGTTGATCCTCGACGGCACGGTCGTGATTGCGACCGATCCGACGCGAATCGGCCGCACATGGATGTCGGACCCGCGCACCTACGAGTATGCGCGCGCGATGACCGCACCCGAATCGCCGCGCCAGGTCTCCCTCATCGCCGTCGTGCCGGTGAACGTGGTCTACGACCGGGTCGAGCGCAGCGTGCGCAACTTCGCGGCACTGTTCATCGCGTCCGGCTTCCTCGCGGGCCTGTTCCTGCAGGTCGCAAGCTCGATGCAGCGGTTGAGGATGGAGGAGGACGAACACTCCGTCATCTCGCCCCATGCGAGCGTGAGTGAGGAAGCGGCCCTCATCGTCGTCAAGCCGATCTTCTTTCTCGCGGTCTTCCTCGAGCACCTGACCTATTCGTTCCTACCGAAATTCATGCAGGAAACCGCGGTCGCGTCGGGGCTGTCGGTGGGATTCGCGGCGGCGCCGTTCACGGCCTATTACCTCGCATTTGCGCTCAGCCTGATTCCAGCCGGCTACTTCTCGGACCGGTACGGCCCGAAGCCGCTGATCTGGCCGGGCCTGATCCTCGCCAGCCTCAGCATCTACGGGCTCGCGCTGCCGCTCGGCATGCTGCCGACCACGATCCTGCGCGCGCTCTCCGGCATCGGGCAGGGCATGCTGTTCATCGGCATCCAGAGCTACATCCTGGCGGTCGCCTCGGCGGCGAAGAAGACGCAGGGCAATGCGATCATCGTGTTCGGCTTCCAGGGCGGCATGATTTCCGGCATGGCGATCGGATCGCTGCTGGCGACCTATATGACGCCGCAGGGTATCTTCATGCTGTGCGCGATGATCGGGCTCAGCACGGCGCTCTACAGCCTGCTGCTCATCCCGTCGGGCATGCGCCGCGACATGGTCGAAAGCGGCATCAAGCAGGCCTTCCGGCGCGTCGCGATCGATCTCAGGACCGTCATCGTCAGCGGCGAGTTCCTGAAGGCCATCCTCTGCATCGGCGTGCCCGCCAAGGCCATCCTCACGGGCGCGATCACATTCGCCCTGCCGCTCCTCCTCGGGCAGCAGGGATACCGGCTCGACGAGATCGGTCAGATCATCATGCTCTACGGCGTCGGCGTCGTCGCATCGAGCGGCTATGCGGCGCGCTTGGTCGATCGCACTGGGAGCACGTCGACGATCCTGTTCTGGGGCGCGGTGATGAGCGGCATCGGCCTCGTGCTCGTCGGCCTGATGGGCTCGGAATCGGTCGGCAACGGCGCGGTCAGCACCGCCGTGGTCATCGCCGGAGTCATCACGATCGGATTGGCGCACGGCTTCGTGAATGCCCCGGTGGTCACGCATGTGGCCCACTCCGAGCTCGCCTCGCGCATCGGCGCCAACCCGGTGACGACCGCCTATCGCTTCCTCGAGCGGATCGGCCACGTCGCGGGGCCCATGATGATCGGACAGATGTTCCTGATCTGGGGCCAGAGCCCGCGCATCCTGGCGTGGATCGGCATAGGCGTGGTGGTGCTCGGGCTGCTCTTCATCATCCGTCCCTCCTCGGAGCGGATGGATGCGATCGGCCCGGAGGCCGCACGATGAGGGTTTCGCACGTGGATTCTTACAAGCGCGTCCTGGGCGCGCTCCTCGTCCTTCTGTTCGGCTTTGCGCCGGCAGCCGAGGCGGCGGAGCGGATCGCGACCAACTGGTTCCGCTACGATTCGAGCGTGGAAGCCGCGTGGAGCGTGCAGGCCGACTCCGTGAACCCGATGCGGGTGTCGATCCGGCGCAATGGCGGAGACAAGCTCGGCACCGCGAAACGCATGATGGTGCTCTATCCGCGACCGTCCTCGGCCTACGATATCGCGATCACGAAGATTCTTCAGATCTTCGAGACCAAGGAATTCAATGCCGAGATCACGGTCATCAATTTCAATCTGGATAACAGCCGCGGCGCGGCCGCGGTCACCTTTGCGGAACGCAATGGCTTCGACCTGATCTTCGCAATGGGCTCGGAATCGACCGCCTGGCTCTGGGAAAACTACCAGGGCGGCAAGATCCCGGTGGTCTCGGTCTGCTCCAAGGACCCGGTCCAGCTCGGCCAGATGAAGGACTACACGGCCGGCAGCCGCACGAATTTCGCGTTCACGTCACTGAACGTCCCGGTCGACGTGCAGATGGCCTATGTGCGCGAGCTCAATCCGGACCTTAAGAACCTCGCGGTTCTGTTCGACACCAAGAACGTGAGTGCGGTGCAGACCCAGGCGGAGCCGATCGCGGCCTATGCGCGCGAGCGCGGCATTCAGGTGATCTGGGGCGGCGTGCAGAACCCCGCCAATGCCCGCACCGAGCTCGTGCAGATCGTCCGCGACGCCGTGCAGACCATGCGCAAGAGCGATCCGGACCTGAGCAAGAGCCTGTTCTGGGTCACGGGCAGCACATCGGTCTTCCTCGAGATCCGCACCATCAACGAGAATTCCGACCGTGTCCCGGTCGTGAGCGTTGTTCCCGAGATCGTCAAGCAAGGGCCCGATACGGCCGTGCTCGCGATCGGGATCAGCTTCGAGAGCAATGCTCACCTCGCCGCGATCTACGCCTTCGACATTCTGTCGGGCAAGTACAAGGCGGGAGACCTCAAGGTGGGTCTCGTCTCGCCGCCGGACATCGCCATCAGCTTCATGAAGTCACGCGAGATCGGCCTGCGCCTTCCGTTCAGCTTCTTCGAGAGCGCGAGCTTCGTCTACGACTATGACGGCAAGGCGGTGCGCACGCTGACCAGCAAGATGGGCGAGAACTAGCCCTAGGCAACTTGCCCTCCCTTGCCGGATCTTCGCGAGGGAGCCCGCGCCGGGGGATGGCCCCGGCCCGGAACTCCGGCGCTCCACGCCCACCCGGTTCTTCGGTCCCGGTCGGGCAGGGCACCGGCGCGGACCCCTCCCCCTCGGGTATTTTTCGGCTTTGACCCAGCGCCAACGCAAACGGGTAATTAAGCATTTCATCTTAGTCTTTTAATTATTGGCACTTCCCCGCAGGGTGGCGACACCGAATGAATCCCGCGTGCGATCTGGTTGTTGTGTCGCGCGACGATGCGCCGACCGCGAGCGTGCCCGTCGAGGCGGGCCTTTGCTTTGTGGCCGACGACGACGAGCCGCATCGCAATTTCGTCTCGCTGATGCTGCGCGGCCGGGGCCTGGAGACGGTCCCCTTCGGGACCACCGACGATCTGTGTCGCGCGCTGTTGCGCCGCGCGCCGGATCTGATCGTGCTCGATGTCTCGAGCTCCACGACCGGAGCGATCAAGACGCTCTGGACGCTGGCGGAGCGCTCCTATCCGGGCGCCGTGCAACTGATCGGCACCGGAGCCATCGCGATCAGCAGCGTCAAGGTTTTCGGTGAGCACAACGGGCTCACCATGCTGCCGCCCCTGCGAAAGCCGCTGGACCGGGGCGCGATCCACGGGGTCGCGGGCCCGCTCGGTGTAGAGCGGT
>JAEYAU010000246.1 GCA_023404705.1 Pseudomonadota bacterium
CAAACGCGTCACCGGTTGACGCCCCTCGCGAGCCAGGATGCGGGCAGTATGCATGAGCGCGGCGGACGCGCAATAGCGATTTCTGGAAAACAGAAGTAAAATTTGCGCAGAGCGCCGCGTCTCGGCGCGGTCGTCACACGCTAATACGAGATCTTCGGCGGCAGCCGCTTGGCCTCGTCGATCCAGCGCTGCAGGCGCTTCTCGGTGGGGAGCAGGCGCACGAGCTTGCGCTTGCGGTTGGCCTCGGCCATGGCGCTGGCGAGGTTCTCGACATTGCGGTGCTTGAGCTCGCGGATCGTGTCGACCCCGGCGGCGCGCAGGAGCTCCGCATAGGGCTCGCGCACGCCCTTGATGCGCATGCGGTCGGCGAGGTTGGCCCAGCGCAGGACGGTCTGCTCGTCCACCCCGAGCTTCTCCGCGATCTCCTTGCGTCCCTTGGCGGTCTTGGCCGCCTCCAGGAGCGCGGCCGTGGTGCGGATCTTGATCGATGCCAGCTTCGTCGCCATGGCGGCGCCGATGCCTTCGATCTGGCGGATGGAATACGTCACTTAAGGCCTCCTCTTCCCGCATCGCGAGATCGCGGTGCCGCAGCCACCGCGACCAGACCGGGTCCTCACATGAACTGATCGGGGATCGCGCCGACGATCTCGCGGCTTGCGCTCCGCACGCCGGCAAAGGGCGCCTGCACCCGATGGTGCGGCTCGTCTTGCGCCGGGAAAGCGAGGAAACTTGCGACAGCCGTACTGGCCACCAGCCGTCCGCCGCCCCTTCGAGCGACGTGGCTTTCAACGTGCTTGTTCATTGCCCCCTCGTCCCGCACTGCTGGCGGGTTCATTCGATCTTGAACTCCGCCGCGGATGAACACAAGCACGATGCACCCAGAGCGTCGAGTCGAACGATACGCGCCGACGAAATCTCCGCGCATGCGTGGCAGCGAGAGCACAGAGGATTGACGCGCGGCATCTCGCATCGGCGAATTGTTTCGTGAACCGACGCGTTCCGCGACGCGCGCGTGCGTGGAGCGAACGTTTTCGACCGGAACGGAATGCTCCGGCCTGGAATGCCACCCTACTTCACGCGCTCGACCGGCTGCGTTATGACCGTGTTCCAGGATCGGTGAGGAAGCCATGGCTGAGCTCGACCAGGACGGCAACATTTTCGTCGGCGCTGGCAAGAAGCCAGAATATCTCAACTTGAAACTCGCGAACCGCCATGGCCTCGTGACGGGCGCGACCGGCACCGGCAAGACCGTCACTTTGCAGGTGATGGCGGAAGGGTTCTCGCGCGCGGGCGTTCCCGTGTTCGCGGCCGACATCAAGGGCGATCTCTCCGGCATCGCGGCGGTCGGCAACGGCAACGAAGCCTTCGTCAAGCGCGCGAAGGAGATGAACATTCCCTATGAGCCCGACGAGTTTCCCGTGATGTTCTGGGACTTGTTCGGCGAGCAGGGCCACCCGGTGCGCGCCACGGTCTCCGAGATGGGCCCGCTGCTGCTGTCGCGGCTGATGGACCTCAACGAGGTGCAGGAGGGCGTGCTCAACATCGCGTTCCGCGTGGCGGACGAGCAGGGCCTGCTCTTGATGGACCTCAAGGACCTGCGCGCGATCCTCGGCTTCGTATCCGATAACGCGAAGGATCTGACCAAGCTCTACGGCAACGTGTCGAAGACCTCGATCGGCGCCATCCAGCGCCAGCTTCTCGTGCTGGAAAACCAGGGCGGCACGGCGTTCTTCGGCGAGCCCGCGCTGGCGCTGAAGGACTTCATGCGCACGACGCGCGACGGCCGCGGCTACATCAATATGCTCGCGGCCGACAAGCTGATGGAGAACCCGCGGCTTTACGCGACCTTCCTGCTTTGGCTGCTCTCCGAGCTGTTCGAGGAGATGCCGGAGGTCGGCGACCTCGACAAGCCGAAGCTCGTTTTCTTCTTCGACGAGGCGCATCTCCTGTTCGACGACGCGCCGAAGGCGCTGCTCGACAATATCGAGCGCGTGGTGCGCCTGATCCGCTCGAAGGGCGTCGGCGTCTATTTCGTCACCCAGAATCCGCTGGACGTGCCTGACAAGGTGCTGGCGCAGCTCGGCAACCGGGTGCAGCACGCGCTGCGGGCCTTCACGCCGCGCGACCAGAAGGCGGTGCGCGCCGCGGCCGAGACCTTCCGCGCCAATCCCGATCTGGATACCGAGGAGGTGATCACTCAGCTCGGCAAGGGTGAGGCGCTGGTCTCCTTCCTCGAAGGCAACGGCACGCCCTCGATGGTGGAACGCTGCCTGATCCGTCCGCCCTGCGCACGCGTCGGACCGATCACGCCCGAGGAGCGCCAAGCGGTGATCGCCAAGAGCCCCGCCAAGGGCAAATACGATCAGGCCATGGACGCGGAGTCCGCCTTCGAGATGCTGCAGAAGCGCACCCACGAGACGGCGGCGCCGTCCGACACTCCGGCTCCGCCCGGCAGCCCGACAACGGCGCCGGCCGAAGGCGGCGGCTTGCTCGGCGGCATCGGCGACATGCTCGGCTCGATCTTCGGCACCAGCCGTCCGCGCGGAAAGCGCCTCACCACCGGTCAGCTCGTCACGCGCGAGATCACCCGCACGGTCACCAACAAGGTCGCGGGGCAGATCGCGGCCGATCTCGGCAAGTCGGTCGGCGGCGCCATGGGCGGCAGCATCGGCCGCGCCATCGTGCGCGGCACCCTCGGCGGCATCCTGCGACGGTAACGGCCATCATCGCCCGCGCTGCGGGCGACCCTCTCATGATCTATTTCTCTAGACGGAGCTTCTGATGTCCACCGACGCCCTTTCGGCTGTCCTCGACCACATCGACCGCGATCTCGACAACAGCCTCGAGCGCTTGTTCGCGCTGCTGCGCATTCCCTCGATCTCGACCGACTCCGCCTACAAGGAGCATTGCCGCGCCGCCGCCGAGCACATCGCCAAGGACCTCGGCAGCATGGGCTTCGAGGCCAAGACGCGGCCGACCAAGGGTCATCCGGTGGTGGTCGGCAAGGGCGGCAACGGCAAGGGCCCGAGCGTCCTCTTCTACGGCCACTACGACGTGCAGCCCGTGGACCCGCTCGATCTCTGGACCTCACCGCCCTTCGAGCCACGCATCGATACGCTGCCCGACGGCCGCAAGGTGATCGTCGCGCGTGGCGCCTGCGACGACAAAGGCCAGGTGATGACCTTTCTCGAAGCCTGCCGCGCCTTCGTCAAGGTGACCGGCAAGCTGCCGCTCTCGATCACGACCATGATCGAGGGCGAGGAGGAGTGCGGCTCGAACAATCTCTATCCTTTCGTCAAGGAGAACGCGGCCGAGTTCCGCCGCGACCTCGCGCTCGTCTGCGACACCGGCATGTGGGACACGAGCACGCCCGCCATCACGACTTCGCTCCGCGGCATGGTCTATGACGAAGTGAAGCTCACTTGCGCGGACCGCGACCTGCATTCCGGTCTGTTCGGCGGCGCCGCGCTCAACCCGATCCGCGTGCTCACGCACATTCTCGGCCAGCTGCACGATGCGGATGGCCGCGTCACGCTGCCCGGCTTCTACGACGGCGTGAAGGACCTGCCGCCCGAGATCAAGGCCGAGCTCGCGGCGCTCAACCTCACGGCCGAAAGCTTCCTCGGCGGCGTCGGCCTGAAGACGCCGGCGGGCGAGAAGGGCCGCATGCTGATCGAGCAGATCTCGACGCGCCCGACCTGCGACATCAACGGCATCGTCGGCGGCTACACAGGCGAGGGCGCCAAGACCGTGATCCCCTCGCACGCCGCCGCGAAAATCTCGTTCCGTCTCGTCGCCGGCCAGGATCCGGGCAAGATCCGCGATAGCTTCCGCAACTTCGTGAAGAGCCAGGCGCCGGCGGACTGCCGCGTCGAATTCATCAACCACGTGCACTCGCCCGCGATCTCGGTGCCGTTCGACAATCCGGCGCTCGCCAAGGCGCGCGCCGCGCTCGCCGCCGAGTGGGGCAAGAAGGCCGTGACCATCGGCTCCGGCGGCTCGATCCCGATCGTCAACGATTTCAAGAACGTGCTCGGCATGGACTCGATCCTGGTCGGCTTCGGCCTCGACGACGACCGCGTGCACTCGCCGAACGAGAAGTACGACCTCACCTCGTTCCACAAGGGCATCCGCTCGTGGGCGCGGATTCTTGCGGAGCTGTCGGCGTAGACGTGTAGGGCGCAATAGCGCGAAGCGCGTATTGCGCCGGCTGAGTTTCGGCATTCGACGGCGTTCGACGTGGAACGTCTGCCGGCGCATTACGCCGCTTCGCGGCTAATGCGCCTACACCCTACAAACCCGCGTAATTTCACCACGCGCAAGCGCTTCGCGTTCCGCGCCCGCACAACCTCTGCTATCCTTGCGTCACTCCATCGCGCGGCTGTGTCGATCTCATCCGCAGCCGCTTCGTCGTGACAATGGCCGTGAAGGCCTCAACGGACGGGCAGGGAGAAAACCATGACACTCCGGCAGATGCTGTACTCGACCGCGGCCGCGATCGCCTTCGCGAGCCTGATCGCCGTGAGCGCGGCGAGCGCGCAGGCCGTCGCGATCGATGCCGACGACATCGGCGGCGTGGTGCGGGGCCCTGGCGGGCCTGAAGCGGGCGTCTGGGTGATTGCCGAGACCACGGACCTGCCGACGAAGTTCGCGCGCATGGTCGTGACCGACGACCAGGGTCGCTATGTCGTGCCGGATCTGCCGAAGGCGAAGTACAAGGTTTGGGTGCGCGGCTATGGGCTCGTCGACTCGCAGAAGGTCGATGCCGAGCCGGGGCAGGAGCTCAACCTCACCGCGGTGGTCGCGCCGAACGAGGCTGCGGCCGCGGAGTATTATCCGGCGATCCATTGGTATTCGATGCTGAAGATACCGGGCGAGGATCAGTTCGGCGGCAAGAGCGACATCCCCGACAAGGTCACCCAGGCCGACTGGCTCACCGTGATCAAGAACCGCGCCTGCATCGGCTGTCACCAGATCGGCCAGAAATCGACGCGCACCATTCCGGCCTCGCTCGGCGAGTTCAAGTCGTCGGAGGAAGCCTGGATGCGTCGCGTACAGTCGGGCCAGGCCGCGAATTTCATGGTCAATCCGCTCGCCGGCGCACTCGGCGGCGCGCCGTTCAAATACTACGGCGACTGGACCGACCGCGTCGCCAAGGGCGAGCTGCCGCACACCAAGCCGAAGCGCCCTGAAGGCGTCGAGCGCAACATCGTGGTGACGTCGTGGGAGTGGGGCGACCCGAAGAAATATCTGCACGACCTGATTGCCTCGGACCGGCGCTATCCGAACGTGAACGCCTATGGTCCGCTCGTCGGCTCACCCGAATACGCGACGGACGAATTGCCGATCCTCGATCCCAAGACCCACAAGGTGTCGGTCTTCAAGGCGCCGGTGCGCGATGCGGCGACGCCGGAAGCGCTCGGCCCCGGCCATGCGGCGCTCGAGAAGCCGATGGCGCCGTCCCCCTATTGGGGCGAGGAGAAGCTCTGGGACTCGAAGGCCAATAATCACAACTCGATGTTCGACAAGCAGGGCCGCGTGTGGCTCGCCGCCGCAATCCGCGACAAGCAGAACCCCGACTTCTGCCGCAAGGGCTCGGATCATCCGTCCGCGACGCTCTTCCCGGTCGAGCAAGCGAACCGCCACCTTGCGGTGCTCGATCCGAAGACTGGCAAGTACGGTTTCGTCGACACCTGCTTCCAGACGCATCACCTGCAGTTCGGCTACGACGCCAACGACACGCTGTGGACCAGCGGCGGCGGGCCGGTGCTCGGCTGGCTCAATACGAAAGTCTTCGACGAGACCGGCGACGCCGCGAAGGCGCAAGGCTGGACCGCCTTCGTGCTCGACACCAACGGCAACGGCAAGCGCGATGGTTATGTCGAGCCCGACAAGCCGCTCGATCCCGCCAAGGACAAGCGCATCACTGGCGGGTTCTATGCCGTGATGCCGAACCCGGTGGACGGCTCCGTCTGGGGCACCATCAATGTGTTCGGCGGCACCGCCGCGGTGGCGCGCGTCGCGCCGGGCTCCAACCCGCCCGAGACCGCGCTGACCGAAGTCTACAACGTGCCGAAGCCGTACTTCGGCGTGCGCGGCGGCGACATCGACTCCAAGGGCGTGGTCTGGGTCTCCCTCGGCAGCGGCCATATCGGCAGCTTCGATCGTTCGAAATGCAAGGGCCCGCTCAACGGCCCGACCGCAACCGGCGATCACTGCCCCGAGGGCTGGGCCTTCTACCAATATCCGGGCCCGGGCTTTCAGGGCATCGGCGAGAACAGCGCCGAGTCGAGCTACTACACCTGGGTCGACCAGCACGACACCTTCGGCCTCGGCAAGGACGTGCCGATGTCCACGGCCAATCTCAACGACGGCTTGGTCGCGCTCAAGGACGGCAAGATGATCGTGCTGCGCGTGCCGTATCCGCTCGGCTTCTACGCCAAGGGCTTCGACGGCCGCATCGATGATCCCAATGCGGGCTGGAAAGGCCGCGGCCTCTGGACCACCAGCGGCGACCGCACGCCCTGGCTGATGGAGACCGGCAAGGGCAGCAAGCCTCGCGCCGTGCACTTCCAGCTGCGGCCCGACCCGCTGGCGCATTGACGACGACCGCGTGGGCGCGCGCAGCGCCACGCGTCTCGCGCTTGTCCGAAGTCAAGAATGCGCGACCATGCCGCGCCGCGGCTCTGCGACTCCGCAATCGGTTTTACTGAATCTTATGATCTGTTGCGTATGTAACCATCTCGGATCCTCTTTGATCCGAACGCACCCCCGGAAACGTCAGCCACGGCGGCAGCGATGCCGCTATTGATGGAGCATTCCGGAATGCGCAAGCTGCTTTCACTCTGCATTGCATTCGTCGCACTCGCCGGTGTCGCCTTCACGGCGGCCGCCGACCCCGCTCATACGCCGGACGACGCCAAGGCGCTCGTGCAGAAGGCCGCGGGCTTCTTCAAGAGCCAGGGCAAGGACAAGGCGCTCGCCGCCTTCAACGACCCGAAGGGCGAGTTCGTCCAGGGCGATCTCTATCTTTTCGTCATGGACGCCAATGACGGCAAGCTCACCATGCTGGCGCATGGCGTCAACAAGGCGCTGCTCGGCAAGCCGCAGATCGACGTGAAGGACGCCGAAGGCAAGGCGTTCAATCGCGAAATGGTCGGCATGCTGGAGAAGGCCGACGAGACCTGGATGACCTACACGTGGCCCAACCCGGCAACCAAGAAGATCGCCTCGAAGAAGAGCTATGTCGTGAAGATCGGCGACGTGGTGATCGGCGCCGGCGTCTACAACTGATCGGCTGGATGACCACTCGAACTCCGTGCGCGCATGAATTCCCCCCGGGAACTCTCCCAGGCTTCCGACCCTTGCGCGAACGCGGTCCCGGGCCGGCCCCGGCCCGGGACCATCACCCCTTCGGCCGTGCGTGGGACAGCCGAGTGTCTTGATCGATCCGCGAGGTTTCCATGGCCTCTCTCACGAACATCTTCCGCAACGCGCGCATTTCGACGAAGGTCTTCGTCGCGCCCGTCTGCATCACGCTGTGCATGCTCGCAATGGCGGTGGCGGCGCTCTATGGCGCCGACCAGCAGAGCCGCGCGCTGCGCGCACTCACCAGCGAGACGATGCCGAAATCGATGGCGGCGGTCCGCGCCTCCGACCTCGTCGTGCAGGCGCATCTCGAGCTGTTCCGCACCATCAGCTGGGCCGTGAACAGCCAGGACGCCAAGAAGATCCAGGACAGCCTGACGCGCACGCGCGACAACCTGCGCCAGGCGCAGGACGCGCTCACCGCGATCGGCACGCGCTGGACGCTGACCGCAGAGGATGCGGCGGAGCGCAATGCCGCCGCCGCGGCGCTCAAGTACTATGCCGAGGCCGCGGGCAGCGTTCTCGACATGGCCGAATCCGATGCCGCGACCGCATTCATCTTCCTGCTCGCGGCCGAGAAGGCTTATGCGGCAGTGAAGCAGCCTCTCGACGCGCTGCGCGACGTGCAGGCGCGGCAGACCGAGCAGACGAGCCTCGCGGCATTCCGCACTGAGGAGCGCTCGCGGCTGCTGTTCCTCGGGCTCGCGGGCGCCGCCCTGCTGCTCGCGGGAATCGTGACGCTGACGGTTGCGCGCATGATCAGCCGTCCGATTGCGGGGATGACCCAGGCCATGACCGCGCTCGCCGCCGGCGATCCGACGGTCGAGATCCCGGGCACCGGCCGTGCCGACGAAGTGGGCCGCATGGCGGACGCCGTGCAGGTCTTCAAGGTCGGGATGGCCGAGGCAGAGCGCCTGCGGACCGAGCAAGCCGCGTCCGAGGCGCGCGCCGAGGAGGAGAAGAAGGCCGCGATGCGCCGGCTTGCCGAGCAGTTCGAGCGTTCCGTCGGCAATATCGTGATCGCGGTGTCCTCGGCGGCGGGCGAGCTCGAGCAGGCGGCGGGCTCGCTGACGCGCACCGCGACCGTCACGGGCGAACTCTCCGGCTCCGTGGCGGCCGCGTCCGAGCAGGCTTCGTCAAACGTGCAATCGGTCGCCTCCGCGGCCGAGGAGATGAGCTCCTCGGTGGACGAGATCGGCCGTCAGGTGCGCGAGTCGAGCACCATCGCGGCGGACGCCGTGAAGCAGGCGAAGGCGACCGACGCCCGCATCGGCACGCTGTCGCAGGCGGCGGGCCGCATCGGCGACGTCGTCAAGCTGATCACGGCCATCGCCGAGCAGACCAATCTGCTGGCGCTCAACGCGACGATCGAGGCCGCGCGCGCCGGCGATGCCGGCAAAGGCTTCGCCGTGGTCGCGCAGGAGGTGAAGGCGCTCGCGAGCCAGACCGCCAAGGCGACCGAGGAGATCGGCGCGCAGATCGTCGGCATGCAGGAGGCGACCCGCGAGTCGGTCGCGGCGATCAAGGAGATCGACGGAACGATCGGCCGCATCTCCGAGATCGCCGCGACCATCGCGGCCGCGATGGAGGAGCAGGGCGCAGCGACGCGCGAGATCGCGCGCAATGTTCACGAGGCCGCACACGGCACCGCACAGGTCGCCGCGAACATCGTGCAGGTGAGCCAGGGCGCGGGCGAGACCGGCACAGCATCGGCGCGCGTGCTCGACCTCGCGCAATCGCTCGCAGGCGACAGCGGGCGCCTCAAAGTCGAGCTCGAGACCTTCATCAAGACCGTGGAGGCGGCCTAAGCGCGGCTACTTCCGCGGCAAGTGCGCATCGTCCTCCATGGCGAGGAACATCAGCCCGGTGAGTCCGCTGCCGACCGCGAAGGTCGAGCCGCAGAAGCACGCCAGCATCAGCATGGTCTCGCGTGGGTTCGAGGCCGCCAGCACGAGATCACGGACGCCGCCCGTGTTGGCGATCAGCATATAGAGGAACAGGAACATGCCCAGGGAGGCACCCATGGCGGCATGGACCGGGAGCGCGCGGATCAGACGTTTGTAGGTCATGGCGGTTGCCAGTCACGACAGGGTCGCCTGACAACCGCGCGCTGCTTGCACTGGTTCCGTTGCGAGAGTCGGGTTCCCGGCGCTGTAGCGCTATGCTGCGAGCGTCGGCAGCGTCGCGAGATCGGGCACCACTGCGAACGGCGCGTGCTCGGGATACTCGTCCGGCAGCTTCGCGCGGTTCACCCACACGACGCGGAAGCCGAACTGCGCGGCGCCCATCACGTCCCAGCGGTTGGAGGAGACGAACACCACCTCGCGAGCCGCGACCTTCATCGTGTCGGTGACGAGCCGGTAGACCTCCACGCGCGGCTTGTACATGCGCACCGTATCGACCGAGAGCACCGCGTCGAGCGTGTCGCCGAGCTTCGCACCGTCGACCGCGCCCGCGAGCATGCGCGGCGAGCCATTGGATAAGATCGCTGTGGCGGCGCCTTGCTGCTTGAGCGCGGCGAGCGTCGCGCGTGCATCCGGAAAGGCGTCGAGCTCGAAATAGGCATCGAGCAGCCGCTGCTTGAGCGCGCGATCGACGGACGGGAAGCGGCCGAACGCGTAGTCGAGCGCGCGCTCGGTGAGCGTCCAGAACTCGACATACTGGCCGGCAAGCGTCAGCGTCCAGGTGTATTCGAGCTGCTTGGTGCGCCAGATCTCCGAGAAGCGGTCCGCGTCCGGCCCCACGGCGGCGCGATGCCGCCCGATCGCGGCGTGAACGTCGAACAACGTGCCATAGGCGTCGAACACGTAAGTTGTGGCCATCTAGTGCTCCCGTCTTGCCGCGCGATCGTGCCAGAGGCCCTTCGCGGGCGCAAAATCCCCTGGTCAGATCAACCATGCGTGGTGCGCGGATCAGCGAATTTCATTGTGCGCGGGCGTGCCGGCTGCCGTAGAGTGGCGCCGAAAAACTATGCGAGGAGGCGCCGATGACGGCCGCGAATGGCTGGTCGAAGACCTGGACGTTCTATGACGGGGACTGGCACGAGGGGAACCTGCCGATCCTCGGTGTGCGCAGCCACGCGACCTGGCTCGGCTCCTCGGTGTTCGACGGCGGCCGCGCTTTCGAGGGCGTGACGCCGGACATCGACCTGCACTGTGCGCGCGTGAACGACTCGGCGAAGAAGCTGTTCCTCAAGCCCGTGACCTCGACCGACACCTGGCTCGGCCTCGTCAAGGACGGCCTCAAGCGCTTCGACCGCGACGCCGCGCTCTATATCCGCCCGATGTACTGGGCCGAGCACAGCGGACCCTACGCGGTGCCGCCCGATCCGGAGTCGACGCGCTGGTGCCTGACCATGTACGAGGCGCCGATGCCGGAGCCGGCCGGCATCTCGGTGACGCTCTCGCCCTTCCGGCGTCCGACGCTCGAATGCATGCCGGTCGACGCCAAGGCGGGCTGCCTCTATCCCAACAATGCGCGCGCCCTGTTCGAGGCGAAGTCGCGCGGCTTCGACAACTGCATCGTCTGCGACATGCTGGGCAATGTCGCCGAGCTCGGCACCGCCAACATCTTCTACGCCAAGGACGGCGTGGTCTACACGCCGGCCGCCAACGGCACGTTTCTGAACGGCATCACGCGCCAGCGCGTGATCAAGCTCATGCGCGACGCGGGCATCACGGTGCAGGAGACCACGCTGCGCTATTCGGACTTCGAGAGCGCCGACGAGGTGTTCTCGAGCGGCAACTACATCAAGGTGATGCCCGTGATCCGGATCGGCGAGCGCTCGCTGCAGCCCGGCCCGATGTACCGCAAGGCGCGCGAGCTCTACTGGGCCTACGCGCACGGGTGACTGGGCCTGCTTCGTAGGGTGTGCTCGGCGGCCCGGGTCTTCCGATTGTGCGATGAGCGATGATCCGCCGAGCGCACCGTGGTGCGTTCAGCGCGATCATAGTCCTCATCCGACAGAGGTGGCTCGGGGCGCGCTGAGCACACCCTGCGGCGATCCGCTTACCGTGTGATCGTGCCGATCGTCCGGCCGCGGATGTTGTAGACGCGAGCATACACTACGCCTTCGCGCTCGACCTCGACATAGACCGGCGCGTTGAGCTCGCGGCAGTAGTATTCGCCCAGCACCATGGCGAAATCCGCATTGATGGTGCTGTTGACGAGCTCGAAGCCCGGTCCGAGCTCGACGCGCGCGGCCGGATGCGGGCCGCACAGCGCGACGCGCCAGCGCCGTCCGGCGGGGAGGGCGAGCTCGTGGCTCGCCAGCGTCTCGCGCAGCTCACGCGCGGCCTGCGCGAAGGCGAGGCCCCAGTAGTCCAGCATGTAGCGGTCGTTGGCGCCGCGCACGCCGCCCGCGATCATGTTGAAGTGCGTGTACTGATAGGGATGCAGCCGCACCATCTTGTCGGTCGGCAGCGCGACGCCGATGAACAGGGCCGC
>JAEYAU010000269.1 GCA_023404705.1 Pseudomonadota bacterium
GTGGGCTCGGATATGTGTATAAGACACAGGTCGGCGAGCCCGCGACGCTGGTGCCGCTCGACCTGAAGGACTTCGACGGCATCGACCGCCTCGGCGCCGCGCTCAACGAGCGCTACGGCCGGCTCGACGTGCTGGTCGGCAATGCGGGCGTGCTCGGCCCGCTCTCCCCGCTCGGCCATGTCTCGCCGATGGACTGGGATCAGGTGATGACCGTCAACGTGACGGCCAACTGGCGCCTGATCCGCAGCATGGATCCGCTGCTCAAGCAGTCCGACGCCGGCCGCGTCGTCATGCTCACCTCGGGCGCCGCTTGGCGCGGCCGCGCCTATTGGGGTCCCTACGCGATCTCGAAAGCCGCGGTCGAGATGCTCGCGCGCACCTATGCGAGCGAGAACGAGACGACCGCGATCCGCGTCAATCTCCTCAACCCTGGCCCCATCCGCACCAAGATGCGCGCCCAGGCGATGCCGGGCGAAGACCCGATGACCCTCGACACGCCCGAGCAGGTCGCGGAGAAGATTTTGGAGCTGTGCCTGCCCGGCTGCACGCACAACGGCCGGCTCTACAATTACCCGGACAAGACGTTTCTCGCGTTTCATCCCCCGGCGTGAGGCGCGCGTAGGGTGTGCTCGGCGCGCCGAGGCTCTTCGAATAAGCGCGCTGACTCCGATCGCGCCGAGCGCACGCGTCCGGCGCGTCAGCACGCGTGCGCACGGCTGGTCGACGCATGAGCCCATCGCGAACTCCTCGGCACGCCGAGCACACCCTACGAAGAAAGCACCTTCATCTCCGCGGCGCTTTGCGCCCGGAGGTTGGTTGAGCCTTGCCCCCGAGGGGGATGGAGCGCCGAGAGGCGCCAGCCCGCTTTTGTGCCGAGCGGGCTTGTGTCCCGGCTGTGCGGGCCGGAACGTGGCCGGGCTTTCTCCGACCAGGGCTGCGCTATTATTGCCGGCGCCGCCCGGGGTCCCTATTAGAGCCGGGGACCCCTGCGCCTCTAGGCGCTCCACCACGGCCCGCATCTCCGCCTGATCAGCGCGAAACTGCTGCGGCCGTCTCCTTGCTCCGTCGCGGCGAGACCGGTCGGCGCCCTCATGAGCAGGAGTGAGGCGAGTATGCGCGTGCCGGGCGTCTTGGCAAGAACTTTGTTTTCTGGAAAGCAGAAATCATTTCTCTTTTGCTAGGTCGCGGCAGCGATCAGTTGCTCCCATTCAGGGGCGCGCAATCCGTCCTGCCGGCTGCCGAAATAGACCTGCTCGGCGCGCTCCGGTGTGAGGTGGACGATGTCGGCGAATCCGATGTGGCCAAGAACCGCGGCCAATTCATCCATAGCGAACCGGGTTTTCCACGGCTCTCCCAACCACGCACCCCGCTCAGCCCAGGCGCCCGCAAACTGCCGGTCGATCCTCGCAAGATCGTCAGCATGCGGTACATAGGAGAACACGATCTCACTGCCGTCCCCGAGCGAGGCGACAAACCGCAACAGCTCCTCCACCGAAGACCGCTCCAGATACTGAGTCACACCGAGCATGGAGCAGAAGGCGGCCGCCTGAGGATCAAAACCGGATTGCGCGAGTGCCTCTCTCGTGCCGCCCTGCTCGAGGTCGAGCGGAACGAAAGTGACATTGCTTGGCTTCGGCAGTCCCCGTTCCCAGAACTTCACCTGTGTCCAGATCAAGGTCGAGACGTGGTCGGTCAGAAAGATGCGCATGTCGCGCGCATAGTCGGGCTGGCGCCACGGAAAGGTGTCGAGACCTGCGCCAAAGATCAGGTACTGACGAACGCCACGACTGGCCGCTTCGCGCAACCGATCCTCGGCAAACCTGCTGCGCAGCGCGAACAGCGAGCGCAGCAGCAGCGATTCCTGAGTCTGATGTTCGGCGGCACGAGAACGGATCGCCTCTTCACTTGCCTCCGGCACCAGTCCGACTGCAATTGGATCCCGGAAGATCAACGGCACGTCGAGCAGCTGATGTGCAGCGCGCCGAATGGCGGGCCCGAGCAGGGTCCGGCTTGGTTGTCCTGCCAGCATGATCGGGCCCGCCCGCTCTATTGCGCGGCGCCGACCTGGCGGACGATTGGCCGCCAACGATCGCGCTCGGTCCGGATGAAGACTGCGGTTTCCGTCGGCGAAAGCAGCCGCACGTAGGTACCGAGCGCCTCGTAACGCTGCTTCAATTCGCCTTGACCAAGGACCGCGCGTAGATCAGCGCGGAGTTTGCTCAGGACCGGCTCCGGCGTCCCGGCGGGCGCCATCAACGCGAACCAGCCGCCCGCTTCGAAGGCTCCCAGCGACGGCATTGCCTCGGCGACCGTGGGGACATCCGGATAATTCGGCAACCGGGCTGACGCCGCGACTGCAAGCGGCTTCAGGGTGCCGGACTGTAGCGCAGGAGCGAGACCCGCTGGGCTATCGACAATAAGATTTACCGTTCCGCCGATCGCATCCTGAACCGCACGTGCGATACTCGGATATGGCACGAACGTCGCGTCGATCTCGGCGCGAATGCGGAACATCTCCCACGCCATGTGCGGAATTGTGCCACGCCCCGCGCCAACGAGCAGATCGGTGGGGCGGCTCTTCCCCCGCGCAACGAGCTCCGACAACGAGTTGATGCCAAGCGCGCGGTTCACCGCGATCATCATCGGCTGAACGCCGAGGAGGCCGATCGGCACGAGGTCGCGGTCGAGATCGATCGGCAGCTTCGGTTGCAGCTCGGGCATCACCGTCAAGGTCGAGGCGACCGGCATGAACAGCGTGTATCCGTCGCGCTCGACTCCCGCCATGGCCTGCGTGGCGATCATGCCGCCACCCCCCGGTCGGTTGCTGATCACCGCCTGCTGTCCCCAGACCTGGCTCAGCCGTTCCGCCACGATCCTCGTGATCACGTCCGGGCTGGCGCCCGCCCCGGCCGGCACGATGATCGTGACCGGGCGCGCCGGGTAGTCGTGCGCAACGCTCTGCCCGGTACCGCATGCGCAGACCGCGAGAATTGCGAACGTGAAACGCCACCTTCGTTGCATCATTCTCATCATGTTCCGTCCCTCTGGCTGGAACCAAGATGCCGAACGACTGCGCAGTCACCGACGGATGTGTTCTACAGCGCTACCCCTATAGGCTCAATTTCTATATCGTGCTGTCGGCATAACCAGAATTCATAGGGCTGCCCATGGACCGGTCCGATCCCATTTTGCGCCGCCTGAAGCTGAGCGACCTGCGCCTATTGGAGGCCGTGGTCCAGCGCGGCAGCATGGCGCGTGCGGCATCCTCTCTCAACATTTCCCAGCCCGCCGTCTCCAAGGCCATCGCGGCACTGGAGCGCATGCTGAACGTGCGATTGCTCGATCGCACCCCGACCGGCGTCGAGCCGACGATCTACGGCCGTACGCTCCTGAACGGCGGCACGGCCGTGTTCGACGAGTTGCGCCAAAGCTTGAAGCAGCTCCGTCACATGACCGATCCGAACGCCGGAGAGATACGGATCGGATGCGTTCAGCCGATCGCGATTGGCTTTGCGTCAGCTCTCATCGAGCGCGTGGGCCGACGTCATCCCGGTTTGCGCTTCCACGTCGAAGAGGCCGACACCACTACGCTCAAGCAGCGTGAACTGCGCGCGCGCAAGGCCGACATGATCCTTGCGCGCTCGGCCATTCCGTGTCCCGAACCCGACATTGAGGCCGAAGCCCTGTTCAATGACCCGCTTCGCGTGGTCGTCGGGACAACCAGTCCCTGGGCACGTCGTCGCGTGGTGCGTCTATCCGATCTCGCGGGCGAGCCGTGGGCGATCCCGCCCTACGACGGCGTCGTAGGCGCTTTGATCCGCGAGGCCTTCGCCGGCAGCGGCGTCGAACTCCCCGATCCAGCCGTCACGACCTATTCGATACCCGTGAATGTGAACTTGCTCAGGGCCGGCCGGCACATCAGCATCATGCCGAACTCGCTGATTTATCTGCGGGCCAGGGAGTTCGGGCTGAAGGCGCTGCCGATCGTGCTGCCCCATCGTCCAAGCACGATGGCGATTCTGACGCTGAAGAACCGCACCCTTAGTCCCGTCGCGCACCTCTTCATGGAGGCAGCGCGTGACCTCGGCAAGCTCCTGGCGGCACACGGGTGACCTTCTGGACATCCAGCATGCCTCGACCGCGTCCGGCCTTTGTCGGAAGTCCACGTTGTCCACACGAGCCGCTGCTATGGGACGGCGACGCCGAGCCCCTTAGCCGGCCCGCGTCGCCCGCCACCCAATCCCCATCGCTGCCGCGAGCAACACCGCGGCCAGCAGAAACGGCGCGCCCGGCACTTGCCAGCTGCCGCCGATCGCCTGTGCGAACACGAGAGTGAACAGCCCTGGCCCGATCAGGTTGGCGATGCCCATGAGGCTGGCGTTGGCGCCTTGTAATGCGCCCTGCTCGTCGGGGCCGAGGCGGTGGCTCATGAGGGCGAGGCCGGCGGCGCTGGCGAAGCCCCAGAGGGCCTGGACCGGGATGCCGGCGAGAAACGTCGCGCCGTTGGGCGCGAGGCCGTAGATCGACATGCCGGCGACGCCGAAAGCGAGACCGATGAGCATGGCGCGGCGCTCGCCGAAGCGCTGCACCACGGGGCCGATCAGACCGCCCTGCACCACGATGCTGCAGATGCCGACGAGCGCCAGCACGAGGCCCATGGTGCGCTCGTCCCAGCCGTAGCGATAGCTCATATAGAGCACGCCGAGCGAGGGAAGCACCGCATGCGCGAGGCTCGCGAGGAAGCTCACCGTAGCGAGGCCGGTGAGCTCGCGATGGCGGCCGAGCAGTGCGAGCGCGCCGAGCGGGTTCGCCTTGCGCCAGGCGAAGGGTGCGCGCCGCGATGGCGGCAGCGACTCGGGGAGGATGAACAGGCCGTAGAGCGTGTTGAGGAGACTCAAGATAGCGGCGATCCAGAACGGCAGGCGGGGATCGACGCCTCCCGCCAATCCGCCAAGTGCTGGACCCAATACAAAGCCGGCGCCGAAGGCAACGCCGAGCAGGCCGAAGCGCGCGGCGCGCTTCTCGGGCGGCGTCACGTCGGCCACATAGGCGAAGCCCGCCGTGATGCTGGCCGAGGTGACGCCGGAGATCACGCGGCCGAGGAAGAGCCAGGCGAGCGAAGGCGCGAGGGCCATCAGGATGTAGTCGAGGCCGAGGCCGAGATTGGAGGCGAGGATCACGGGACGGCGGCCAAAGCGGTCCGCGAGCGCGCCGAGCGTCGGCGAGAACAGGAACTGCATCAGCGCCCAGGCGGTGCCGAACAGGCCGAACATCTCGGCGCCGCGCGCGGTGTCGCCGCCCATGAAGCCGACGATCAGTCCCGGCAGCACCGGGATGATGATCCCGAGCGCGATCATGTCGAGCAACACCGTGACGAAGACGAAGCCGAATGCGGCGCGGCCGTGTGAGACGGCGCCGTGCTGCGGAGCATGCGGCTCGCGATCGTTCACGACAGGCTCCCGGGCTGCGGCGCGATGATGAAGGACAGGACCTTCGGCGCCGGCTCATGCGGCTTGGACCCGCGCGTGATAGCGGCCGTGATGAGGCTCGTGCTACACATCATTGCTGGTGCCGGGCTCGGCGGCATCTTCTGCCCCTGCGGGCGGACTCGGCGGCGCATGCGCGCTTCCGAATGGGATGGAGTGATGAGCTTCGCACGCGAGGGTGTTCCGAGCTCGCTGCGGTCGAAGCTTGCGATGTCGGCGTTATCGCCCGCACGCCGGCCCGACTCCACAAGAAAATGGGGGACTCGCCATGACGTCCACGACCCAGCGGCTTGAATTCCCCGGCCACTCCGGCGCGACATTGGCCGCGCGGCTCGACCTGCCGAACGGGCCGGTGCGCGCCTATGCGATCTTTGCGCATTGCTTCACCTGCTCGAAGGATCTTGCCGCGGTGCGTCGGATCGGTGCCGAGCTGGCGCGCGAAGGGATTGCGGTTCTGCGCTTCGACTTCACGGGACTCGGCTCGAGCGAGGGCGAGTTCGCCTCCACCAATTTCTCCTCCAACGTCGCCGATCTCGTGTCAGCGGCCGATTATCTGCGCGACCACTTCGCGGCGCCGTCGGTGCTGATCGGCCATTCGCTCGGCGGAGCGGCGGTGCTCGCCATGGCGGGAAGCATTCCGGAGCTGCGTGCCGCCGTCACGATCGGCGCGCCGGCGGATGCGAGCCATGTGCTGCACAATTTCGGGACCAGTCTCGAGGAGATCGAAAGGCATGGCATGGCCGATGTCGAGCTTGCGGGACGAAGATTCCGCATCGACAGGCAGTTCGTCGAGGACGTGCGGGGCCGGCGCATCCACGAAGCGGTCGCGACGATAAAGAAGCCGCTTCTGGTCCTGCACGCGCCGCGCGACGAAACGGTCGGCATCGACAATGCGGCCGAGATCTTTCTGGCGGCCAAGCATCCCAAGAGCTTCGTCTCGCTCGACACCGCCGACCACCTGCTGACGCGGGCCGAGGACGCGAGCTTCGCGGCCCGGGTGATCACCGGATGGCTCTCGCGCTACATCGCGGGCGACGCGCCGCAGGGCGAAGCGCCCATCGAGCATGTCCGGGTTGCCGAGACCCGCGCAGGAAAATTCCAGAATGCCGTGCAGGCCGGCCGCCACCGGCTGTTCGCGGACGAGCCGGCGAGCGTCGGCGGGCTCGATTCGGGTCCCTCCCCGTACGATCTCCTCTCAGCGGCGCTCGGAGCCTGCACGTCGATGACGCTGCGTCTCTATGCGGATCACAAGAAGCTGACTCTCGGCCGCATCAGCGTGGACGTCAGCCATGCCAAGATTCATGCCAAGGACTGCGCCGAATGCAGCGACGCCGAGCGGGCCGGCGGCGGCAAGATCGACCGCTTCGAGCGCATCGTATCGGTTGAGGGCGACGTTCCGGCTGACCTCGCCGCCAAGCTCCACGAGATCGCCGACAAATGTCCGGTTCACCGGACCCTGGAAGCAGGCGCCAAGGTGAAGACGATCGTAAATTCGATCAGCCTGGCCGGCGACGTCGCGCCGAACTGACCGGCACCCACCGCCACTCCTGCGTCAGGACTTCTTGTCCGCGTAAGGGTTCTTCTTCTCGCGGAGCGTCATGCGGATCGGCACGCCGGGCAGATCGAAGGCCTCGCGCAGGCCGTTCACGAGATAGCGCAGATAGGCTTCGGGGATCGCGTCGGCGCGCGTGCAGAACAGGACGAAGGTCGGCGGCCGCGCCTTCGGCTGCGTGATGTAGTTGATGCGGATGCGGCGGCCCGAGACGGCGGGCGGCGGATGCGCGTCGATCGCGGGCACGAGCCAGCGGTTGAGCGCGTTGGTCGGGATGCGCCGGTTCCAGACCTCGTGCGCCTCGACGGCGGCCTGCATCAGGCGATCGAGGCCGTCGCCGTAGAGGCCCGAGACCGCGATCACGGGGACACCGCGCACCTGCGGCAGCCAGTGGTCGGTCTCCTCGCGCAGCTTCTTGATGGCGCCGGGCTTGCGCTCGGTGAGGTCCCACTTGTTCATGCCGATCACGAGCGCGCGGCCTTCGCGCACGATCAGATCGACGATGCGCAGATCCTGCTCCTCAAAGCGCGTCTCGGCATCCATCAGCACGATGACGACGTCGGCGAAGCGGATGGCGTTGAGCGCGTCGGAGACCGAAAGCTTCTCGAGCTTCTCCTCGATGCGCGCCTTGCGGCGCAGGCCCGCGGTGTCGAACAGCTTGAACGGCCGGTCCTGCCAGACGAGATCGACCGAGATGGAGTCGCGCGTGATGCCAGCCTCGGGACCGGTGAGCAGGCGCTCCTCGCCGATCAACCGGTTGATCAGCGTGGACTTGCCGGCGTTCGGGCGGCCGACCACGGCGACGCGGATCGGGCGGCTGGCGGCTTCATCCTCAGCGGTCTCGTCCTCGTCCTCGTCGGGCGGGGGCGCGGTCTGCTCGGGCAATGCCTCGCGCAAAGCCTCATAGAGATCGCCCATGCCCTCGCCGTGCTCGGCCGAAACCGCGACCGGATCGCCGAGGCCGAGCGCATAGGCCTCCATGGCGCCCGCTTCGCCCGCTTTGCCTTCGCTCTTGTTGGCGACCAGGATCACGGGCTTGCCGGAGCGGCGCACGATCGCCGCGAAGGCGCGGTCGGTCGGCGTGAGGCCGCTGCGCGCATCGATCATGAAGAAGACGGCGTCGGCCTGATCGATCGCGACCTCGGTCTGGCCGACCATGCGGCCCGACAGGCTTTCGGCCGGCGCTTCCTCGAGGCCCGCGGTGTCGACGATCGTGAACTCGAGATGGCCGAGCCGCGCCTCGCCCTCGCGCCGGTCGCGCGTGACGCCGGGGCGGTCGTCGACCAGCGCGAGACGCCGGCCGACCAGCCGGTTGAACAGCGTCGACTTGCCCACATTGGGCCGACCCACGATGGCGACGGTGAAGCTCATGAAACGCCTCGGCGAGACGCAACTCCGCTCGTCATTCCGGCCGAGCGGAGCGAGAGCCGGGATCCATAACCCCTGTATGTCCGCATCTTGACCACCGGGGTTATTGATCCCGGCTCGGGGGGGGGGGGGGGGGGGGGGGGGGGGGGGGGGGGGGGGGGGGGGGGGGG
>JAEYAU010000274.1 GCA_023404705.1 Pseudomonadota bacterium
GTGGGCTCGGAGATTTGTATAAGACACAGCCGCCGGGCTGCTGACCGGCCGGCGGCTGGCCAGCCTGCTGACTCGGCTGTCCCGGATAGGGCTGCTGCTGTCCCGGATAGGGCTGCTGGCCCGGATAGGGCTGCTGACCCGGATAGGGTTGCCCTGGGGGCGGCGGCAACGGGCGTCCGGCCTGCGGCGGATAAGGCTGCTGCTGTCCGGGCCAGGTCTGCTGCGGCTGCGGCGGCAGTCCCTCGGGACGGTAGACGCGGCCCTGATAGCGATCGTCCTCGATCGGCGGACCGACATTGCCGGGCGGCCGCGGCGGCGGGTCGCCGAAGATCGAGCCGAACTGCGCCGACGCCGGCTCAGCATGAAGGATCGCGCCGAGAGCTGCGATCAAAGCGGCGGCGAGCGAGTGTCGAATCATCAAGCCATGCTCGGAGGATCGGTCCAGCTTAGCCCCGACCGACGTGCGGCTGGTTAACACGCTGAATACGGCGGCGGAAGGGCGACAGCCTGTCCGCTGAATGCCTTGGATGGCGCGCTTTCGTGCGCTAACGGCCCGGCGTCCAGGCCTTGTAGTCGCCAGTCGCCTTCGGCCGGCGGCCTTGCGCCAGCGTCGAGCCGCTCGGGCGATGGGCGCCGGGCGTGCCCGTGAGGTTCTGGCGATGCGGCTTCCACCAGGGCCGCGGCGTCACCTTCTCGATCGTCGGCGGCACGTCGACCTGGTGATGCATCCAGCCGTGCCAGGACGGCGGGATCGCGGAGGCCTCCGCGTAGCCGTTGTACACGACCCAGCGCCGTTCGAAGCCGAGCGTCGGATCGATGCGGCCGCCCTTGGTCCGGTAGTAGCGATTGCCGAACTCGTCCTCGCCGACGAACTCGCCATAGAGCGAGGTCCAGAGCTGCGTGCCGAAAGTCTGGCCGTTCCACCACGTGAAGAGCTTCAGCAAGAATGTCTTCATGGCCATCCATCGGTCGGCGAAGAATTTGGCCGGTATTGCCACCAGCTAGCGGTGAAGTCCAGTTCGCACCGACAGCGGCCGCTTTTGCAGTTCGTGACAGCACGTTCGCTCGGGACGAAGCCGGCGACGAGATGGACGCAGAATCGCAACGGCGCGCGCGGAAGATGCATCCATGCGAGTCGGAAACGGCGACTCAACGGCGCGCGTGAGTCGACTCGAAGCGCGCACGAGATTCGCGCCCATGGCACGGCGATTTCTTGTCTCGCGACCCACCTTGATACCGTTCGCGGCCCAGGAAATGCCGTTGCGTGAGGAGCCGGAACTCACCGCGGAATCGGTCCGGTCGAGTGCTTAGGGAGGCCCTCTCAGGAGGTTATTTGATACCATTTGCCCTCCTTCTTGTTCGGACATGACGGATCAGCGACGACCGCATGACGCGCGCGCGACAGGAACCGCTTTCGAATCCCGCGCTGATATCCGATACTTCCCGCGGCGCACGCGATTCCCTCCCCGGAATTCACAGCCCTCCCACCACATTTAGCGTTTGATTCAGACTCGCACGCTAGTTCTTGACGAGCGCGCGGGATCGGGTCTAGCGTTCGGGCGTGCGGCGGGGAGAGTTCAGTTACCCTGCTGGACGCTCCCGAACAGGATCACGAACCACCGCTCCGCCGGCTCCCACAGGATATGGCGGACAGGGAATTTGTGTCCCGGCGGGACGGCCGGGCCACCGCCAGCACGACCCGGCGTCGCGCAACGCCGGGCATACAGGGACGAGGCAAACAGAGCCGGGTCAAACCGGTGGGAAAAGGCGCGACGCTGGGGACAGCGCGCGTCGCAGAAAACGTGTCGGCGGCTTACATTAGCGGGGCATCCCGCAGGGCTTTCCGACCCAAATGGGGCACAAGAATGCGGATCGAGCGGCGGTTCACCAAAGAAGACCAGTCTCCCTACGCGGAGATCGAATTCCGACTGACGGCATCCGAGATCCGAAATCCGGATGGCTCGGTGGTCTTCCGCGCGGACGACGTGGAGGTCCCGTCGTCCTGGTCGCAAGTCGCCGCCGACGTTCTGGCGCAGAAGTATTTCCGCAAGGCCGGCATCCCTAAGAACCTGAAGAAGGTCGAGGAAGAGACCGTCCCGTCGTGGCTGTGGCGCTCGGCGCCGGCCGACGAGTCGACCGAGACCGTGGGCGAGACCTCGGCCAAGCAGGTGTTCGACCGGCTCGCCGGCACCTGGACCTATTGGGGCTGGAAGGGCGGCTATTTCGAGAGCGAGGCGGACGCGCGCGCGTTCTTCGACGAGCTCCGCTACATGCTCGCGATGCAGATGGTCGCGCCCAACAGCCCGCAGTGGTTCAACACGGGCCTGCACTGGGCCTATGGCATCGACGGGCCGAGCCAGGGCCATTTCTACGTCGACTTCCAGACCGGCAAGCTGACCAAGTCGAAGTCGGCCTACGAGCATCCGCAGCCGCACGCCTGCTTCATCCAGTCGATCGAGGACGATCTCGTCAACGAAGGCGGGATCATGGACCTGTGGGTGCGCGAGGCGCGCCTGTTCAAATACGGCTCGGGCACGGGCACCAACTTCTCGCGCCTGCGCAGCGAGGGCGAGCGCCTCTCGGGCGGCGGCAAGTCGTCGGGCCTGATGAGCTTCCTCAAGATCGGCGACCGCGCGGCCGGCGCCATCAAGTCGGGCGGCACCACGCGTCGCGCCGCCAAGATGGTCGTGGTCGACGTCGATCATCCGGACATCGAGCAGTACATCGACTGGAAGGTGATGGAGGAGCAGAAGGTCGCGAACCTAGTGACCGGCTCGAAGATCAACCAGAAGCACCTGCGCGCCATCATCAAGGCCTGCGTGAACTGCGAGGGCTCGGACGACGACTGCTTCGATCCCGAGAAGAACCCTGCGCTGCGCCGCGAGATCAAGGCTGCGCGCCGCAACCACGTGCCCGACAACTACATCAAGCGCGTGATCCAGTTCGCCAAGCAGGGCTACACCGACATCCATTTCCCGATCTACGACACGGATTGGGATTCGGAAGCGTATCTGACGGTCTCGGGCCAGAACTCGAACAACTCGGTGCGGCTCACCGACGAGTTCCTCAAGGCCGTCGAGGCGGACGGCGACTGGGACCTCACCTGGCGCACCAAGCCCGGCAAGATCGCGAAGAGCGTGAAGGCGCGCGAGCTGTGGGAGAAGATCTCCTACGCGGCCTGGGCCTGCGCGGATCCCGGCCTGCAGTTCCACACCACCGTGAACGACTGGCACACCTGCCCGGCTTCGGGGCCGATCCGCGCCTCGAACCCGTGCTCGGAGTACATGTTCCTCGACGACACGGCGTGCAATCTCGCCTCGATCAATCTGCTCACCTTCCGTGATCCGAAGACCAAGCAGTTCGATATCGCGGGCTACGAGCACACGATCCGGCTGTGGACCGTCGTGCTCGAGATCTCGGTGCTGATGGCGCAGTTCCCGTCGAAGCAGATCGCGCAGCTCTCCTATGAGTACCGCACGCTCGGCCTCGGCTACGCCAATATCGGCGGCCTCCTGATGTCGTCGGGCATCTCCTACGACTCCGAGGCAGGCCGCGCGATCTGCGGCGCGCTCTCGGCGATCATGACCGGCATCTCCTATGCGACCTCGGCCGAGATGGCGGGCGAGCTCGGCACCTTCCCGGGCTTCAAGAAGAACCGCGAGCACATGCTGCGCGTGATGCGCAATCACCGCCGCGCAGCCCATGGTGAGAAGACCGGCTACGAGAAGCTCAACACGCCGCCGGTGCGGCTCGACGGGACGGCCTGCCCGGACCAGCGCATGATCGAGCACGCTCGCAAGGCGTGGGACCGCGCGCTCGAGCTCGGCGAGAAGAACGGCTACCGCAACGCGCAGGCGACCGTGATCGCGCCGACCGGCACGATCGGCCTCGTCATGGACTGCGACACCACCGGCATCGAGCCCGACTTCGCGCTGGTGAAGTTCAAGAAGCTCGCGGGCGGCGGCTACTTCAAGATCATCAACCGCGCGGTGCCCGAAGCGCTGCGGGCGCTGGGCTACTCGGAGGCCGACATCGCCGAGATCGAGGCCTATGCGGTGGGCCACGGCTCGCTCGCACAGGCGCCGGCGATCAACCACTCGACGCTGCGCGCGAAGGGCTTCACGGACGAAGCCATCGCCAAGGTCGACAAGGCGCTGCCGACCGCCTTCGACATCAAGTTCGCGTTCAACAAATGGACGCTCGGCGAAGCCTTCTGCCGCGACGAGCTCGGCGTGCCGGCCGAGGAGCTCGCCTCCCCGACCTTCGACCTGCTCGCCTGGCTCGGCTTCGGCAAGCGCGAGATCGAGGCCGCGAACGTCCACGTCTGCGGCGCCATGACGGTGGAAGGCGCCCCGCACCTCAAGCCCGAGCACTATCCGGTGTTCGACTGCGCCAATCCGTGCGGCCGCATCGGCAAGCGCTATCTCTCGGTCGAGAGCCACATCCGCATGATGGCGGCGGCGCAGCCCTTCATCTCGGGCGCGATCTCCAAGACCATCAACATGCCGAACGAGGCGACGGTCGACGACTGCAAGGCGGCCTATCTCCTCTCCTGGAAGCTCGCGCTCAAGGCCAATGCCCTCTACCGCGACGGCTCGAAGCTTTCGCAGCCGCTGCAGAGCCAGCTCATCGCCGACGAGGAGGACGAGGACGACGCCGTCGAGGCCTTCATCGATAAGCCGGCGGCGGCGCGCGCCGCGGCGCTCTCGGAGAAGATCGTCGAGAAGGTGGTCGAGCGCGTCACGGTGATCCGCGAGCGCGAGCGCATGCCCGACCGGCGCAAGGGCTACACCCAGAAGGCCGTCGTCGGCGGCCACAAGGTCTATCTGCGCACCGGCGAATACGATGACGGCCGCCTCGGCGAGATCTTCATCGACATGCACAAGGAAGGCGCGGCGCTCCGCTCGCTCCTGAACAACTTCGCGATCGCGGTGTCGCTCGGCCTGCAATACGGCGTGCCGCTCGAGGAATATGTGGACGCCTTCACGTTCACGCGCTTCGAGCCGCAGGGCCCGGTGCAGGGCAACGACTCGATCAAATACGCGACCTCGATCCTCGACTACGTGTTCCGCGAGCTCGCGGTCTCGTACCAGTCGCGCTTCGATCTCGCGCATGTCGAGCCGAGCGAGGCCGGCTTCGACTCCCTCGGCAAGGGCGTCGAGGAAGGCAAGCCGTCGGCGGCGAACAAGTATCTGTCGAAGGGCCTCACCCGCTCCCGCGCAGACAAGCTCGTCGTGATGAGCGGCGGCGCCGACGCGCGCGCCACCGGCACGGCGCCGGCGACCGGCGGCGGCAACGTCACCTCGCTCGCAGCCGGAAGCACGGTCGCCCATGGCGGCCAGGCCGCGCTGATGAAGGCGGAGATCTCCGAGCCTGCGCTCAAGACCGCCATCGACGCGCTCAACTGGTCCGATGCCCGCACCCACGCCAAGAGCGCGGCCGCCGAGAAGCGCGCCGAAGCCCGCGCCAAGGGCTACGAAGGCGAAGCCTGCGGCGAATGCGGCAACTTCACGCTGGTGCGCAACGGCACCTGCATGAAGTGCGACACGTGCGGCAGCACGACGGGATGTTCGTAAGGGCTCACGTCACGCGATGAACATCGGAAGGGCGGCTTCGGCCGCCCTTTTGCTTTTCTGACACTCTATGCCCGCGCTGATCCAAGCACGGCCGTGCAACCGTGGGACTACCCCGGCGCCTGCCCTTGCGCGCGCGGCACTCGCGCGGCGCGCCATGCCAGAAGCTGACGCAGCAGAACGGGCACGGACATCGCGAGCCCGACGAGCGTCGCGGCACGGTTCGGCGATATCACCAGGATCGATGCGGCGCCGAGCCAGAGCCGCTCGACGTTCGGCATGCGCGCGAGCCCGTAGCCCGTGAGCGCGACCGCGAGCATGACGATGCCGACGATGCAGCCGGCGGTGGTTTCGACGAAGGCCGCCCAGGTGAAATCCTTGGTCACGAGCAGCATCGAGGGCGAGTAGACGAACACGAAGGGCACCAGCGCCTTGGCCAGACCGAGGCGGAAGGCGGTGTTGCCGGTCTTGAAGGGATCGGCCGCCGCCATGCTGGCGCCCGCATAGGCGGCGAGTGCGACCGGCGGGGTGATGTCGGCCAGCACGCCGTAATAGAAGACGAAGAAGTGCGAGACGAGCTGGGGCACGCCGAGCATCGCCAGCGCCGGCGCCGCGATGGTGACCATGATCAGATAGTTCGCGGTAGTCGGCACGCCGCAGCCGAGCAGGATGCAGACGATCGCGGTCATTACGAGGGTGAAGAACAAGGTCATGGCTTTGGCGTCGAAAAGGCTCGTCGGCAATACGCTGCCGAACATTACGGCGAGGTCCGCCGCCGCCCCCGTGATGATGGTCGAGAGCTTGAAGCCGACTCCGGTCAGGGTGACGATGCCGATGATGATGCCGACCGTGGCGGCGGCGGCGCCGACACTGATCGCGTATTTCGCGCCGAGCACGAAGGCATCGAGAATCTCGACGAGACGCACCCTGCCGTCCTCGTCGCGCACCACATGCCACGCGGACACGACGATCGAGAGGCCGATGATCGAGCCGAATCCGATCCACTCGGTCAGGATCTGGAGCCGGATGCAGAGCGCGACCGCGGCAAAGAACGCGATGGCGATGATCGGATTGCGGCCCGTGAGGCCGAGGACGATGCAGCCGGTGATGCCCCAGAATGCCGCGAGATAGGGCGTGAAGTCGGAGAACAGGACGGTCAGCAGCACCGCCAGCGGCATCGCGGTCGGCCAGTCGCGCGCGATGACATCGCGCGCGCGCGGCAGCTCGGAGCGCGGCAGACCGCGCAGGCCGCTCTTCTTGGCCTCGAAGTGAATCTGGCAGAACACGCCGAAGAAATGCATGAAGGCCGGCACGACCGCGGCGAGAATGATCGTCTGATAAGGGATCGCCAGATATTCCACCATCAGGAACGCGGCCGCGCCCATGATCGGTGGCGTGATCTGGCCTCCGGTGGCGGCGGCCGCCTCGACAGCGCCGGCGAAATGGCGCGCGTATCCGATGCGGATCATGGCCGGGATCGTGAGCGAGCCGACCGTGACCGTGTTGGCAATGGACGAGCCGGAGATCATGCCGAACATCGCTGAGCCGAAGATCGAAACTTTGGCGGGCCCGCCGGAGAAACGACCCGTCAACGCCGTCGCGAGATCGATGAAGAAGCGGCCGAGCCCGACGCGGGTCGCGAGCACGCCGAACAGCACGTAGTGGAACACGTAGGTCGCGACCACGCCGAGCGCGATGCCGAAGATTCCCTGGCTCGTGAGATAGAGGTGGTTGACGACGCTTTTCCACGTGTTGCCGGGGTGCGCGAGGATTCCGGGCAGCGACGGACCGTAGAGCGCATAGACGATCAGCACGATGGCGATGACGGGCAGCGGCCAGCCGACGCTGCGGCGCGTCGCTTCGAGCAGGAGCACGATCATGATCGTGCCCATGATCCAGTCGAGCGGATCCGGATTGCCGACCCGGAACTGGAGCTCCTGAAACACATACGGAACGTAGAGGCTGGTGACCACTGCCCCGATCGCGCAGAGCCAGTCGACGAGGCCGATGCCAAGCGGCGCGAGAGCGGAGGCCTCGGGCGGCAGCGCGTTGCGCTTTCGGCTCCAGGAAAACACCAGAAAGATCAGGCCGAGCACGCAGGAGATATGGATGCCGCGATGCAGCGTCTCCTGCAGCAGCCCGAATCCGGCCGTGTAGTAGTGGAAGCACGAGAGACCGAACAGCGCGAGAGCAACGATCCAGCCGGCCGCAGGCAGCAGCGGCCGGAAGCGCATCTCTGCGTCGAGCTCGGTCTCGAGCTGCCTAAGCTTGGACTCGTCCGGTGCTGTGGCTTCGCCCGGTGCTGTCGCCGCCGTCATGCTTCCCCCCGCACAACCGCGTCAGCTATTTCAGGAGGCCCGCCTCCTTGTAGAATTTCTCGGCGCCCGGATGCAGCGGGATGCCGACGCCCTCGAGCGCCGTCGTCTTCTGGATCGACTTGCCCTTGGCGTGGCCGGTATCGAGCGCCGTGCGCGTCTTCTCGTTCCACAGCGCCTTGGTGATCTCGTAGACGAGATCCTCCGGCTGCTTGGCGGACGTCACCCATTGCGCGCCGACCGCGATCGTCTCGACGCCCTTCACGTCCTTGTAGGCGCCGTCCGGGATGCGGTCCTTGGCGAAGAATTTGTACTGCGCGAGGATCTTGTCACGGACGTCGCCTTCGATCGCAAGCAGCTCGAAACCGTTGGTCGCCGCGAGCTCGGAGAGCGTCCCCTGCGGATATCCCGTGGTCTGGAAATATCCGTCGAGCGTGCCGTCCTTCAGCTTTTCGGCGCATTGCACCTGCTTGAGGTATTCGGGCTTGATGTCGCGCTCGCCCACGCCATGGGCCGCGAGCAACGCCCGTGCATTGACGAGCGTGCCCGAGCCGGGCTCATCGAGGGAGATGCGCTTGCCCTTGAAGTCGGCAATCGACTTCATCCCACCGCCTTTTCGGACGACCACATGCACGCTCTCGGGATAGAGGTTGGCGATGACGCGCAATTCCGCGACCTTCGGCTTGCCCTCGTAAAGGCCGGTGGCCGTGTAGGCCCAGGAGTTGATGTCCGCCTGGCTGAAGCCCGATTCCATCGAGCCGCCGACAATGCCATTGATGTTGGCGACCGAGCCGTTGGTCGCGACCGCGCTCACGTTGATCTTGTCGGTCGAGACCGCGTTGGCGATGAGGCCGCCGATCGGATAATAGGTGCCGCCGGTGCCGCCCGTTCCGATCCGGAAGAACCGCTGCTGCGCGGCAGCCGGCAGGCCGGACAGGCCGAGAACACCGAAGCTGGCGCCGAGCGTCAGCGCCGCACGCCGGGAGATGAAAGTCATCGCGGTCCTCCTGGAGGCTCGCCGGCCCCTGGTCCGGCAGGAGCCGCAAGCCTGCACTCGAAGACGGCGGTTTGTCTATCGCTTACCGGGCCAGCACCGCGGCGGCAGCCTCGATCCCTGCGCCGGCCGCCGGCTTGCGCCCGAGATCGCGCAGTGTGCATTCGAGATAGTGCAGATCCGCGAGGATATCGTCGGGGCCGACAAATCCCATGGTGCCGATGCGGATCACGCGGTTGTGCAGCTTGCCACGCTGCCCTGCGATAATGGTCCGATATTTGGCATGCATGTGCCGGACGATCGCAGACCCGTCGAGATCATCCGGGACCACGCCGACCGTCACGGTCGGCGAGAGGGGCCGGCCCTTCGCGAACATCGGAAATCCCAGCGCCTCGAAGCCGGCGCGCAGCGCCGACGCCAGGCGGGCGTGACGGGCGAGCACTGCGGCCAAGCCTTCCTCATTGATCATGGCGAGCGCTTCGCGCAGCCCCAGGATCAACGACACGGGTGGCGTGAACGGCGTCTCCCCCTTGTCGAACGAGGCCTTCGCGCGGCGAAAGTCGAAGAAGAAGCGCGGAATGCCGCGTGCGCTGTCGATCACGCGCATCGCCTTCTCGCTCACGGCCGCGATGGCGAGGCCGGGCGGGCACATTAGCGATTTCTGCGACGCCGTCACGAGGACATCGATGCCCCATGCATCCATGCGCATCTCGACGCCGCCGACCCCGCTGACGGAATCGACCACCAGCAACGTGTCGGTCTCGCGCAGCATTGCGCCGACGGCCGCGACATCCGCGACGACGCCGGTGGAGCTCTCGTTGTGGACCATGACCACGGCGCGATAGCGTTTCGCCTTCGCGCGTGCCGCGACTATCGCCGGGTCAGGCACATCGCCCCACGGGATCTGAACGCGGTCCAGCTCCACGGACATGCCCTCGGCAATGGAAGAGAACCGCTCGCCGAATTGCCCGTTCTCCACCACCAGCACCGCGTCGCCGGCAGACAGCACGTTGACGAGCGCGGCTTCCATGCCGCCCGTGCCGGACGCGCCGAGGATGAAGACGTGATGCCGAGTGCCGATCAGCGCGCGCAGCGCATCGGTCACCTCTTCGAAGATCGCGCGAAATTCCGGACCGCGATGCGACAGCATGGGGAGTGCCGTCGCGGCGCGCACGCGCTCCGGCACTGCGGCGGGTCCAGGCATGCGCAGGCGATAGCCGGAAGGCATGGCGCTGGCGGTTTGTGATAATGCGGTGCCCGGAGTCCGCGACTCTTGCATGGTTACCCCACGTTCCGTCCCGGGTGGGCCGGCCCTCGCATCATCCAGCGACCAGGTTGCGCGTGCAATCGCGGCAGGTCGTCCAGATCCGCGTGGGACACAGTCGCAGGGAATAAATCGAAAGCAACAGCCGCGCCGGTGTGCGGCGCCACGCGCAGCGTCAGCGCTTCCGGCGGAGCCGCTTGGCGTTCGCCTTGACGGTGCGGAGCGCGGGCTTGATCGCGGCTCCGGCGATCGCGACCGGGACGTTCCCGGTCCGCTTGCCGGTCATGGCCGCGGCCGCGATCTTCATGGCCTCGGTCTGCGCCGCAATGACTCCCGCGGTCATGGCGGCGGTCTTCTCGGTGACCATGCGGCTCAGCTCGGCCGTATTTCTGGTCGGCAGGCCCGCGGCCATCAGGATCGGCCAGCGCCACCACAGGGTGATACTGGTGTCGATCATGGCTGCGCCCAGGTCGGCGGCGAGCCCAAACGGCGTGTGTCGTTTTGCCATGCAACATAAATCTCTGGCGAAGCCGTTCGTTCCGAGCTGATCACGCCGCGGGCGCGCATTCGATCCGGGCCTGCCAATACGGAAACCAGGCATCGACGGCCCGGCGCATGGCGGCGGCATCGCGGCCCGAGGGCCTGCGGCGGGCGCCCTCCTCCACTTTGAGGACGCGTGCCATGACGGCGCGGCCGACGTCGATCACCGTGTCGAGGTCCTGCATCGCGAAATCGACATAGGGCGCGACCACGCCATGGGCCGCGATCGCCTCGGCCTCTCGGCCCGCATGCCAGTCGCGGATGATGGCGCCGAGCGCGACTGTCATCTCGGTGCCCGGAATGACGCCGACACAGCCGATGCGGAGATAGTCGATCAAGTTCTGTCCGTGGCGGCCGACGAGGAGCGTGAGCGGGTGGCCGAGCGCGCGCAGATGAGCATCGAGCTCGAGGCTGTTGTACTCCGCCTTGACGAAGCTCAGGCGCGCCAGCAGGTCCGGATGATCGGCGAGCGATGCGGCCGAGAAGTCCGTGTCGATGAGGCCGGGCGCGAGCTGCAGGCCGAGCTTCACGTTTCCCGCGAGCGCGCTGTCGGCCGCGATACGCGCGATCTGGGCGAGCGACGGCGCCGGATCGGCGCCGATCTGGATGATCAGCCCGACCTCGCTGCGCGCGCGCAGCACGAGACGTGCGATCTCCGCCACGTCGTCATCGGGGCGCATGGTAACCAGCAGCGGCGCGCCGGCCGGCAGGCGCCGCGCTGTCAGGTCGACGACCGCGCGGCGCTCCTGCGCGGTGAGTGCCGCCCCTTCGGAGGCGAGCCCCAGCACGGTCACACCAGCCGCGCCCTTCGCCAAGGCCCAGTCGAGCTGCCGCTCGTGCAGGCCGAGATCGAGCGCGCCGCGCGCGTCGTAGTAGCTGTAGAGGACCGGGATGACGCCGCCGATCATGATCCACCCCCTTCTCCGCGATTCTCGACACTCTCATTGGCAAATTCACGCTCGACCAGCCCTCGATAGAACCACGTTGCCATCGTGACGATGTCGAACACGGGCAGGCCGAACGTGCGGCGCACGGCGGCCGCGAAGGGCGGCAGGTTGGTGCACTCGAAGACGAGCGCGGCGATGCGGCTATCGGCGGCGAGGAGCTGGCGGACGCTGGCGAGGACCTCCTGCTCGAGCAGCTCCCGTTCATAGCGCCCTTCGCCCTCGATCATGCGGTGGAAGTGCCCGCCCTTCGGCAGGCCGACGCGCGGCGTGTCCGATGCGGCGCCGACGGCTTCGAAATGGCGGCCGGTGAGAGCGTCGAGATCATAGGTGATCACGCCGACGCGCCCTCCTGACGGCAGGCAACGCGCGATCAGCGGAATCTGCAGCAGGCTGGAGGTCGCGATCGGCAGGCTCAGGCGGGCGGCGAGCTCGCCCTGGCGGACCGCGAGGAAGCCACACGACGTGGTGAGTCCGATGGCGCCTTCGGCCTTCAGTGTCTCGCCGGCCGCGACGAAGGCCTCGATCAAGTCCTCGTCGTCGCCGCCGACGACCCGGCGCGCTGTCGCACCGGCGACGCGCGCGAACCTTATCGGAAAGGGCCATGTCGCGGCGTTCCCGACATCCCCCGGCGGGCGCGGAAAGGCGGTGTCGAGCATGATGATGCCCAACGGGGGGCGTTCGTCTGGCATGAAGATCACCGCGCCACAGTCGTGCCCCGGCTCATACGAAACGGCGAAGCAGCCAGACGGCACCGAAGGCCGCGAGCGTGGCCGCGAAATTGCGCAGGTTGATTATGGAGGTGACGACGACGGGGTCGGTCGAGAAGGACCCGACGATTCGCGCGCCCTCCTCCATGCGCGAGAGCAGGAACACGGTGTAGGCCGCAAAGAACAAAGCAAAGCCGAGGAAGACCCAGCGAAACCGGACCCGCAGCCAGGCGAGGAGCGAGGCGACAAGGATCGTGGCCAGCAGCAGATACATGGATGATGCGCCCCGTACATGCGGTGGTGATTGCGCGGCTGCCGACCTTCCCGGACCGGACGCGGCAAGTCAAACGCGGCCTTGACGCTGGCGCCGGCATCCTTTCTCGTGCGCGCCGCATGTCTGCGCCGCAACTCTCATCCGCCGACGACGTGATTGCCCGCTTGCGCCCGGGCATGACGGTGTTCGTCGGCGGCGTGACGGGCGAGCCGCTTGCGCTGCGGGCCGCGCTCGCGGCCAATCCGGCGGCCGCGGCCGGCGTCACCTTCGTGGGCGCGTGGCTGCCGGGGCTGAACGAGTTCGACTATGCGGGGTTGCATCGGCAAGCGAAGTCGATCGGGCTGTTCGTCACGCGGGCGCAGCGGGAGAGCTTCGCGACGGGGCGGCACCGCTTCGTTCCGGTGAGCTACCATGGGTTCGCCGAATATCTGGGAAGGCTGGAGTTCGACCAGGCCTGGATCCAGGTCGGACCGGCGCGTATCGACGGATCGTATCCGCTCGGCCTCAATGCGGACTATGCGGACGTCGTGCGCGCGCACACGGTCGTGGCCGAGGTGAACCGCCACCTGACGATCGGCGCACGCGCGACCATGCTGCCGCGCGCCGACGCAATCGTGGAGACCGGGGTCGCCCTGCCGCAATCCCCCTCGCCGGCCGAAACACCGGAGGCCGCCGCGCTGGCCGCGCATGTGACCGAGCTGATTGCGGACCGCGACACGATCCAGATCGGGGTCGGCTCCCTCCCCTCGGCTGTGCTGCGGCGCCTGCGCAATCATCGCGACCTCGGGCTTCATTCCGGCATCATCAGCGACGAGTGTCTCGATCTCGTCGAGGCCGGCGTCATCACGGGCCGCCACAAGGGGATCGACGACGGCCTCGCCGTGGCGGCCGTGGCGATCGGAACGACACGCCTCTATCAGGCGCTCGCGCGCGACGACATCGTGCTGCGCGAGTCGCGCCACGTCCACGCACCCGGCACGCTCGCGCGGATCAATTCATTGGTCTCGTTGAACGCCGCGCTCGAGGTCGATCTTCTCGGCCAGGTGAACGCCACCAGCATCGACGGCCGCTTCGTCTCCGGCATGGGCGGGTTCCTCGATTTCGCGCGCGGCGCGCGCAGCTCGAACGGCGGCCGGTCGGTCGTCATGTTGCCGGCACGCGCAAAAGAGAAAAGCCGCATCGTGCCGCGCTTCGCGCCCGGCACGCCCGTGACCGCCACTGCGCTCGATATCGACGTCGTCGTCACCGAACACGGCGCCGCGCGCGTTACCGGGCTCGACTGGGATGCGCGCGCCCGCGCTCTCATCGGCATCGCGGCACCGGAGCATCGCGACGCGCTGGCGGCGGCGTGGCACGAGATGCGCGGCCGCATGTAGGATGTCCCGGGACGAGGGAGAGCCGGCATGGACTTTGCGCTGAGCGCCGACCAGGAAGCGATGCGGGAGTCGATCGCGCGGCTCTGCCAGCGTTTCGATGATGCCTACTGGCTCGAGAAGGACCGCAAGGGCGGCTTTCCGGCCGAGTTCCACCAGGCCTTCGCGGCGGACGGCTGGCTCGGCATCTGCATCCCCGAAGAGTTCGGCGGCTCGGGCCTCGGCGTCACCGAAGCCGCGATCATGATGCGCACCATCGCGGAGTCAGGCGCCGGCATGTCGGGCGCCTCGGCCGTGCATATGAACATCTTCGGGCTCAATCCGGTGGTGGTGTTCGGCAGCGAGGCCCAGAAGCGCCGCATGCTCCCGCCCATGGTCGAGGGCAAGGAACGCGCCTGCTTCGCGGTGACCGAGCCGAACACGGGGCTCAACACCACGCAGCTCAAGACCAAGGCGGTGCGCAAGGGCGACCGCTACGTGGTGAACGGCACCAAGGTCTGGATCTCGACCGCGCAAGTCGCCGAGAAGATGCTGCTGCTTGCGCGCACCACGCCGCTCGAGGAGGTGAAGCGGCCGACCGAAGGCCTGAGCCTGTTCTACACGGATCTCGATCGGCGCCGCATCACGGTGCACGAGATCGAGAAGATGGGGCGCAAGGCGATCGACTCCAACGAACTGTTCATCGCGGATCTCGAGATCCCCGTGGAGGATCGCATCGGCGAGGAAGGCCGCGGCTTCGAGTACATCCTGCACGGCATGAATCCGGAGCGCATCCTGATCGCGGCGGAAGCGATCGGGCTCGGCAAGGTCGCGCTCGCGCGCGCCACCGCCTATGCCAAGGAACGCATCGTGTTCGACCGCCCGATCGGACAGAACCAGGCGATCCAGCACCCGCTGGCGCACAACTGGATGGAGCTCGAGGCCGCCTGGCTGATGACGCTCTCGGCAGCATGGCAATACGACCAGGGTCTGCCCTGCGGCGCCGCCGCCAATGCAGCGAAGTATCTCGCCGGCGAGGCCGGCTTCAATGCCTGCCAGCAGGCCGTGATGACCCATGGCGGCTTCGGCTATGCGCGCGAGTTCCACGTCGAGCGCTATCTGCGCGAGGTGATGATCCCGCGCATCGCGCCCGTGAGCCGCGAGATGATCCTCTGCTTCATCGCCGAGAAGGTGCTCGGGCTGCCCAAGTCGTATTGATTCCTTGTTGGAGCATGATCTTTTCCGAAAATCGGTTCCCACTTTTCGGGATCATGCTCTCGCGAAACCGCAGTCTCGTTCATACGTTGATGCGTTATGCCGTCGACCGTCATCCGCGCCTTCTTCTACGACGCCGACGCGCGCCTGCTCACGGTGCGCTTCACGACCGGGCGTGCCTATCGCTATGCCGACGTTCCGCCCGAGGTGGTGGATGCGTTCCGTGCGTCACGCTCGAAGGGCGCCTTCTTCAACACCCAGATTCGCGACCATTACGATTATCAGGAGCTGCCGAGGGGAGACCGCTCCAGCGCCGCCTGACGGACGCGCCAGCTCGAGCCGCTTCGGGGTGTCCTTCCCGACTCTCCGGAACTTTCCCCTGCGTTGCCCGTTTTGCGAACGACCGCTCCCGACCCGGGCGCAGGCGCAAGGAGGCACGCATGCACGGACTGATTTACCTCATCGGCCTGATCGTCGTGATCATGGCAATCCTCTCGTTCTTCGGCCTGCGTTGAGCACCATCCGCCGGCCCGCATAAGGACATCATCATGGCTTCCGTCGAGGCTCGTCCCGCACCCCCAATCGAGGGGACCGTCACCTATTATGTGCAATGGGGGCCGATCATCGCCGGCGCCCTCGCCGCAGCTGCGCTCGCCTTCGTGCTGCACAGCTTCGCGGCCGCGATCGGTCTGTCAGTGAGCTCCACTGCGCCCACCTGGCGTGACGCCTCGATTGCGCTCCTGGTGCTCTCGGGGCTCTATCTGATCCTCGCGGCGCTCGCGAGCTACGGCCTCGGCGGCTATGTGGCCGGGCGGATGCGCTCGCGCCTGAGCGCCGTCAGCACACCCGACGAGGTGGAATTCCGTGACGGCGGCCACGGTCTGTTGACCTGGGCGCTTGCGACGCTGCTCACGGGCCTGCTGATCATCTGGGGCGCACAGGCCGCCACGAAGCTTGCGGCGCCGTCCGCCGGCTCGAGCGGCCCCGCAGCCACCGTCGGCGCCGAGAACATCATCGCTTATGATCTCGACCGCCTGTTCCGCGCCGAGCGGCGCCCGGCCGACACCGACATGACCTACAGCCGCGCGGAGGCTGGTCGCATCCTGCTCACGGCGTCGAGCCATCGCGGCATGCAGGCCGATGATCGCGCCTATCTGATCCGCCTCGTGTCGGCGCGCACCGGTCTCGATGCCGCGGCGGCGGAGCAGCGCGTCAACGACACGGTCGCGCGGGCCCGCGAGAACATGGCGCGCGCGCGCCGCAGCGCCACGATCCTCGGCTTCATGGCGGGCGCCGCAGCCCTGCTCGGCGCCGCGGCTGCGTGGTTCGCGGCCTGCGCAGGTGGACGGCATCGCGACGGCACCGCTGCGCCCTCGCTGATGTCGTGGACCATGACGGGACCGCGCACGGTCAGAACGCTGCCGTAGCGGTGCATTTCTCCAACGATCGGCGCCGGGCCACTCGCCCGGCGCCGATCGCGTTTACTGCAGGAGCACGTCGTCGCCCGGCGTGCGCAATGAATTGAGGAGCTGGCTCAGCGGCAGCAGCGCGCGCTGATCCTGGATGCCCGGCCGCATCGCTTCGAGCGCATTCTCGAGGTAGGCGATGAGCCGGTCCTTGTCGACGATGCCCTCCTTGGCGAGAAAGCGCATCATCAGGACCTGAGAGGCGAGAAAGCCGGCGATCGCCGCCGACAAGGCTTCCGCATCGAATTCCTTGGCCACACTGTTCCTCCATGTCGGCACATTGCATCGCTCACGCCGCAACGCGCGAAACGCGATTTCGGATCATCCACCCATCTCGCGCGGCGAGATGTTGATGTCGAGAACCTTCCATTCATTGTAGCGATCGCTCGGCAGGAAGCCGAAGGGCTGGCACTGACGCACGGCGCGCATCGCGGCCTCGACGAGACGCGGGCCGGAGCGCGTCGGCGGAGGCGCTTCCACGAGCTCCGGCTCGGCCGCGAGCGAACCGTTCGGCGCAAGGAACAGGCGCACGACCACACGCATGCGCTGGTTGCTCTCGAGGCCGGGCGGAGTCTTCCAGCACTTGCGCAGGTGTGCCTTGAGCTGCGCCACCTCCTCGCGCGTGAGATCGGCGCGCGTCTCGGACGGCGCATCCACACCGGGCGCGGTGGCCGGCGTCTGCTGCTCGTTGGACGACGGGACCAGATCGAGCAGCTGCTGAACCCGCGAGGGCGCGAAGATCGATTGCTCGGGCGGCGCCGTGGCCTGTGTCTGCGGCGCGCTCTGTTGTGTCTGCTGCTGGGGCGGCTGCTCTTGCGGCGTCTGCTGAGGCGGTTGCTGCTGAGGCGGCTGCGGCTGCGGCTGCGCCTGCTGGGGCTGCTGTGGCGCCGAAGAGGGCTGTGGCGTTTCGGAGGGCTGCGGCTCCTTTGCCTTGGCTTCGCTGTCCGGACCGGATTCGGGCGGCTGCTGCGAGGGCAGCAGGGATTCCTCCGCCGGGCGCTGTTCCGCTGGGGGTTGCGTCTCCGGCGGCTTGACCTCGTCGGGCGTGACGATGTCGACCGCGACTGACTCGACCTGCGGCGGCGCAAACGGCTTCGGGCTGCCGACAAGCAGGATCGCCATCAGCAGCGCCGCCACGTGGGCGAGGGCCGAAAAGGTCAGGCCATTGCGCATGATCGGTTATGGCCGAGGCGTATCCATGTTGCCACTGTACCTAGCTACCCGAGACTGCGGCAGGCTGGCGCGATGCGCCCCCCAGGCTGCGCCCTCTCCGCATGGCAGAACCGCGGCGTTTAGGTCAACGAGGCTGGTTCACCGAGTCGGGCATTTGGGTTAGCGTCCGGTCATCAGGGGAGGAAGGGACGGAGGTTGGCCGAGGGAGGGCCGCATGGAGCTGCGCAGCAGCGATACCCGTCGTTATGCCCGCACGCGTCCCGTTAACTTCTGTGCCCAGTGCGGTGAGACCATCTTCGTACCCGAATGGTCCGAGCACGTGGACGAACGCCGCGTACGCCATTTGTGGGCGTGCGATTCCTGCGGATATGCGTTCGAGACCCTGGTGTGCTTCCCGGCGACGCCGCGGAGCTAGAGCGCGCTAGCGGGTTCGGTTTTCCAGTCCGTTCTTGATCCGCGTCGCGCGGATCTCGTCGGCGCGTGCGAGCACGTCGGCCTTCATCTTCTCGAGGCCGGCGCGCACGCTGTCGCGCATCTCGCCTTTGGGCGAGAACGGGTCGGCGTTCGCTGCATCCCAGGCGAGCGCGCGGTCGATGATGGTCGCAAGCTTCGGGATGTCGCCGAACGCATATTCGTTGAGCGGCCGGCCGACGACTTCGCTGAGGGAGCCGAACAGCGCGGGCTCGCCATCCTTCGGCAGATTCGGATGAGTCTTCAAGCGTGCGCGGTAGCGGATCTGGCCCGTGTAGAACCAGAACACCGCCTCGTCCCTCTGCCCCTCCTGGAAGAGGCGTTTCGCGAGCATGTAGTAGGAGGCGGGATGCTCCTTGGCGATGACCGCGATCATCTCCTTGGTCGACTTGTCGGAGAAGTCCTTGGCCTCAGCCGTGGCTGTCCAGACGGCGCCGAGCAACAGCGTGAGAAGCGTGAGGATCTTGCGGGCACCGAGCATTGGATTTCCCCCGGGAAGCAGCCTTCGTGAGCCCCGGTAAGTCGCGCGAGGCCGTCGAAGGTTCAACCGGTGGGCCAAAACGCAAATGCCCGGCGGTGCGCCGGGCATTGCTCTTTCTTGCTCTGGTGCCGTGGCGGCGCTCAGTAGACTGAGCGGGACCACATGAATTCGCGCATCGGATAGGGCTGCGGCCGGACGATCCGATAACCCGGCGGCAAGCGGTCGGCGCTCACGACCGGCAGATGCGAGAGATCGTCACGGTCGCGGTCGCGGTCGCGGCGGGCCGCGCGGCGCGGGGCTTTGCGGCTGCGTTTCTCGGCACGCGGCTTCTCGGTCACCTCGGTTTCCTGGGCGGCCGAAGCCGTGCGCTCAGGCCGCGCTTCGGCGGCTGGCTCGCTCGGCTTGGTCTCGGGCTTCACGTCGGGCGTCGCCACTTGGCGCGGCGTGCTCGGCAGCGCTGCCGCCGGGACGTCCGCCGGCGGAGCCGCCGGGGTCGTGGCGGTCGGGCG
>JAEYAU010000275.1 GCA_023404705.1 Pseudomonadota bacterium
GCGACCGGCTCGACGCGGTGGCGGCGCTGGTTGCGGATGCGGGCCTGCGCGAGGACCTGAGAAACCGGCTCACGGCAGCGCCGGATCTCGCGCGCTCGCTCGCGCGACTGATGGTGGATCGCGGGGGTCCACGCGATCTCGCGGCGATCCGCGACGGGCTCGGCGCGGCACACGCGATGGCGCGGCGGCTCGCTGCAGCGGCGGAACGGCCGCGCGAGATCGCGGCGGCCGCGGAAGCGCTGGTCGCTGTCGATGCGGGACTTGCGGCCGAGCTGACCCGCGCGCTCGCCGACGACCTGCCGTTCCTCAAGCGCGACGGCGGCTTCGTGCGCGAAGGCTACGATACGGCGCTCGATGAAGCGCGCGCCTTGCGCGACGAGTCGCGCCGGGTGATCGCGGCCTTACAGGCGCGCTATGCGGACGACACGCAGATCCGGGCGCTGAAGATCCGGCACAATAATGTGCTCGGCTATTTCGTCGAGGTGACGCAGCAGCACGGCGAGAAGCTGCTGGCTGCGCCGCTCAACGCCACCTTCATCCATCGCCAGACGCTCGCGGGCCAGGTGCGCTTCACGACGACCGAGCTCTCCGAGCTCGAAGCCAAGATCGCGACCGCGGCCGGGCGGGCGCTGGCGATCGAGCTCGCCGTGTTCGAGCGGCTCGCGGGGCAGGTGCGCGAGGCCGCGCATACGATCAAGCGCACTGCGGAAGCGCTCGCGGTGCTCGACGTGTCTGCCGCGCTGGCGGCGCTGGCGGTCGAGCGCGACTATGTGCGGCCCGAGGTGGACGGCTCGCTCGACTTCGTCATCGCGGGCGGGCGCCATCCCGTGGTCGAGCAGGCGCTGCAGCGCGACGGTGGGCCGTTCGTCGCGAACGACTGCGAGCTCTCGCCGCCTTCGGGCGAAGGCGCGGGCCGCATCTATGTGGTGACCGGCCCCAACATGGCGGGCAAGTCCACATATCTGCGGCAGAACGCGCTGATCGCGGTGCTGGCGCAAATGGGCGGTTTCGTGCCTGCGAAGCAGGCCCGCATCGGCGTGATCGACCGGCTGTTCTCGCGCGTCGGCGCGGCGGACGATCTCGCGCGCGGGCGCTCGACCTTCATGGTCGAGATGGTCGAGACCGCCGCGATCCTCAACCAGGCGGGCGAACGCGCCCTGGTGATCCTCGACGAGATCGGCCGCGGCACTGCGACCTTCGACGGCCTCTCGATCGCCTGGGCGACGGTCGAGCATCTGCACGAGAAGAACCGCTGCCGCGCGCTGTTCGCGACCCACTTTCATGAGCTCACCGCCTTGGCGAGCAAGCTGCCGCGCCTGTTCAACGCGACGGTGCGCGTGAAGGAGTGGCAAGGCGACGTCGTGTTCCTGCACGAGGTGGTGGCGGGCGCCGCCGACCGCTCCTACGGCATCCAGGTCGCCAAGCTCGCAGGGCTCCCGGCCGCCGTGATCGCGCGTGCCAAGCTGGTGCTCGCCGAGCTCGAGGCCAAGGACCGCGCCTCGCCCGCGAAGCGCATGATCGACGACCTGCCGCTGTTCGCGGCCACCGCGCGGGCGAGCGCGCCGGAGCCGCCGGCCGATCCGGCGGCTGCCGCCATCGCGGCCGCACTGGCCGCGCTCAATCCGGACGAGATGTCGCCGCGCGAGGCGCTCGATGCGCTCTATCGGCTGAAGCAGACGGCGATGAAGAAGGACAGCTAGCCCTTACGCGTGGCGCCTGCGCTGGCGCAGCAGCCACAGGCCGATGTTCCAGCCGACCGCGACCGCGAGCGCGAGGCTGAGCGCGACCGCGGATCCGAGCCGCAGGGCCGTGACGTGCAGCACCACGATCGCGACGCCGAAGCCGACGAGGCCCCAGAGTCCGTTGGCGACGACGGCGGCGGTCGGCGGTCCGCCGATGCGCGGATGCAGAATCAGCATCAGGCTCGTGAATACGATCGGGAACAGCGCGAGGATGCCGCTGCCGGTCGGGCCGAGGCGGCTGCTGAGCGTCACGACCGAGGCGACGAGGCACGCCACCATCGCGGCGCGCATCGGGATGTCGTACCAGCGGCGAGTAACGAGCGGCATCTTGGCGGCCTGATAGCGCCGCACGATGGGCAGGCTGAGCCCGAAGACGACGAGATTGACCGCAATGCCCGCAAGCAGCGACCACGAGACGGTGCGGATCGCAAACGCGCAGGCGAGCCATACCGAGAGCCCGGCCACGAGACTGAGCGCGAGCCCGCGCCGCTGGGCCAGCAGCACGTAGACCACCGTGAAGAGCGCCGTCGCGGCATTGATCGGCAGGCTCGCGAGCGCGCTCTCGGCGATGAACGCCGCATCATGGTCGAGCGCGAGGAAGACGTAGGCCGGCCCGGCCGACACCGGCAGGGTCGACACGAGCGCGCCGATCACGGGACCGGCACGCTCGGTGATCACCGAGGCCGCGACCACGAAGGCCGCCGAGGTGGCCATCTTGATCAGCAGCGTGAGGAGAAAATAGAGATCGGGTGACATGGTCCCGGCGGGTGCCGCGTGCGGGCGCGGGACACTAGCCGATTCAAATCCGCGATGCTGCCGAACTTTGGCCTCGCCCCGCCCAAGGGGGGCAGCGCCCCCCCGGGGCAA
>JAEYAU010000006.1 GCA_023404705.1 Pseudomonadota bacterium
GCTCCGCCGGCCGCCGCAGCGCCGTCGAGCCCGATGGTGCCGGCCGGGCAGGTCGCGCTCATGGTCGCGGCGCGCTATGGCCGCGACGCGCCCGCGATCGGCAACGGCCTGCACTGGCGCATCTTCACGGACCAGCCCGATCCAGCCGGCGTCTTCCGCCTGGTGCGCGAAGACAAGTCGGCCAACCCGACCTTCGTGCTGCCGCCCGGCGGCTATGTGGTGCATGTCAGCTTCGGGCTCGCCAATGCGGTCAAGCGCGTGCAGCTGCGGGCCGAGAACGTGCGCGAGATCTTCGAGCTCGCGGCCGGCGGCCTGCGCTTCGAAGGGCGCGTCGGCGACAGCAAGATCCCGGGCAACCAGATCACCTTCGATGTCTTCCGCGGCAGCCAGTTCGAGGCCGGCGAGAAGAAGCAGGTGGCGGACGGCGTCGTCTCGGGCGACGTGGTCCTGCTGCCCGACGGCACCTATCACGTGGTCTCGAATTACGGCGACTCGAACGCTGTGGTGCGTTCGGACATCCGCGTGCAGGTCGGCAAGCTCACCGACGTGGTGATCAACCATCGCGCCGCGGTCATCACCCTCAAGCTCGTCAACGACCGCGGCGGCGAGGCGATCGCCAACACGGCCTGGTCGGTGCTCACCCCCGGCGGCGACGTGGTCAAGGAAGCGCTCGGCGCCTTCCCGCGCGTGATCCTGGCGGAAGGCGAGTACACCGTGATCGCCCGCAACGAGGGCAAGGTGTTCAATGGAACTTTCAACGTCGAGCCCGGGATCGATCGCGAGATCGAAGTGTTAGCTAGGTAGACCCGCCTGCTGACAGGTCTGTCGGCCAAAGGCTCGATGCGAACCGAACCGGAACACGCTGTGACGATCAACGGCTTCGATCTGAGGACCGGCGCATTCCTGCTCGATATCGACGGGACGCTGCTCGACATCGCGCCGACGCCGCAGAGCGTCGAGGTGCCGCCCGGGCTTCTGCGCACGCTGCTCGCGCTCTCCGACCGCACGGGCGGCGCGCTCGCCTTCGTCAGCGGCCGGCCGCTCGACGACATCGACCGCCTGTTTCATCCATCGCGGTTCTCCGCCGTCGCGGGCCATGGCGCCGAGATGCGCATCGGCGAGGGGCCGGTGGTGCAGCTCGCGGGCGCGCTGCCGGCAAGCCTCAAGCGCAAGCTCCACGAGATTGCCGACGCGCGCAAAGGCGTGATCGCGGAGGACAAGGGCTATGCCTTCGCGCTGCATTATCGGCTCGCGCCCGAACATGCCGAGGACATCTGGGATGCGGTCGGGCGCGCCTGCGCGGCGCTGCCGCCGAAATCCGTTGAGATCCTGCCCGGCAAGGCCGTGATCGAGGTGAAGGGCCGCGCCTTCGACAAGGGCACCGGCATTCGCGAGATCATGCGGCTCGCGCCGTTCCACGGCCGCAAGCCGATCTTCATCGGCGACGACGTGACCGATCAGGCGGCCTTCGCGATCATGCCGGATCTCGGCGGCCTCGGCTTCTCGGTCGGGCGTGAGATGGAAGGCCTCGCCGGCATGTTCGACGCGCCGCAGGACGTGCGGCACTGGCTCGGCTCACTGGTTCAACCCGTCACTGCATCATGACAGCCAGCGGACTCGATCTCGCGGTCGTCGGCAATTGCCGCACGGCGGCGCTGGTCGACCCGCATGGCCGCATCGTCTGGTGGTGCTTCCCGCGCTTCGACGGCGATCCGGTGTTCTCGCGCCTGCTCGCGGGCGCGGAGGAGAAGGGTTTCTCCGACGTCGTGCTGGACGGGCTCGTCCAGGCGCGCTCCGACTATGTGCGGAACACCGCCATCGTGGTCACCGAGCTCACCGACGGGCAGGGCGCCACCGTGCGCATCACGGATTTCGCGCCGCGCTTCCTGCACATGGGCCGCACCTTCCGGCCGCCGCAGCTCGTGCGCATCATCGAGCCGGTCACCGGGCTGCCGCGCATCACGATTCGCGTGCGGCCGACCTGCAACTACGGCGAAGCCAATGTGCAGCGCGCGCTCGGCTCGAGCCATATCCGCTACAGCGGCGGCGACGCCGCCATGCGGCTCACCACCGACGCGCCGCTTTCCTATATCGAGCGCGAGGCGCCGTTCGTGCTCACGCGGCCGCTGCATCTCGTGTTCGCGACCGACGTGCCGTTCGAAGGCGAGCTCGCCACCACGTGCCGCGAATTCGCGGACCGCACGCGCGATCACTGGCAGCAATGGATCCGCCGGCTCGCGCTCTCCTACGAGTGGCAGGATGCCATCATTCGCGCGGCCATCACGCTCAAGCTCTCGGAGTTCGAGGAGACCGGCGGCATCGTCGCGGCGCACACCACGTCGATTCCGGAAGCGCCGGGCTCGGGCCGCACCTGGGACTATCGCTACTGCTGGCTGCGCGATGCTTACTTCGTGGTGCGCGCGCTCAACCGCATCGGCGCCACGCGCACGATGGAGCAGTTCATCTGGTACATCCTGTCGATCGTCAGCAAGGGACCGGGCGAGCTCGCGCCCGTCTACAGCGTGGTCGCGACCGACCCGCTCGAGGAGCGCATCGCGCCGGCGCTGACGGGCTATCGCGGCGACGGCCCGGTGCGGATCGGCAATGCGGCCGTGCTGCAGAACCAGCACGACACCTATGGCAGCATCATCCTCGCGGCTCAGCCGATGTTCTTCGACCGTCGGCTGCCGCGCATGGGCGACGAGGCCCTCTTCCGGCAGCTGGAGGGGCTCGGCCAGCTCGCCTTCGAGACGGGTCTCAAGCCCGACGCGGGCATCTGGGAATTCCGTGGGCGCAAGCGCGTGCACACGCACTCGGTCGCCATGTGCTGGGCGGGGCTGCACCGGCTCTCCGCCATCGCGGGACATCTCGGGCTTGCGGATCGTGCCACGCTCTGGGCCGAACGCGCCGAGCGCATCCGCGCGGCCCTGCTCGAGGGCGCCTGGAACGAGACGCGTCAGGCCTTCACGGGCGCCTTCGGCACCGAGGATCTCGATGCCAGCGTGCTGCTGCTCGCCGAGCTCGGCGTGGTCGAGGCCTCCGATCCGCGCTTCGTCGCCACCGTCGAGGCGACCGAGCGTGAGCTCAAGCGCGGCTGGCACGTGATGCGCTATGCGAGCCCGGACGATTTCGGCGCGCCCGAGACCGCCTTCCTGATCTGCCGCTTCTGGCTGATCGACGCGCTCTGCGCCATCGGCCGCAAGGACGAGGCACGCGAGCTCTATGTGGACGCCTTGAATCTGCGCAACCGGTACGGGCTGATGTCCGAGGATGTGCATCCCGGCACGCACGAAATGTGGGGCAATTTCCCGCAGACCTATTCGATGGCGGGCCTGATCCTCAGCGGGCTGCGCCTCTCGCGCAGCTGGGAGGAGCACTACTGGCGCTCGGGTTGACCTATCCGACACGTGTCGCTCGAACCGGAACCTGCTATGAAATCCCCGAATCCCTGTCCCGGAGCATCGTCATGAAGCTTGTCCGTCTCGCCCTCGCTCCCACGCTCCTGATGCTGATGCCGGCCCTGGCGCATGCCGCGGACCCGAATACGGGACGCGAGCTGGCGCAGCGCTGGTGCGCGTCCTGTCACGCGGTCGCTCCGGGGCAGACGCGCGCGAGCGCGGACGTGCCGCCCTTCGCCGAGATCGCGGCGAGGCCCAACTTCAATGCCAATACGCTTGCCTTCTTCCTGCTCGAGCCGCATCCGAAGATGCCGAACATGTCGCTGACCCGCGTCGAGGCCGGCGACATCGCGGCCTATATCGGGACGTTGCGAAAGTAACTCGTAGGGTGTGCAAAGCCGGCCCGCGCCGGCGCATTTGTACTCGGCCTCCATCCCGGCTTTGCGCACGCGTGCCGATTCACCACGCGTGCGCACGCGCGATCGGCTCATCGTGTCGCCGCATCGCCTCGGCGCGCGTGCACACCCTACAAGTCCGCCATTGGCAAGGCGCGATCTCTTGCCCATTCTTCCGCCCGGACAGAGAGGGAGGAGAGAGATGGGCGCACTACTCACCGGACATATCGCGGCGGTCACCGGAGCCGGGTCCGGCATCGGCCGCGCGATCGCGCTGGGCTATGCGGCCGAGGGTGCGCATGTGGTGGTGCTGGATCTCGACGGCGATGCGGCGGCGCGAACCGCGCAGGACATCCAGTCGAGCGGCGGCAAGGCGTGGAGCCGCGCGCTGGACGTACGCGAGCGCGAGGCCTGCCGGGAGGCCGCGGCGGAGGTCGCCGAGAAGGTCGGGCGCATCTCGATCCTGGTGAACAATGCCGGCATCAATCGCCGCAATGCCTTCACGTCCGATGCCGAGCTGGTCATCAAGGACTGGCAGGACATCATGGCGATCAACCTCAATGGCGTGTTCAACGTGACGCATGCCTTCCTCGAGCAGATCCGTGCCGCCAAGGGCCGGATCGTCAACATCGCCTCGATCCAGTCCTTCGTGCATGTGCGCACGCCGAACTCGCCCGCCTATACGACCTCGAAGCACGGCGTGCTCGGCTTCACGCGCGCGCTGGCGGCGGAGCTCGGCCGTGACGGCGTGCGCGTCAATGCCATCGGCCCGGGCCTGATCGAAACGCCGCTCAACGCGCAGGCGCGCGCGAACAATCCGGGCTTGGTGCAGATCTTCATGGACCACACGCCGCTGGCCCGCACCGGCAAGCCCGAGGATATCGTCGGCCCGGCCGTGTTCCTCGCGTCCGACATGTCGGCCTATGTCACGGGCTCGATCGTGATGGTGGACGGCGGGTACAGGGCGATCTGACGCGCCATGGAAATTCGGCGCGTCGACAACTACTTTAGCGTGGTGTTGTGCGGGAGGCTGAATGCGGTCGCCCCGGTGTGCAGGAGTGATCCTCGTCCCATGTCATGAACAGATGGGATCTTTCATGCCCAGCCTGCCCAGCGCCATCAGCTTCGTGCCCTTCGTCAGTGTCGACGACATGATGAAGATCATCCATGCGAAGGGCGTGGAAAGTTTTCTCGTCGAGCTGGCCCGCTATATCGAGGACGACTTCAAGCGCTGGGACCGCTTCCAGAAGACGCCGCGGCTCGCCTCGCACAGCGTCGACGGCGTGATCGAGATCATGCCGACCTGCGACGGCACGGAATTCAGCTTCAAATACGTCAACGGTCATCCGAAGAATGCGCGGCTCGGCCGCCAGACCGTCGCGGCCTTCGGCGCGCTCGCGGACGTGACCACGGGCTATCCCTTGCTGCTGACCGAGATGACCTTCGTCACGGCGCTCCGCACTGCTGCGACGTCCGCGCTCGCCGCGAAGTATCTCGCGCCACAGGGCGCGCGGACCATGGCGCTGATCGGCAATGGCGCGCAGGCCGATTTCCAGGCGCTCGCCTTCCGCGGCGTGCTCGGCATCGATCGCTTGCGGGTGTTCGATATCGATCCGGCCGCCACGTCCAAGCTGATGCGTAACCTGGCGCCCCTCGGCTTCGACATCCGGGCCTGCCTGTCTGCCGGCGAGGCGGTCGAGAATGCCGACGTGATCACCACGGCGACGGCCGACAAGCAGATGGCGACCATCCTGAACGACAACATGGTCGGCAAGGGACAGCACATCAACGCGGTCGGCGGTGATTGTCCGGGCAAGACCGAGATCCATGCGGATGTGCTCAGGCGATCGGACATCTTCGTCGAGTTCGCGCCGCAGACGCGCATCGAGGGCGAGATCCAGCAGCTGGCGCCGGATCATCCGGTGACGGAGCTGTGGCAAGTGATCGGCGGCGTTGCGCCTGGCCGACGCGCACCTGATCAGCTGACCTTGTTCGATTCGGTCGGCTTCGCCATCGAGGATTTCTCGGCGATGCGCATGATCCGCGACCTGCTGCAGGTCACGCCCCATTTCAGCAGGCTCGACCTGATGGCCGATCCGGACGATCCGCGCGACCTGTTCGGGATGCTGTTGCGCAGCGCCGGGTGATCCGCGGAGCGCGGCTCAGCCGTCGATCATCAGCTCGATCACGAAGGGGCTCGGCTGGCGGAAGCTCTGCACCATCAGGTCGGCGCATGCGTCGAGCGTCGTCGCTTTCGCGGCCTCGACGCCCATGCCGTTGGCGAGCGTGACCCAGTCGAGATCCGGATTGCCGAGGTCGAGCATGCTCATCGCGGTGGCGCCGGGCTTGGCGCCGACGCCGGCGAACTCGCCGATCAGAATCTTGTACTTGCGGTTGGCGAGGATGATGGTCGTGCAGGGAAGCTTTTCGCGCGCCTGCGTCCACAGCGCCTGCAGCGAATACATGGCGGAACCATCCGCCTGCAGGCTGATGACGCGGCGCTGGCCGCCGGAGCCGAGCGCGGCGCCGGTCGCGATCGGCAGGCCGTCGCCGATGGCGCCGCCCGTGAGATGCAGCCAATCGTGCGGCGGCGAGGCGTGCGTGTACGGATAGAAGCCGCGGCCGAACGAGACGCTCTCGTCCGAGACGATCGAGTTCTCGGGCATCAGCGCGGCCACGGTCTGGGCGAGGCCTTCGGGCGTCGGTGCGCCGCTGGCGCCATTGGGGCGCGGGCCGGGGTCGGGAATCACAGCCTCGGGCGCGTCGAGCTCGTCGACGAGCGCCTGCAGTGCGGCCTGGGGGTCCTGGTCGACGCGGCAGAGCGTGTGCAGCTGGGCGTGCGGCGGATACTGGATCGAGGGCTTGCCCGGATAGGCGAAGAATCCGACCGGCGGCCGCGCGCCCACCAGCACGATGTGCTCGAAAGAGCTCAGCGCCTTGATCGCCTGATCCATGATGTAGGGCACGCGCGCGAGCTGGAGGCGGCCGCGGCCGCGCGCCACGCGGGCGTTCATGTAATCCGCCATCAGCGCGGCGCCGGTCGCCAGCGCGACCCGCCAGGCGAGCGCCTGGCCGCGTGGCTGCACGCCGCCGCCTTCGAGCAGGATCAGCACGTTCTTCTTCTCGCGCAGCACCCGCGCGATGCTCTGCACGGCGCCCGCATCGACCGGCGGCGGCGCCGGCACGGGCAGGGGCTCGGCGATCACGCCGCCCGGATCCCACGATACGTCGGAGGGCAGCACCAGCGTCGCGATCTGTCCCGGATGCGCGCGGGCAGCCTGCACGGCAGCCGCGGCGTCGCGCCCGACATCGGCCGAGGTCATGCTGGTGCGCACCCAGGCCGAGACCGTGCGGGCGAGACCCTCGGTGTCGGCGGTGAGCGGCGGATCGTAGGGCCGGTGATAGGTCGCCTGGTCGCCGACGATGTTGACGATGCCGCTGCGCGCGCGGCGCGCGTTGTGCAGATTGGCGAGGCCATTGGCGAGACCGGGGCCGCAATGCAGCAGCGTGCAGGCGGGCTTGCCGGCGATGCGCCAGTAGCCGTCGGCCATGCCGGTGACCACGGTCTCGTGCAGCCCGAGGACGCAGCGCATGCCGGCGACCTGGTCGAGCGCGGCGACGAAATGCATCTCGCTCGTGCCCGGGTTGGCGAAGCAGACATCGACCCCGGCGCCGAGCAGCGTGCGGACGAGACTTTCGGCGCCGTTCATGAGTCTAAGCTCCAATGGTTATCCGTTCGTCCCCGCGAAAGCGGGGACCCAGAAGCAGCGGGTCGGGGCCCTGGATGTCCGCTTTCGCGGGCACGAACGGAGTGTGGGGCAGCTTCATCGAACAACAAGTGCGCGTCGTGGCGCTCACTCCGCCGCCTGCTGCAGCCGCTTCACGTCCGGCGCGATCGACTCGTCGGCCAGCATCGCGAGGGCGGCGTCGAGCGACATGCTCTGTTGCTGCTGGCTGCCAAGACGGCGGATCGAGACGGTGCGCTCGGCCGCCTCCTTGCGGCCGACCACGAACATGACCGGCACCTTGGCGAGGGAGTGCTCGCGGACCTTATAGTTGATCTTCTCGTTGCGCAGGTCCGACTCGACGCGCAGCCCCATGCGCTGCGCGGTCGCGACCGCCTCGCGTGCATAGTCGTCGGCGTCGGAGGTGATGGTCGCGACCACGGCCTGCAGCGGCGCGAGCCAGAGCGGGAAGTGGCCCGCATAATGCTCGATCAGGATGCCGGCGAAGCGCTCGAGCGAACCGAACATGGCGCGGTGGAGCATCACCGGCGTCACCTTGTTGGAGTGCTCGTCGATATAGAAGGCGCCGAGCCGGCCCGGCAGGTTGAGATCCACTTGCACGGTGCCGCACTGCCAGTCGCGGCCGATGGCATCGCGCAGCACGTATTCGAGCTTCGGACCGTAGAAAGCGCCTTCGCCCTTGTTGAGAGTCCAGGGGCGACCCGACGCCTTGAGCGCCGCCATCAGCGCGTTCTCGGCCTTGTCCCAGATCTCGTCGGAGCCGATGCGTTTCTCGGGACGGTCCGAGAACTTGATCACCACGTCCGGGAAGCCGAAGTCCTCGTAGATCGAGAGGATGAGATCGTTCATCGCGAGGCATTCGCGCGCGATCTGCTCCTCGGTGACGAACACGTGCGCATCGTCCTGGGTGAAGGCGCGCACGCGCATCAGCCCGTGCAGCGCGCCGGACGGCTCGAAGCGATGCACCTTGCCGAACTCGCCGAATTTCAGCGGCAGGTCGCGATAGGACTTGAGGCCGTTCTTGAAGATCTGGATGTGGCCCGGGCAGTTCATCGGCTTGACCACATACTGCCGCTCTTCCTCCTCACGCTTCTCGGTGAGGAACATCATGTCGGCGTACTTCTCCATGTGGCCGGAGGTCACCCACAGCTGCGAGTCCATCAGCTGCGGCGAGTTCACCTCGACATAGCCGGCCGCGGTCTGGCGGCGGCGGATGTAATTCTCCAGCGCCTGGAACATGGTCCACCCCTTCGGGTGCCAGAACACGGAGCCCGGCGCCTCTTCCTGGAAGTGGAAGAGGTCCATCTCGCGGCCGAGCCGGCGATGATCGCGCTTCTCGGCCTCCTCGAGCTGCTTGATATAGGCGTCGAGCTCCTCGGGCTTGGCCCAGGCGGTCGCGTAGATGCGGGTGAGCATCGGGTTCTTGGCATCGCCGCGCCAATAGGCGCCCGCGACCTTCATGAGCTTGAAGGCGCTGCCGATCTTGCCGGTCGAGGTCATGTGCGGACCACGGCAGAGGTCGAACCATTCGCCCTGCTTGTAGATCTTGATCTGCTGGTCGGCCGGGATCGCGTCGACGAGCTCGACCTTGAACAGCTCGCCCTTGTCGCGGAAGACGCGCTTCGCCTCGTCGCGCGACCACACCTCCTTGGTGAAGGGCTGATCTCGCGCGATGATCTCGCGCATCTTCTGCTCGATCGCCGGGAAGTCTTCGGGAGTGAACGGCTCGTTGCGAAAGAAGTCGTAGTAGAAGCCGTTCTCGATCACCGGGCCGATGGTGACCTGGGTGCCGGGCCAGAGCGCCTGCACGGCCTCGGCCATCACATGCGCGGCGTCGTGACGGATCAGCTCGAGCGCGCGCGCGTCCTCGCGCGCGATGAACTCGATTTTCGCGTCCTTCTCGATCTTGTCGTTGAGGTCGGCCAGTTCGCCGTCGAGCGCCATCGCGACGGTGCGCTTGGCGAGCGAGGGCGAGATGCCCTTCGCGATCTCGAAACCGGTGATGCCGTTGGGATAATCCCGACGCGCGCCGTCGGGAAAGGTCAGCGCGACCATTCTACGCTCCTGTTGCTCACTCGCTGCCTACGAACGCAGGTAAGCGGTCTTTGGAAGGGAAGGGGTGAACCACAAAATTGCGGAATTGTCACGCGCAGGGTTGCGTATGGAACCGGGAGTTGCGCTTTGTTAAGCTGGTGATACTCGTCGTTGCCCGGGCTTCCATGCGGTTTTTCCTGCGCTTTTCCGCCCTGATCGTCGCGCTCGGCTTGGCACAGCCGTGCCTCGGCCAGAACCGTGCGCCAAGCGATACGTCGGGCAAGACGGAGTCGAGAGACGAGGCCAAGAAGGATAAGCCGCACAGGGAGAAGCCGCCGCCGATCGCGTTCTTTCTCGCCAAGGGCGAGCCCGGCTCGTGCGGGCCGGGCTGCAGCGAGTGGATCGCGGCGGACGGCACCTTCGACACCAAGGCGGCCGAGCGCTTCCGGGCCTTCCTCAAGCGCTTCGGCAAACAGGTGCCGCCGATCTATTTCCATTCGCCGGGCGGATCGCTCTCGGACTCGATGGTGATCGGACGGCTGATGCGCGAGCGGGGGATGCGCGCGGGCATCGGGCGCACGATCCCCCGCGGCTGCGATCCGACGCAGGACCGGGAGGCGATCTGCGACGAGCTCAAGCGCTCCGGCCGCGAGCTGCTGGCCGAGCTGCGCACGATCGATACGCTGTGCAACTCGGCCTGCGTCTATGCGCTGATCGGCGGGGCGCAGCGCGAGGTCGCGCCGGGGGCGCGGCTCGGCGTGCACACGATGGCCTTCGCGGAGAAGAATCTCGAAGGCGTGCTGACCTCGCGCGAAGGGCCGCTGACGCGGCTCGAGCAGGAGCAGCTCAAGATGATGAAAGCGCGGCTCGCGCGCTACATCGCCGACATGGGCATCGAGGAGGGTCTGTTCAAAGCGGCCGACGAGGTCACGCATGATCGCGTGCGCTACATCAGTCGCGACGAGATCGCGCGCTTCGGTATCGACCGCCGCGACTTCCAGGAGAGCCGCTGGACGCCGAACGAAGGCCGGTCTTTCGCGATCTACAAGTTCATCACCGAAGGGCGGGGCGAGCCGAAGACCTATCGGACGACGCGCATCCGGCTCGCCTGCACGCGCTCCCGCGAGATCGGCGTGCAGCTCTCACGCGAGCTCACCAGCGCGGCGGCGGCGGGCGGGCCGGTCGCGATGACGAGCGCGGCAGGCGACATCGTGCTGCCGCCCGGGCGCGGCAAGCCGACGCTCGGCTACAACGACATCCTGATGGAGGACCGCTACACGGTCGCGCCTCCGTCCTTCTTCGAGGAGGCAGCACGAGGGGAGAGCATAGAGCTCATCGCGGCGGGCCGCGCGCCGGGAGAGGACGCGCCGCGTCCGATGAAGATCTCGACCGCCGGACTCGCATCCGCCGTGAAGGCGCTGCTGCAGAGCTGCCGCTGACCTCAATGCACCGCGGTGAAGAAGCGTCCGAAGCGCAGGCCCGCGGGCCAGGTCCAGACCGGTCGCTGGGCGGTGGCGAGATCCCAGGAGCCGACCACGGCGTCGACGCGGCCGATCACGTCCTCCACGGGAAGCAGGCCGACGCCGCCGAGCCCGAGGCTCAGGCGGCTGTCCGCCGAGTTGTCGCGATTGTCGCCCATGACGAAGAGGTGTCCGGCCGGCACCACGATCTCGGGCGTGTCGTCGAGATAATGATGGCCCGGCAGCTTGAAGATCGAATGGCTGCGGCCGCCCGGCAGCGTTTCGATATAGCGCGGCGCCGAAACGGTCGATCCGTCCTCGGTCTGCATCTCACCGGCGCCGTCCGCGACGAGGCGGACGGGCGCGCCGTTGATCCAGAGCTGACCGGCGCGCATCTGCACGCGGTCGCCCGGAAGGGCGACGACGCGCTTGACCCAGACCTGCGCCCGGTCCGCGGCCCAGCGGAACGTCACCACGTCGCCGCGCTCGGGCAGGGCGCCGAGGATCCGCCCGGTCTGCGGCAGCGCGATCTTGAACGGGATCGAGGCGCTGCTGTAGCCGTAGGGATACTTCGTCGCCAGCATGGCGTCGCCGATCAGCAGCGTCGGCTCCATCGAGCCGGACGGCACATAGTGCGGCTCGGCGATCGCGGTCTTCGCGACCAGGAAGATCGCCACGATGCCGGCCATCTCGCCGATCGTGCGCAGCGCACCGCCGCGTCGTTTGCCTGAATTCGTGGTCATGTGGCTGCGCCCTCTTGGTCGAGAGCGCACATGTTGGGATCGATCGTGGCAAGCTTGCGGTCAACGCCTCACGATGCGTTGATCTGTCGCGCTGGCGCTCAGTGCGCGCTGTGCGCCGGGGCCACGCTCGCCTTCTTCTCCGGCGCCAGCATCGAGGCCTCCTCGACCATGACCTCGACCTTGACCTTGCCGGCGCGGGCGAATGTCAGGGTCATGTGGAAGCTGTCGTAGGCGCCGAGCGGCTTCTTCACGCCGGAGAGCCGGATATGCGAGGTGCTGCGGGTGAGCTCGGAGCGGCCGCTGGCGACGTCCAGGGCGGCCGCGCGCTTCGGCTCCTCGGCGACGTGCAACTCGACCTTCTCGGCGATGTCGGCTTCCGCCGACAGCAAGCGGTCCTGCGTCCCGCTGTTGCGGATCGTCATGAAGACGGCGACCGGCTGCGAGACGTCGTCGGTCTCGACGCACCAGGGGTGCACGATCTCGAGGTTCTTGCGCTTGTGCGAATGCGCTTCGCCCGCGGTGGCGATCAGCGTCACGGCAATGAGGGCGAGGAATACCCTGGCAGCTAACCTCCAGATGGGGGCGGACATCGTTTTGGCTTTCCGGACAAAAGGGACCTGCAACGTTCTTGCGTGCGTAACAGGCGCCAGGATGCCGGACGTTGATCCAGGACAATCAGTGACGCGGAAGAACGCGTAGTCCCTCATTCCGCCGCATGCGCGGAGGCGAGTCCCGTCAACTGCAGGCTGAGCGCGCGCAGCTTGCGGCGGTCCTCCTCGTCATAGGCCTGCGGGTCGGCCTCGCTCGGGCGCAGGCCGACGTAATAGAAACCCGTCCGCGCCGTGAGGGTCGGAGAGGCCGCGAGATTGATGATGGCGTCGGCGCCTTCGTCCACGGTGCTGATCGGCGTCGCGCCGGCTTCGCGCACCATGGTCGTATCCATATAGGTCGCGGGATGCAGGCAGTTGACCGTGACGCCGGTGCTTTCGAGCTCGCGCGCAAGGTCGAAGGTGAACATCACCTGCGCGAGCTTGCTCTGCATATAGGCGCGCCCGCCCACATAGGCGCGGGTGAGCATCACGTCGTTGAAGTCGATCGGATGCTGGCCCGCGGAGGCGACGTTGACGATGCGCGCGGGCGCGCTCGCGCGCAGCGTCGGCAGCAGCAGCCAGGTGAGCAGGAAGCCCGCCAGATAGTTCACGGCGAAGCGGAGCTCGAATCCGTCGGCGCTGGTCTCGCGGCGCGCGCCGCGGCCGCCCGAGCCGAGGCCCGCATTGTTGATCAGCACATGAATGCGGTCGTGATCGTTGCGGACTGCGGCCGCGAGGCGCCGTACCTCGGCGAGCGAGGCGAGATCGGCGCGATAGAAGGCGACGCGCTGATTGCCGGCTGCGCGGATCTCTTCGCACACGGCTTCGCCACGCTCCTGATTGCGCCCGTGCACGAGCACGCGCGCACCCATCTCGCCGAGCCGCACCGCCACGCGCCGTCCGACGCCGTCAGTCGAGCCGGTGATCAGAACCGTCTTGCCATCCAATCGCATGCCGCACCTCCTGTCGGGAGAAGCTGGCAAGCGAAGCCGTCATTCCGGTGGCAGGCTGTGACGCGCCGGCGCGGAGCCGCCATGCGCGAGGCTCATCCTCCGGTCGGATGACGCGATCGTGAGAGCTTGCGCCTAGAGTCGTGGCATGGCGGTCACGCCGGCCGGCGCGGGCTACGAACCCGGCTTCGGCGGCGATCCACGGGGGCTGCGATGACGTCCATCCTCAATCGGCGGCGGCGACATCCGCCCCGTTGCGCCAGCGCCAGCGGCCGTAACGCCACGGCAGATACCAGCGCGCGCCGGCCGGCAGCGCCTGGGGGACGAAGTCGAGCCCGGAAGTTCCAAAGGGATGGCAGCGCAGGATGCGCGCCAGGGCCATCCAGCCGCCGGCCCAAAGTCCGTGGCGATCGATCGCCTCATCGGCAAATTCGGAACACGTCGGCAAGTGACGGCAATCACGGCCGATCAGTGCCGACAGCGTATACCGATAAATACGGATCAGTAATCGCGCGGCCTGCCGCGGAAGGTGCAGCAGAATCTTTTGGAAACCATTCGGGCGGATCATGGGCAGCGTCGATTCGTAATGAGTCCGGGTACGTAGGTAGTTGCCGCGAGCGTCCAAGCCCAGCCGAGTCTGATATAGGTCGTGGAACATGGCACGCACTGCCCTTTCTTCAGTTTGGACGACCACCCTCGACGTGGTAAGAATTCGGGCAGGGACGGGACGCCGTGACTCGAAGACAAACCCGCGCGCAGACGCGGGGACGGGAACGGTGAGAGACGGGAATAGCATGATCCGCCTGCTAGTCGGCGTTGTTGCGCTTGCGGCTTGCGTCGTGCCGTCCGCCTGGGCGGCGACCTCGCCCGCGAAGGGCATGCGTTTCCAGTGGCACCAGGAAGGGCCCGACTGCGGCGCGCGCTGCCGCACCTGGATCTCGGCGAGCGGCGACATCACGGCCGACACCCCGCAGGAATTCGAGAAGTTCGTCGAGCAGCGTGACGCGCGTGGCGCGACGCTGGTGCTGGAATCGGGCGGCGGCTCGGTGCTCGGTGCGCTGTCGCTCGGCCGCGCCATCCGCCGCCTCGACATGACGACGACCGTGGGCAGCACCATCGAGCTGCGGCCGGGCAAGGACGCCAGCAGCGCGCTCACGCCGCATGCGAGTTGCCGCTCGATGTGCGCCTTCGTGCTGCTCGCCGGCGCCCGCCGCTACGTGCCGAGCGAGGCACGCGTCGCGGTGCATCAGATCTGGATCGGATCCAAGCGCGACGACGCCACGGCCGTCAGCTACTCGGCCGAGGAGCTGATGCTGGTCCAGCGCGATATCGGCCTGATCGCCCGTTATACCTATGAGATGGGCGGCGGCATGGACCTGCTCGAGACGGCGCTGAAGATTCCGCCGTGGGAGCCGCTGCGCCTGCTCACGCGCGACGAGCTGCGCCGCGCGCATCTGCACACGGTCGATCAGCTTTTCGACGAGCCAACGCCGCAGCCGACCACGACCTCGCTCCTCTCGGAAGCGAGCAGCTCCAGCCTGACGATCTCGGAAAGCGGCTGGGCACTCGCCGACAAGAGCGGCAGCCGCTTCATGGCGCGCCGTCATCCGCTGACCGTCGAGGGCGAGCATATCGGCAGCTTCGACGTGATGGTCTCCTGCGGCGATGCGGCCGACCAGTATCAGCTGAGCTACAGCGAGAAGCGCTTCGGCGGCAAGCGCCCGGCGCGCCCGCTCAAGCTGGTCGCGATGCAGATCGGCAGCGAGCAGGCGATCTTGCGTGTGGTCTCCTCCGACCGGCCCGCGAAGTCCGGCGACCTCGTCACCTATGCGCGCGCCATGGTTCCGGCCCGCATGGTGAAGGTGCTGGCGGAAGGCGGACGCTCGCTCACGGTGACGACCCAGGCGGCCGACCGCGTCGAGACCATCATCCGGCTCGGCAATACGGGCGTCGGCCAGAGCCTGCCCGACCTCGCGGCGAGCTGCACGACGCAGAAGAGCGCCGCGGTTCGCTAAGCGAGGAGGTTTCACGACCTCGGTGGTCATCCCGGCCAAGCTCGCGTAGCGAGCGCCGAGCCGGGATCCATAACCCCGGTGGTCGTTTCATTACTCAGACAGGGGCTATGGATCCCGGACAGCCGCTGCGCGGCTTCGGGGATGACGGCCCACTGCGGAGCTACTCCGCGGCGACCTTCCGCTTGGCCTCGATCTGGCCGATCGCGTCGACCACGGCGTCGAAGGTGAGCATCGTGGAGGCGTGGCGCGCCTTGTAGTCGCGCACGGGCCCGAGCACCGCGATGTCGCTCCATTTGCCCGCGCCGGGCGGGGTGCCGTTCTCCTTCAGCATCTTGCGGACGTCCTCGCGCAGCTGGCGCAGCTCGTCCGCGGTGGCGCCGATCACGTTGCGCGCCATGATGGAGGAGGAAGCCTGGCCGAGCGCGCAGGCCTTCACCTCGTGGGCGAAGTCCGTGACCTTGTCGCCGTCCATCTTGAGGTCGACCGTGACGGTCGAGCCGCACAGCTTGGAGTGGGCGGTCGCGCTGGCGTCGGGCTCGGGGAGCCGGCCCAGCCGTGGGATCGTCCCGGCCAGCTCGAGGATTTTGCGGTTGTAGACGTCGCTCAGCATGCTGCCTGGCCCGATTCCGGCCCTTGTTTGCCCGTAGTCCTTGGCTGACTATATAGGTACTACCCCGGACGCGGGAAAAGGGGCCCGCGTCCAACTCGTTTTCGCGTGCGGCGTCCGCGACGTCCCGCGGCACCCCCGGTGACACACCCGGCTTCAGCCGGTCGAACGGAGAGCCCGTCATGGACGCCATCGTGAAGTCGTTCCCCAAGGCCAGCGAGCCCGCCCTTTCGGATCACGTGCGCGCGGCGCCGGCGTCGAGCGTGCCGCGGCCGTCGCGCGAGGACGCGGAAGCCGCCGTGCGCACGCTGCTCGCCTATCTCGGCGACGATCCGACACGCGAGGGCCTGGCGGACACGCCGCGCCGCGTGGTGACCGCCTATGAGGAACTGTTCGGCGGCTATCGCGAGTGCCCGGCCGAGGTGCTCGACCGCCAGTTCTCGGAGATCGGCAGCTACGACGATCACGTTCTCGTGCGCGAGATCCCGTTCCACTCCCACTGCGAGCACCACATGGTGCCGTTCGTCGGCAAGGCGCACATCGCGTATCGGCCGGTCGAGCGCGTGGTCGGGCTCTCCAAGCTCGCGCGCGTGATCGACATCTATGCGCGGCGGCTGCAGACCCAGGAGCACCTGACCTCGCAGGTGGCGACCGCGATCAACGAGATCCTGCGCCCGCGCGGCGTCGCCGTGATGATGGAGGCCGAGCACCTGTGCATGTCGATGCGCGGCGTGCAGAAGGCTGGCGTCTCCACCGTCACGACCCAGTTCCTCGGCACTTACCGCGACGATCCGGCCGAGCAGGCGCGCTTCTTCGCCCTCGTGCGTGGGGCGCGATGAGCCGCGACGTCGAGGAGGGCCTCACCCTCGCACCGAAATTCGACCGTGACGGTCTCGTCACCTGCGTCGCGACCGATGCCGCGACCGGCGAGCTGTTGATGGTCGCGCACATGAATGCCGAGGCGCTGCAGAAGACCATCGCGAGCGGCGAAGCCTGGTACTACAGCCGCTCGCGCCAGAAGCTCTGGCGCAAGGGCGAGAGCTCGGGTCACGTGCAGCGCGTCGTCGAGATGCGCGTCGATTGCGACCAGGACGCCGTTTGGATCCGCGTCGAGCAGGCGGGCCCCGGCGCCTGTCACACCGGCCGGCGCTCGTGCTTCTATCGCGCGGTGCCGCTCGGCCAGACCGGCGCCGTCACGCTCGAATTCCGCGACGCCGACAAGGCGTTCGATCCGCAGACGGTCTATCGCGACACGAAGTAGCGCTCGCGGTCGGGTGAGCAAATCTCAGGCGTCGCGCGCGCGTCGAAGAAATCTCATGCGTGCGCCCGATTGACCGCCGCCATGCGCGTGGCATGGTCGGCGCAAACGGGAGCACGCCATGAACGCGACGCAGAACAAGGAATTGCTGCAGGACATTTTCGCCGAGCTCGCGAAGGCGAACGCACGACCCTTCGTGCACGCGATGGCCGACGATTTCCGCTGGACCGTCGTGGGGCACAATGCCTGGGCCAAGACCTATGCGGGCAAGGGCGCGGTGATCACCGAGCTGTTCGGCACGCTGCAGCGGCACATGGATCGCGTCGTCACCATCCCGCTTCGCTTCATCGCGGACGAAGACTTCGTGGTGGTGGAGGCGCGCGGCGACAACGTCACCAAGTCCGGTGCGCCTTATAACAATCGCTACTGCTTCGTGTTCCGGCTCGAAGGCGGCAAGCTGAAGGAAGTCAACGAGTACATGGACACCGAGCTGGTGACCGAGGTGCTCGGCGACCCGCAGCCGCGCGCCGCGGAGTGACGGCCGCGGCCGCGGCGTGGGAGGCAGGCCCATACGGAATCAACCAGGCGCAACGGCGCGCAACACCGTGAGCTGCCGCGGCTCTCCGGACGGCGTGTACCAGCTGATCGATTGTCCGGCGCGCAGCCCGATCAACGCGGTGCCGACCGGCGTCAGCACGGAGATCCTGCCCTGCAGGATGTCCGCGTCAGCCGGATAGACCAGGGTCACGGTCTGCACCTTGCCGGTCGTATCGTCGCGAAACTCGACGGCGCCGTTCATGCACACCGTGTCCTGCGGGAGGCTTCCGTCGGCGAGGACGAGCGCGCGGTCGAGCTCGGCCGCGAGTTCGGTCGCGAGCTGGGGCATTCTGGACATGGCGGCATGAGCCAGACCCGAGAGGCGCTCGTAATCGTCGGCCGAAAGGGTGATTCCGGGCTTGAGCCGGCCCGCAACGGGCGCGGTGTCGTCAATGGTCATCATGGTCTCCTGAAAATGCGGCGCGATGGCAGCGCGCGTCGCGCGGCCGCAGCATCGTCGTGATGGGATTTTTGGCGCCTCGATCGGCGGCCTCGACAACCGCAGCTCGCGTGCGGTGTCGGCGCCGAGCTTTCCCCGAGTTCGCGCGAGGCTGCGCCGAACCCGGGGCTAATGTCCCGCGATCAGATTGCCTGCGTGGCAGAGTCCACGATGAAATGTCGCAAAGCGCCTCATGTAGGGAAGCTATGCGCTCCGGCCGGAATGTCAACGTGCGCGCAGCTGACTGTACGTCACTGCGCGCGGCGGGCTTGCTAGCCTTCGATCACCTTCAGGCCGACGATACCGACGAGAATCAGCGCGAGCAGCGAGAGACGCGCGACCGACGCGATCTCATTGAACGCGACAATGCCGACGAGCGCGACACCGACCGCGCCGATGCCGACCCAGATCGCGTAGGCGGTGCCGACCGGCAGCGATTTCAGCGCCATCGTGAGCAGGATGAAGCTCGCGAGCGCCGTGACGATGCCGATGACGCTTGGCCAGAAGCGCGTGAAGCCTTCCGAATACTTCAGCGCGATCGCCCAGACGATCTCGAGCAGGCCCGCGGCCAAGAGAAGCAACCATGCCATACGGCTCTCCCAATCAAGCGCTGGGGTCTCGCAAACTGTGTTTCGGTGCGCAACAGCACGGGGCGCAGGGCCGTCATGCGTCCATTCCCCGCGGCGATGTCATTCATGCCAGCCGTCGATCGAAGGCCTCGACGGCTCAGGTCAGTCCGGCGGCCTTGGCGCGCGCCAGCACTTGGCGCGCCCTGGTGAGGTGCGGCACGTCGAACATGACGCCGTCGATCGCGACGACGCCGGCGCCCGGCGCAGCCGCGAAAGCCGCCACCACCGCATTGGCGCGCGCGATGGTCTCGGCGTTCGGCGTGAACACTTCGTTGATCACCGCGACCTGTGCGGGATGGATCGCCATCTTGGCCGTGAAGCCGTCGCGGCGGGCCTCCTCGGCTTCGACGCGCAGGCCCTCGGCGTTGCGGAAGTCGACATAAACCGTGTCGATCGCCGGCACACGCGCCGCGCCGGCGGCGGCGAGACAGATGCTGCGCGCGAAGACGAAGGGCTCGGTGAAGCGGCCCTGCGCGTCGCGATTGGTCTCGCTGCCGAGCTCGGCGGAGAGATCCTCGGCGCCCCAGGTGAGGCCGGAGAGCCGTGGGCTCGCGCCGCGATAGGTGCCGCCGACGAACAAGGCGGCCGCGGTCTCGGTCGCGAGCGCGATGATCGAGATGGCGCCCTCGGTGAGACCGTGCACGGCTTCCCGCGCGGTGAGCTTGGCGTCGAGATGCGTCACCGAGGGACCGCCTTCGGCTTTCGGCAGCATGATCGCGTCCGGTGCGCCCGCGACCACGACGTCGAGATCGGCGTCGGTGAGGCCGGTCTCGAGCGCGTTCACGCGCACGATCAGGCGGGGGCCGGCGCCCTTGTAGGTCTTGAGGAAGGCGAGCGCGGCTTCGCGCGCGGCCGGCTTGGCGGCGGCGCCGACCGAATCCTCGAGGTCGAGGATCAGCGCGTCGGCGCCGCTCTCGAGGCCGCGCGCGAGCTTCTTCTCGCTGTCGGCCGGCACGAAGAGGAGCGAGCGCATCAGGCGGCGGGACGCATGCGCATGAAGGCCTGGCGGCGGCACTCGGCCACGAGCTTGCCATTCTGGTTATAGGCGCGGTGGTGCAGCTCGACGATGCCCGCACCGGGCCGCGACTTCGACTCGCGCTTGCCGATGATCTCGGTCGTGCAGCGCACGGTGTCGCCCTCGAACAGTGGATGCGGAAACTTCACCTCCTGCATGCCGAGATTGGCGATGGTGGTGCCGACCGTGAGGTCCGTGACCGAGATGCCGATCATCAGGCCGAGCGTGAACAGCGAGTTCATCAGCGGCTGGCCCCACTCGGTCTCCTGCTCGCAGAAGTGGCGGTCGATATGGAGCGGTTGCGGGTTGAGCGTCATGTTGGAGAACAGCATGTTGTCCATCTGCGTCACCGTGCGGGTGAGGCGATGCTCGAACAGCTCTCCGGGCACGAAGTCCTCGAAATAGAGCCCGCCGCGCGGGTGCCGGGTAGCGGCCTTCTGGTCCATCTCACTCCTCCTTGGCGGGCAAGCCGCAAGTCTTAATGGGTCGTTTACCATACTGGGCCATCCTGCGAAGCGGTGGGGAAGGGTCCCCGCCACGGACCGGTGCATGGACGCCAATATCGACATCGGGGCCCGGATCACGGGCGCGACCACGGATATCGCGTCGAAGGTGACGAACGCGATCCGTGAGGCCGCGCGGCTGACCGGCGCCGGCTTCGATTATCTGCTCAAGACCGCCACCCGCGAGTCGAATCTCAATCCCGAGATCAAATCGCCGACCTCCTCGGCGACCGGACTGTTCCAGTTCATCGACCAAACCTGGCTCGAGACGCTGAAGAACGAGGGTCCGGCGCTCGGCTACGGCAAATATGCCGACGCCATCGTGCAGACCTCCTCGGGCCGCTACGTCGTGCCGGATCCCGCCATGAACCGCGAGATCATGGCGCTGCGCAAGGACCCGACCGCGAACGCCGTGATGGCGGGCGCCTTCACGAATCGCAATGCCGAGATCCTCTCGACGCGGCTCGGCCGCGATCCGACCGAGGGCGAGCTCTACATGGCGCATTTCCTCGGACCCGCCGGCGCTGCGCGCTTCATCTCGGCGGCCGAGAGCACGCCGAACGCCCGGGCCGCCGACCTGTTTCCGAAGGCCGCGAACGCGAACCGCTCGATCTTCTACGATCGCGCCGGGCAGGCGCGCAGCGTCTCCGAGGTCTATGCGGGGCTGATCGCCAAGCACGGCAGCAATCAGACGGTCGCGCGCGTGAACCCGCCGACGCCGACGGCGCCGCCGCTCTTACAGGGCCGCGACGACGCGATGCAGCCGCCCGCAGCGCTGGCTCTGGCCGAGTCGGGTCCGGCCTTTCACAGCCTGTTCCGGACCGAGCGACGCGGCGCGGTTTCGCCGGTGGTGACCGAGCTGTGGGGCACGAAGCGCGCCGCGCGCGCCGAGATCTCCACCGCCGTGACGCCCGTCTCGGCCGCGACCGCGAGCACGGCGACAGGGCGCATCGGCGCGCCGCTCGACCTCTTCAGCTTCCTGCGTCCGGGCATCCGCTCCTCCTGAGCGGTGCGCGGTTGTTAACAAATCATTCAGCATAACCAGCCACTTATGGTGAACCGTTTGTTAAGCGGTCAGCGCTAGTCTGTGCGTGTCGGCTGCGGTGCTTCGTGTTTCCGGCCGCGGCGTGTCGTGTAGCGTTGGTCAGGACATGATCGTTCGTCACTTCCTGCAGTGGGTGCGTACGGCGCAGGCCGGCGAGCGCGCGGACGCAACGAGCGCATTGGCGCGCGCCTTTCTCTACTCCGATCTTTCCGTCGACGATCGCATCGCGGCCGAAGGCGCGATGATCATGCTGCTCGACGATCCGTCGCCGCTGGTGCGGCGCGCGCTTGCCGAAGCGCTGGCGTCGAGCCAGGACGCGCCGCCGGCCGTCATCCTGGCGCTGAGCAACGATCAGCCGGACATCGCCGGCATCGTGCTCGAGCATTCGCCGCTGCTGCTGGACGCGGATCTGGTCGATGCGATCGGGGCAGGGATCTCGGCCGCGCAGGCCGCCGTGGCGCGCCGCGCCGCGCTGCCGCGCTCGCTGTCCGCGGCCATCGCCGAGGTCGGCTCGGCCGAAGCCTGCCTCACGCTCATCGAGAATCCCGGTGCCGACATTGCGCCATTCTCGCTCGACCGCATCGTCGAGCGGCACGGGCATCTCGGCGCGATCCGTGAGAGCCTGCTGGTGCGCGAGGATCTGCCGGCCGCGACACGTCATGCGCTGGTGGTCAAGCTTTCGGCGACGCTCACCGGCTTCGTGGTGGCGCGCGCCTGGCTCGACGAGACGCGCGCCGAGCGCATCGCGCGCGAAGCCTGCGAGAAGGCGACGGTGACACTCGCCGCCGTGGCGGCCAACACCGAGACGCGGCCGCTGGTCAAACATCTTTGCGCGAGCGGGCAGCTCACGGCCGGCCTGGTGCTGCGCGCGCTGCTCTCCGGCAATGTCGTGTTCTTCGAGGAGTCGCTCGCCGAGCTCTGCGGCCTGCCGCTCGCGCGCGTGAGCGCGCTCCTGCACGACCGCCGCGGCTCGGGTCTCAAGGCGATCTACGAGCGCGCCGGGCTTCCGGCCGCGATCTATCCGGCATTCCGCGCCGCGCTCGACGCGATGCACGAGGACGGGCTGCTCGCCGAGCCGGGCGGGGCGACGCGCCTCAAGCGGCGCATGGTCGAGCATGTGCTCACGAGCTGCGCGGATATTCCGCCCGGCGAGGTCGAGCCGCTGGTCACGCTGCTGCGGCGTTACGCCACCGAGGCGGCGCGCGAGGAAGCGCGCATGTTCTGCGACGAGCTGGTCGCGGCCTAAGCGCCCGCTGTATCTGCCCAAATTTGTGTCACGCAGTGCGCGGAACGGAATCCGCAGGTCGCGAGTTGCTGCTCCGGTGTAATGCGCGGGAGGGTCGCGGACCACTGCAAGGCCCGTGATCCATAGATCATTCTTTCATCAATTGCGGCCGTTACGACTCGCGCGTTGCTTTTTGCACGGCTCGCGACATGAGGCTCTTGCCTGATTCAGTCCGAGCCTGAATAGTCGGCCCATGAGCCTGCGTTCGTCCGCGAGATGTGAGATGATTTGCGCGAAGACACCCGTGTTCCTGCTGTCGTCAGCCAGAGTGCTCGCGTTGATGCGCATGCCGTGTTCGACGAACGGAGCCTGACATGGTTCTTCGCAAGCTGAGTTTCGCGGCGCTAACTGGCGTAGCGCTGGCGCTGCTGATTGGCACGGCCGCGGCCCAGACGGCGCTCCTCAACGTCTCCTACGATCCGACGCGCGAGCTCTATCGCGAATTCAACGCCGCCTTCGCCAAGCATTGGAAAGAGAAGACCGGGCAGACGATCACGGTGCGCCAGGCACATGGCGGCTCGTCCGCACAGGCGCGCGCCGTGATCGACGGGCTCGAAGCCGACGTGGTCACGCTGGCGATGCAGTCGGACATCGACGCGATCGTGAAGAACTCCGGCCGCATCGCGGCCGATTGGCGCGAGCGGCTGCCGAACAAGAGCGCCCCCTACACCTCGACCATGGTGTTCCTGGTGCGCAAGGGCAATCCCAAGGGCATCAAGGACTGGGACGACCTGGTGAAGCCCGGCCTGCAAGTGATCACGCCCAATCCGAAGACCTCGGGCGCGGCGCGCTGGAACTATCTCGCGGCCTGGGCCTTCGCGCACCAGAAGTTCGGCGGCGACCCCGCGAAGGTGAAGGAATTCGTCGGTGCGCTCTACCGCAATGTACCGGTGCTCGACACGGGCGCGCGCGGCTCGACCACCACCTTCGTGCAGCGGGGGATCGGCGACGTGCTGGTCGCGTGGGAGAACGAGGCGTTCCTCGCCGTGAAGGAGCTGGGGCGCGACAAGTTCGAGATCGTGATGCCCTCGCTCTCCACGCTCGCAGAGCCGACCGTCGCGGTGGTCGATGCGAATGTGGACAAGAAGGGCACGCGCGAGGCCGCGCAGGCCTATCTCGAATATCTCTATTCGGCCGACGGGCAGCGCATCGCCGCAAAGCACTACTACCGTCCGTTCAAGCCGGAACTCGCCGATCCCGAGCAGGTGAAGCTGTTCCAGCAGGTTCGGCTCGTCACGATCGACGATCCGATGTTCGGCGGCTGGGGCAAGGTGCAGCCCGAGCACTTCGGCGACGGCGGCGTGTTCGATCAGATCTATCGGCGTTGAGCAGAACGCCATGACGACCATGGTGTGGCGGCGGCCGAGCATCCTCCCGGGCTTCGGACTCGCGCTGGGATTCGCCCTCACATATCTGAGCTTGATCGTGCTGATCCCGATCGCCGCGCTGGTGCTGCGCACGACCAGCCTGACCTGGACGCAGTTCTGGTCGATCGCCACCAACGAGCGGGTCCTCGCCGCGCTCAAGCTCAGCTTCGGCGGCTCGCTGATCGCGGCCTGCATCAATGCCGTGTTCGGCCTGATCGTCGCCTGGGTGCTGGTGCGCTACCGTTTCCCAGGGCGCCGCGTGCTCGATGCGATCGTGGACCTGCCGTTCGCGCTGCCGACGGCGGTCGCCGGCATCGCGCTCACGGCGGTGTTGTCGGAGAACGGCTGGATCGGCCGGCTGCTCGAGCCGTTCGGCATCAAGCTCGCCTATACGTGGACCGGCATCGTCATCGCGCTCACCTTCGTGGGGCTGCCTTTCGTGGTGCGCACGCTGCAGCCCGTGATCGAGGAGATCGACCGCGAGGTGGAGGAGATGGCCGCGACGCTGGGCGCCGCGCGCGGGCAGACGCTCGTGCGCGTGATCTTTCCGACGCTGCTGCCGGCGCTGCTCACCGGCTTCGTGCTCGCGCTGGCGCGCGCGGTCGGCGAATACGGCTCAGTGATCTTCATCGCGGGCAACATCCCGTATCGCACCGAGATCGCGCCGCTGCTGATCGTGATCCGGCTGGAGGAGTTCGACTATGCGGGCGCGACCGCGATCGCGGTGATCATGCTGGCGATCGCCTTCGTCATGTTCCTGATCATCAACCTGATCCAGGCCTGGGCACGGCGGAGGTTCGGCTATGTCTGACATCGCGCTGCCGCGGCGGGTCACTGCGCCGACCACCGAGTCGAACACCACCAAGACCATCCTGATCACGGTGTCGCTCGCGTTCCTGGTGCTGTTCCTGGTCCTTCCGGTGCTGGTCGTGTTCATCGAGGCGTTCGGCGCCGGACTGGCGGCCTATTTCGCGGCGCTGTCGGATCCGGAGGCGCTGGCCGCGATCGAGCTTACCTTGCTGGTCGCCGCCATCGCGGTGCCGGCGAATCTCATCTTCGGAATCGCGGCCGCCTGGGCCATCGCCAAGTTCGAGTTTCGCGGCAAGACTTTCCTTATCACGCTGATTGACCTGCCGTTCTCGGTCTCGCCGGTGATCGCGGGCCTGCTCTACGTGATCCTGTTCGGCGGGCAGGGCTATCTCGGGCCGCTGCTGCAGGCGAACGGCATCAAGGTGATCTTCGCGGTGCCAGGCATCGTGCTGGCGACGATCTTCGTCACGTTCCCGTTCGTGGCGCGCGAATTGATCCCGCTGATGCAGGAGCAGGGAACGCAGGACGAGGATGCCGCAATCTCGCTCGGCGCCAGCGGCTTCCAGACCTTCTGGCGCGTGACCCTGCCGAACATCAAATGGGGACTCATGTACGGCGTGCTGCTCTGCAATGCGCGCGCCATGGGCGAGTTCGGCGCCGTGGCCGTGGTCTCGGGTCATGTCCGCGGCCTCACAAATACGATGCCGCTGCATATCGAGATTCTCTACAACGACTACCAGTGGCAGGCCGCCTTCGCGGTCGCTTCGCTGCTGGCTCTGCTCGCGCTCGTCACGCTCATCATCAAATCGATCCTCGAGTGGCGCTTCACCGGGGAACTCGCCATGACGCGGCGATAGGAGGAGGGATGGCTGCGCTTGCTTATGATCGCAGAGACATCGATCATCTGGATCCGGTGAGGTCCGCGGTCGCGCAGATTGCGGGCACCGTCAATCGCGGACGGCCGATGAAGCTGACGATCGAGAACCTCATCAAGGATTTCGGCGGTATGGCGGCGCTGCACGGCGTGTCGCTGGAGATCGCGGCCGGCGAGCTGCTGGCGCTGCTCGGCCCGTCGGGTTCGGGCAAGACCACGCTGTTGCGGCTGATCGCGGGTCTCGAGTTCCCGACCTCGGGCCGCATCCTGTTTGGCCAGGAGGATGCCTCCAACAAGACCGTGCAGGAGCGCAATGTCGGCTTCGTGTTCCAGAACTACGCGCTGTTCCGGCATATGAGCGTGTTCGAGAATATCGCCTTCGGGTTGCGCGTACGCCCGCACGGCACGCGGCCGGACGAGACATCGATCCGCGAGCGTGTGATGACGCTGCTCGAGTTGGTGCAGCTTGCCGGACTCGAGAGGCGATTTCCGGGGCAGCTCTCCGGCGGGCAGCGCCAGCGCGTGGCGCTTGCGCGCGCGCTCGCGATCGAGCCGCGCCTCCTGCTGCTCGACGAGCCGTTCGGTGCGCTCGATGCCAAGGTCCGTAAGGAGCTGCGCCGCTGGCTGCGCGAGCTGCACGACTACACGGGCCACACGACCGTGTTCGTCACTCACGACCAGGAGGAGGCGCTCGAGCTCGCCGACCGCGTCGTGGTGATGAGTCAGGGCAAGATCGAGCAAGTCGGCAGCGCCGACGAGATCTACGACCGGCCGGCGACGCCGTTCGTGTTCGACTTCATCGGCGATTCGAGCTCGTTGCCCGTGACCGTCGCGGGCGGCCGGGTGGCGTTCGACGGGCAAGTGCTTCCGCTCGAAGCGAGCAACTGCCCGGACGGCCCCGGGACGTTGTTCTTCCGCCCGAACCACGCGGAGATCGCCGACGGCGAAGCCGGGGCGATCTGGGGCACCATCATCGGGACGCGCCGGCACGGCGATACGCGACGGATCGAGCTCGAAGCGGGCGCCGGGCGCCACCGCATGGAGATCGATGTGCCGGCGAGCGCGGACGTTGCGCGCGGCGGCCGCCTCTCGGTCAGGCCGACGCGCTGGAAGATCTATCCGGGGGAGAAGTAAGAGACGCCTATCAGGGATGATCGGGCGCGATCGAGGGCGCGAAGATGCTCTCGAGATACTCGGGCCGGTCGCGGTTCTCGTGGCGCAGGAACTCGTCGGTTACCTGGCGCAGCTTCTTGGCGAGCTGGCCGGCCGTGAGCTCGCTGTCGCCGCGGGCGTTCTTGTGCGTGATCGCGCGGATCGCGTCGACATGCTGGTCGACCAGCGGAAGGGGAATGCGCGTCATCTCCGGCGTGTGCTCGACGAGCCGGCACAGGCTGTCGGCGACCGGCTGGACCAGCGGGAAGCCGAAGGTCGCGGCCTGGCCCTTGATGTCGTGGGCGGCGCGGAACAGCAGGTCGCGGTTGGTGTCATTGAAGCCGGCACGCTTCACCTCGTTGCGCGCCGCATTGAGCCGCTCGCATTCGGTGTTCATCCAGCCCGAGAATTCGGTCGCGAGCTCGGCGAGGGCCGCCTCGGCGCGCTCGATGGGATCGTCCTTGAAACCGGGCTTCGCCTTGACGACCGCCTTCTTCAGCATGTTCTTCGGCACGATGACCTCGTAGTCATCGAACGTGCTCACCGCCGCATCGACTTTCGGCGCGACCTTCTTGTTGTTGTCCATTGTTCTCTCTCTTAGTCCGAAGTCGTAGCTTTCTCGAGCAGCGACTGCTGCTTGATGATGTCCGCCTTGCCGCCTTTGCGTCGTTCGGAGCCCGCATAATTGGGATTGACGCCACGCCGCCGATCGGGCCCGAAATAGCTCCTCGTCTTGATGAAAGGCCGTGGATTGGCGACGATGTTCAGGACACGCTGATAGAGCGCCTTCGCCGAGATCGGCTTGGCGAGGAACTCGGTCACACCTGCATCGCGCGAGGCGATCACGCGCTTCTTTTCGGAGTGACCGGTCAGCATGATGATCGGCACGTAAGGGTTCTGGTTGGCCCCGGGCTGACGGATCATCTGCGTCAGCTCGAGACCGTCGAAGATCGGCATCGCCCAATCCGTAATGACGATGTCGGGTGAATAGTGCGTGAAGGCCTCCAGACCGGCCGCGCCGTCTTCCGCCTCGTAGACCTCGCGCGTGCCGAAGCCGTGCAGCAGCTGCCGCAGGATGCGACGCATATGCGCGTTGTCATCGATGACGAGGAAACGGAGGCGATTGAAATCGATCCGGACCATGGCGCAGCCTCGAGGATGCGCGGGGTTGTCCGTGCACGCCCTCCAGCCTGAGAAGTTACGGGTGCGCCGTTAACGAACCGTTAGTGGTCCCCTTGCGGGAGCGCCGGAAAACTACGTGCCGAGGGGTCAATAGCCGAACTGCTCGCGCAGGATCCGCTCGTCCAGGCTGTGGCCGGGGTCGAACAGCATGTGCATGTCGATGGAATGATCCATCGCGATCTCGACCCGTGTGACCCAGCGCACCTCGTCGTGGTCCGCGACCGCCGCCACCGGGCGCTTCTCGGCCTCGAGCACCGTGACGGTCACCTCGGCGGCGTCGGGCAGGAGGGCGCCGCGCCAGCGGCGCGGGCGGAACGGGCTGATCGGGGTGAGGGCGAGCAGGGGCGCGTTGATCGGGATGATCGGGCCCTGGGCCGAAAGATTGTAGGCCGTGGAGCCGGCCGGGGTCGCGACCAGCACGCCGTCCGCGATGAGCTCGGCGAGCCGCTCCTTGCCGTCCACGTGGATGCTCAGGCGCGCCGCCTGGTGCGTCTGGCGGAATACCGAGACCTCGTTGATGGCGCGGTGCTCGTGCCGGCCGCCCTTGCTGTCGGTCGCGCGCATGAGCAGGGGATGGATCACCGTGGTCTCGGCGGCGGCGAGCCGCTCCTTCAGCCGGTCTTCGTCGAAGTCGTTCATGAGGAAGCCGACCGTGCCGCGATGCATGCCGTAGATCGGCTTGCCCGACTTCATCTGGCGGTGCAGGGTCTGCAGCATCAGGCCGTCACCGCCGAGAGCAACGATCACGTCGGCGGCCTCGAGCGGGTTGTCGCCATAGCGTTTGGTGAGCCGCGCGCGTGCCTCCTGCGCCTCGGGGCTCGGGCTTGCGACGAAAGCGATGCGCTCGTAGCGATTGGGACTCATCACTCGCCTTCTTGGGCCGGCCGGATCAGGGCGAACGGGATTTGGGGAATGGATCAGGAACGCGCGGTCTTTGTCTACACGACCTATCCCTCGCTCGTCGAGGCGGAGCAGGCCGGGCGCACACTGGTGGAACGCGGGCTCTGCGCATGCGTGAACATCCTGCCGGGCATGATTTCATATTATCGCTGGCAGGGCGCAATCGAGCGGGGCGAGGAGGTCGTGATGATCATCAAGACCCGCGCGACGCTGTCGGAGGCGGTGCGCGCCGCCGTGAAGGAGACGCACTCCTACACGACGCCCGCGATCCTGGTGCTGCCGCTGGAGGGCGGGGACCCGGCCTATCTGGCCTGGATCCTCGACGAGACGCGGGCCAAGTGAGGACGCCGAAACGACGACGTCCCCGGACTCGCATCCGGGGACGTCGCGCGTTGATCGAGAGAAAGAGACCTCAGTAGACGACCGTGCCTTCCATGCCGCCCTTGAGGTCCTGATATTCCTTGCATCCGGTGCCGCCGCAGATCAGCTTGATCTCCTCGAGGAAGTCGGCGGCCTTGAGCATGTTGCCCTGCTCGACGTGCCACATGCCGTAATACTGCCAGGTGCGCACGTGTTTCGGGTTCGCGGCCAGCGCCCGCTCGTACCAGTACTTGGCGTCGTCGTAGCGGCCGAGCTTGCGGCTCGTGTAGCCGAGATAATTGGCGACGTCCGGATGGTCGTCCTCGTCCAGCGCCTTGAAGGCCGCGAAGGCGGCTTGGTACTGGTTCGCCTGCACGAGCGCATAGGCCGCGCGATAGCCGTCGCGGAATTCCTGCTCGGACTTCTTCTGCTTCTTCTTCTGCTGGGTCGACTGCTCGCCACCTTTCTGGCCGCTCGGGGCCGTCGGGCCCGGCGAGCGGCTGTCGGGCTCGCCGCCGCCGGCCGCGATGGCGCCGCCGAGACCGAGCGAGAGGGCGAAGAGCGTGGCGACCACGGTGGTGCCGAGGCGGTCACGAGTGAGCTTCATTGCATTCTCCCTGTCTGAACGAGTCGATGACCCGGTCGTTGGGGTCCCCCTCCCAGTTTGACCGTCGGTCGTATCATAGATGCGAACACCGGCCCCAAGGTGCCCATTCCGCGGCCGGCTGGTTTCAACTCGCCGTGATCCGAGCCATGTGCTGCAAGCATTGCGGGCGCGGATATGCGGCCGAACGCGACCGCCTTGACTCCGGCAGCCCGGCAGTGGAACGTTCGGCGCGTGCTGGTTCCCCGGTGTGAGCCGGGGAGGAAAGAGGGAACACGGAAGGCTTTCGGGCCTCAGCCGTGGCTGTCCCCGCAACTGTGAGCGGCGAGCCTTCGTCCGCATCGGCCACTGGGAAACTGGGAAGGCTGGGCGAGAGGCTAGGACCCGCGAGCCAGGAGACCTGCCAGCGCGGTCACCCAACCGGTGGGCGGACGAACCACACGGAGCGGTCTTTCGCAGCGGTGACACAAGAACCGTGGCGAAGCCGTGCGAGAGTTTTTCTCCACGACCTCCCCAACCGAGCGGCTCAACGCTCGAACTGCGGCCGGTGATTCGGGCCGCATTTCGGGACGGCTGTTCGCGGGGACCTTGGCCCCGGACGGTGCTCACGAGGTCTTCCGGCGATGCCGGGAGCCATGACGAAGGACGTGGACGATGGGGGACTTGTTGAAACGTGCCGGCCGGCTCGCGCTCGCCGGCCTTCTGAGCAGCACGGCGGTCGGAACCGCCGCGGCGCAAGGTGTGCAGATCCTGCCGCTGCTCAATGTGACGGCGACGCGGCTTGGCTTCGGCATTCCGGGGACCGCGACCTCGGTCATCACGGCCGAGGAGATCGAGCGCTCGCCCTCGCACAGCGTGCAGGACATCCTGGCGCGCGAGCCCGGCATCCAGGTGCAGAACCTGTTCGGCGGCATTGCGGGCGCGCGCAGCGTCGTCGACATGCGCGGCTTCGGCGCGGCCGCGGCCTCGAACACGCTGGTGCTGGTGAACGGGCGACGGCTCAACGACATCGACATCGCGGCGATCGATCTCGCCGCGATCCCGCCCGCCAGCATCGAGCGCATCGAGATCATCCGCGGCAATTCGGGCGCGGTACTCTACGGCGACGGCGCGGTCGGCGGCGTCATCAACATCGTCACCAAGAGCGGCCTCAATCAGCCGCCGAGCGTGCGCATCAGCGGCGGTGCCGGCTCGTTCCAGTATCGCGAGGGGACGATCTCGAGCCAGGGCGGCATCGGACCATTCTCGTATTCGGCGCACGGCAATTTCATCGATACCGATGGCTACCGGGTCAATAACGAGCTGAACCAGCGCAACGGCGTCGGCGAAGTGCGTTACACGGGCGAGCAGGGCAGCGCCTATTTCGCGATCACGGGCGACAATCAGCATCTCGGCCTGCCGGGCGGCCGTCTGGTCAGCCCGCTCGTCAACGAGCTTGCCACCGACCGGCGCGGCGCCGCGACGCCGTTCGACTTCGCGGACAAGCAGGGCTTCAGCGCGACCGGCGGCGTGACCCGCAGGATCATGCCGGGCGTCGAGCTGATCCTCGATGCCGGGATGCGCCGCAAGGAGCAGCGGGCGGGCTTCTTCAGCAATACGGGCTTTCCGTTCACTTACGTGGACACGGCGCTCACCACCATGTCGGTGACGCCGCGCGTCTCGATCGATACGCCGCTGTTCGGAATGCCGACGCGCATTCTCGCCGGCATCGATTACTACGACTCGGCCTACGGCTCGGACCGCAGCCAGTTCCGTGGCGCCGCGCCGATCCATATCTACGATCTCGATCAGCGTACGCTCGCGGGCTATTGGCAGCAGACCATGTCGCTGCTGCCGAGCACGGACTTCTCGTTCGGCGCGCGGCTGCAGCAGAACGAGATTCGGGCGCGCGACAAATACGATCCGACGGCGCCCTTCGCGTTCGACGTGCAGGGTGAGCCGCTCGACAAGCGCGAGACCCAGCATGCGCTGCATGCCGGCGTGGAGCATCGCTTCAACGACAGCTTCGCGGTGTTCGGACGCGCGGCGCGCAGCTTCCGGCTGCCGAACGTGGACGAGCGGGTCGGCATGTCGCCGTTCCTGGTGCCGACGACCTTCGACCTGAAGACGCAGACCTCGCGCGACGTCGAAGGCGGCATCCGCATCAATCATGCGGGCTTCCGCCTGCAGTCGAGCGCCTATCTGATGGAGCTTCAGAACGAGCTGCATTTCAGCCCCGCGACCTTCACCAACACGAACCTCGATCCGACGCGCCGCACCGGCTGGGAGACGCTGGCGAGCTATCAGCTCACCGAGACGGTGCGGCTGCGCGGCGGCGTCGCCTATACGCGCGCCGTGTTCCGCGAGGGACCTTTCGCGGGCCACGACGTGCCGCTGGTCTCGCGCTGGACCGGCAGCGCCGGCGTCGCCTGGGACATCTGGCAGAGATACGTGGTGCTCGACGTCGGCGCGCGCTTCGTCGGCGATCGCCGCATGGACAACGACCAAGCCAATGTACAGCCGCTGATCCCGGCGCATGCGATCGTGGACGTGCGGCTCGGCGGCCAGATCGACCATTTCTTCTGGTCGCTCGCGGTGCAGAACCTGTTCGACGTCCAATATTTCGACTACGCGATCGCCAGCGCCTTCGCGCTCAACACGTACAGCGCCTATCCGCAGCCGGGGCGGACGTTCCTGGCACGGGCGGGCGTGACGTTTTGACGACGAAGCCGCTCCGCACTTATTCCCGTCACCCTGAGGTGCGCTCCCCCCAAGCGGGCGCCCACGAACGGGGGCGGGCCCCGGGGGTGG
>JAEYAU010000014.1 GCA_023404705.1 Pseudomonadota bacterium
CCGAACCAGACCTCGGCCTGCGGCTGCGGCGAGTCCGTGCAGCTGACGCCCGCGAAGGACCCGGCTGAGGCGCACTAGTTCGTCGCATCGGCAACTCATCCGCAATCGCAGCCTTCATTCCGTCACCGTGCGGCGCGGGGGCGATGCGCGAGCCTCGAAGGGCGACGGCCGCTGAGCCGCAGCGAGCATGCTGCACGGCCTCGGCCGTTCATCCTTCGAGGCTCGCTTCGCTCGCGCCTCAGGATGACGGATAAGACGCTGCGCTCGCTGCTCAGCTCAGCGCCGCCCTGATCCGCGCTACCGCCGGCGCGATCTCCTCGGCCGCGTGATAGCAGCCGAAGCCGAAGCGGAGGCGGTGGCCGCGCACGTCGGTGATGATGTGGTCGGCCCCCAGCTTGTCGTGCAGAGCGCTCGCATACGGCGTCTCGAAGGTGAGGAAGTGGCCGTGCTCGTCCTCGATCGGCGTGACCAGGCGCGCCTGGCGCAGGGGCGCGACGTCGCGGATCTCGCGCAGGAAGAGATATTGCAGGCTGTGGACGTGCGCGTGGACATCCGCGATGTCGAGGCCGATCGCGTCGGCCCAGTCGAACACGGCGGCGAGGCGCCAGAGGCCGGAAGGGTCGAAGGTCGCGCCCAGGAAGCGTGAGCCGTCCGTCCCGTAGGCGGCGCTGCCGTCCGGGGTTGCCGTGAGCGCGCCGAATCCCGCGAACCAGCCTGTGTCGCGCGGGCGCAGCGCGTAACCGGGCGGGCAGTGCATGAAGCAGACGCCTTCGCCCGCCATGGCGTATTTGTAGCCGCCCGCGAGATAGAAGGCGCGGTTCGCCAGCGCGCCGAAGTCGGTCGGCAGCGCCATGAAGCCGTGATAGCCGTCGATCGCGATGAGGGCGTCATCCGGGACAGCCGCAACGAGCGCCGCCAGATCGCCCGCGCAGGCCGCGGAGTTGTAGAAGACGTGGCTCAGGAAGATCAGGTCGTGGCCTGTGCGCGCGGCCTCGATGAAGCGCGCGTGAAACGTCTCGAACGGCTCGGTGGGTACGCGCGTGACAGAGACCAGTCGCTCCTCTTCGAGCCGCGCGATCTGCCGGGTGAAGGAGTGAAACTCGCTGTCGGTCGTGAGGATGCGCGGGCGCGCCAGCGGCAGCGCTGAGAGGAGACGGCAGACGAGGTCATGCGTGTTGGGCGCGACCGCGATGCTCGCCGGGTCGGGCAGGGCGAGTCGCTGGGCGATGCCGCGCTGCACGCGCGGAATAAGCTCGCCGAAGATCGTATCCCACTTGTCGTCGACCTGCCGGGCGGTCTCGACGATCACCTCGGCCTGCGCGGCGCAAGCGACGTCGGGCCAGTAGTGGTGGCTGTGCGCCGCGAAATGAATGCGCCCGGGAACAGCCTCCCGGAACATGGAGAAATGCTCGCGCAGGTCCATCAGCTGTCCGCCGCGTAGACGAAGCCCATGCGCTTCTCGACCTCGGGCGGCAGCGGCGGCAGGGCGGAGCGCGGGATGAGATAGGTCGAGAGCTGGAACAGGTCGGCGAAGACCCGGTGCTGCTCGGCGGTGGCGCGCAGATAGTCGTGGCCCGAGGAGCCGCCGGTGCCGATCTTCACGCCGATCATCCGCTGCACCATGAGGGCATGGCGATAGCGCCAGAGCGTCAAGGTCTCTTCGACATCCATCAGCGCGGTGAGCAGGCGATAGCCGATCTGCAGCACCGGGCGGTCGCGATAGACCATGATGAACAGCGCGGCCTGCACGGCAGGGAGCGACATGCGCCAGGGCGAGGCTTCGCCGGCGGGCGCGAACAGCGCCTCGAAGCCGGCGAGGGCCTGCTCGATGGCCCGCGCCTCGATGGCGCGCTGCTCCGGGCTCATCATGGTCGAGGCGCGGATATGCGCGGCGTCGGCTTCGAGCATCTGCTTCACGGCGGCGCGGTAGGCATTCGAGAAGGCGTAGCCGCCCATGGCGACGAAGGGCGTGCGCGCGAGCCAGTCATCGAGCTGGTCGACCAGCTTCGGCCCCTGCTTGGCGGCAGCGATGCGTGCGCGGTCCGACTCGGAGAGGCGGGCCTCGAAGGGCTTGCCGCCGATCGTCAGCCGCTCGCGCGTCGCGAGACCGAGGCGGATCTCGATCGTGCGGAACTGCACCGACTGGAAGCCGGAGGCCGGGAACAGCAGGTCGCGGAAATCCAGGAAGTCGAGCGGCGTCATTGTCTCCAGCACATCGAGCTGCTGGATCAGCAGCTTGAGGATCTCGTTGATGCGATCGAGCGCATGCACGATGCGGCCGAGATGCTCGTCCTGCATCGGCACCTCGGCGAAATGCGCCTGGATGCGGTCGAGCTCGTGCAGGATCTGCTTGAACCAGAGCTCGTAGGCCTGGTGCACGATGATGAACAGCATCTCGTCATGCGCCGGCTTGCCGCGCCGCGCGCTCTCGGGCTGCTGGGTCGCGAGCAGCGTGTCGAGGCGAAGGTAGTCCGCGTAGTAGCAGGGCGAGTCCATGGGAGCGCCTTTCGGAGTCGGCCAAGTATCGCGCCGAGTGTGTCCGAAACGCAAAGGGCCGCCTCGCGGCGGCCCTCCACGCAAGAGTTGCGCTCGGCTCAGAGCTGCGGCGTCCACTGCACGGGCACGAGCTCGTAACCGTTGCCGCGCTTGGCGATGTGGCCGGAGGCCGGGAAGGGGAAGTGATAGCCTTGCACCAGCATCTTGTCGGCGACCGCGCGGTCGAGCAGGCGCTTGCGGTTCTCGACAGCCATGTTGGCATCCATGTCGAAGATCGCCTGCCACTCCGGATTGCGCACGAACAGCGCCGGGTGGTTGGTCGTGTCGCTCAGCACCAGCATGGACTGGCCGCCCGAGGCGATCGCGAAGGCGGTGTGTCCCGGCGTGTGGCCATAGGCGGCGATCGACGCGATGCCGGGCGCGACTTCCTTGCCGGGCTCGAACTTGCTCACCTCCTTGATGTCGCCGAACACGCGGCGGACATTGCGAAAGGCCGGCTTGGCGGCATCCGGCGCCGCGTTCATCTTGGAGTCGTCCATCCAGAACGCATATTCGGGAGCCGGCACGGCGATCTCGGCGTTCGGGAAGACGAGCGCGTTCTCCTTGGTCTTGATGCCGTTGATGTGGTCGGGATGGAAGTGAGAGATCAGGATCAGGTCGACGGATTTCGGGTCGATGCCGGCAGCCGCCAAATTGTCGCCGAAGGTGCCGGCCGTGGGCGCGAGCTGGCCGCCAGTGCCGGTGTCGATGGCGATGACCTTGGACCCCGTGTTGACGATCAGGGTCGTGAACGAGATTGGCAGCTTGTTGGTCGGCAGGAACGACTCGGACATCGCCTTCTGCACGTCCGGGAAAGCCGCGTTGCGCACGAACTTGTCGTCGAGGTCGCGATACCAGGTGCCGTCATTGACGGCGGTCAGCTCGTAGCTGCCGATCTTGTAGCGGTAGACGCC
>JAEYAU010000036.1 GCA_023404705.1 Pseudomonadota bacterium
GATGAACGGCCGAGGCGTAGCCGCGTGCGCGCTTCGACTCTCGGGCCGTGCATCCTTCGAGGCTCGGCTGCTTCGCAGCCTCGCACCTCAGGATGACGGGATCGGGATTTGGAGCTCGCTGAAGCAGAGCTGACGGACACACGCATGCTGAGCTGCGACGACTACATCACGGCCCGCTCGCTCGACGAGGCCTTTGACGCTATGGCGGCGCACCGGGGGCACTATCGGCTGATCGCGGGCGCGACCGACACTTATCCTTGGGCGCGCGAAGGCCGCGCCGGCGACGTGCATGTGCCGGCGCTGATCGACATCGCCAAGATCCCCGAGCTGACCGAGCGCAGCGTCGGCAAGCGCATACGCCTCGGCGCCGCGACCCCGATCCAGCGGTTCATGGATGACGCCGCGCTGATGCGCGCCCTGCCCTGCATGCCGCGCTGCGCCATCTGGTTCGCGGACGACCAGATCCGGGAGTCCGCGACGCTCGGCGGCAATATCGTCAACGCCTCGCCGGCCGCCGACGCGATCCCGCCGCTGATCGCACATCAGGCCGAGGTCGAGCTCGCGAGCCGCCGCGACGGCAAGATCGCGCGCCGCCGCCTGCCCCTCACCGACTTCATCACTGGCCCCGGCAAGACCGCGCTCGCGCCCGATGAGATCCTGGTCGCGATCGAATGCGATCCCCTCGCGGGCTATGGCGGCAGCTTCGAGAAGGTCGGGCACCGCCGCTCGCTGGTGATCTCGGTCGTCTGCCTCGCCGCGCTCGTGAAAGTGGACGCGTCCGGCAAGCGTTTCGAGGACGTGCGCCTCGCGCTCGGCGGCGTCGGTCCCATTCCGAAGCGCCTGAAGGACGTCGAGAAGTTCCTCATGGCCGAGCCGATCAGCAGCGCGCGCATCGAGCGCGCTGGCGAGATGCCGGTCGATCTTGTGCAGTCGCGCACGCGTCAGGCCTATCGCCGCGAGGTCGTGCGCGGCTTCCTGGTGCGCGGCCTCATCAATGCGGCGCAGCAAGCCGGCGCCGATCTCGGACGTGAATTGGAGGTGGCCTATGGGTGAGCTTCGCATCGAGGCGACGGTCAACGGCCGGCGCGTCGCGAAGAGCGCGAGCCCCTCGCATCGCCTGCTCGATTTCCTGCGCGACGACCTCAACCTGACGGGCGCCAAGGAAGGCTGCGGCGCCGGCGAATGCGGCACCTGCTCGGTCTTCGTCGATGGCGTGCTCGTGAAGAGCTGCCTCGTGCCGGTCGGCAAGGCGCAGGGCGCGAGCATCCAGACGGTCGAAGGCCTCGCCACCAAGGGCGAGCTCTCGGTGCTGCAGAAGGCGTTCCACAAGGCCGGCGCCAGCCAGTGCGGCTACTGCATTCCCGGCATGGTGATGGCCGCGACCGCGGCGCTCCGCGCCAATCCCTTCGCGGATCGCGAGGAGATCAAGGAGCGCCTCGGCGGCAACATCTGCCGCTGCACCGGATATCAGAAGATCTTCGACGCCGTCGAGCTCGCCCGCGACGTGCAGAACGGCCGCCTGCCGGTGACCGCCCTCGCCGAGACCGAGGCCGCCGACGGCAAGTTCATCGGGGCGAACGTACGCCGCATCGATGCGCCCTCCAAGGTTTCGGGCGCCCTCAAATATGCGGGCGACATGGTGATGCCCGGCATGCTGCATCTCCAGGTGCTGCGCTCGCCGCACGCCCATGCGCGCATCGTCTCGATCGACATCTCCGCGGCCGAGGCTATGGAAGGCGTCGAAGCCGTGATCACGTGTGATGACGTGCCGGGCGAGGACGGCTTCGGCGTGTTCGTGCACGACCAGCCCATCATGGCGCGCGGCAAGGTGCGCTATGTCGGCGAGGCCGTCGCCGCCGTCGCGGCCGGGGATGTCGCGACCGCGCGCCGCGCTCTGGCCAAGATCAAGGTCGTCTACGAGCCCCTGCCCGCCGTCTACGACGCCGATGCCGCGATGAAATCCGGCGCGCCCGTGCTGCACGACTACGCGCCGAACAACGTCACGATGCACATCCCGATCCGCAAGGGCGACGTCGACAAGGCCTTCGCGGAGTCCGACCTCGTGCTCGAGGAGGAATTCTCGACGCAGCAGGTGGAGCACGCCTATCTCGAGCCGGAGGCCGGCCTCGCCTATGTCGATGCCGACGGCGTCGTCACGGTGATCTCGCCGAGCCAGAACATCACGCATCACCGCCACATGCTCGCGCGCATCATCGCCAAGCCGATCAACAAGGTGCGCTTCATCATGAGCCCGGTCGGCGGCGGCTTCGGCGGCAAGGAGGACATGATCTACCAGGGCATGCTCGCCCTCGCCGCCATGAAGACCGCGCGCCCCGTGCGCTACGTCTACACCCGCGAGGAGTCGATCATCTCCACGGCCAAGCGCCATCCCTCGCGCTCGCGCAGCCGCATGGGCCTGACGCGCGACGGCCGCATCACCGCCCTGCAGCTCACCATGATCTCGGACGGCGGCGCCTACGGCCTCTCCACCGAGGGCGTGATGCGTAAGGCGGCCATTCTCGCGGCCGGCCCCTACGCGATCCCGAACGTGAAGATCGACACCTACGGCATCTACACCAATAACACGCCCTCCGGCGCCTTCCGTAGCTTCGGCGCGCTGCAGACGCAGTTCACCACCGAAACCATGCTCGACATCGCGGCCGAGCGGCTCGGCCTCGATCCGTTCGAGATCCGCCGCATCAATGCGATGCGCGACGGCGCCGTGACGCACACCAAGCAGCAGCTCAAGTCCGTGAGCTATCTGCGCGTGCTCGAAGCCGCCGAGAAGGCGTCGAAATGGGAGAACGGTGCGCCGACGTCGCGTGGCGACGCGCGCGGCGATCTCGCCCAGGACGGCGTGCGCGCCCCTTGCGCGCTCGGCGCCCGCTTCGCGGCGGGCGAGGCCAAGATCGACAGCGAGGTGGCGTGATGGCGAAGAAGCGAGGACGCGGCGTCGCCGGCTCCTGGTACGGCATCGCGCGCACCGCGACGGTCGACCGCGCCGGCACCTGGGTCGAGCTCGATGACGGCGGAACCGCCAAGGTGATCACCGGCGTCACCGAGATCGGCGAAGGCATCCTCACGGTGCTGGCGCAGATCGCGGCCGAGGAGCTCGGCATCCGTCCCGAGGATGTGACCATCGGCGACAACGACACCGCGCGCTCGCCCGAGGCTGCCCATGCTGGCGCGACGCGCCAGACCTACATGATCGGCAATTCGGTGGCGCTCGCCTGCCGCGAGGCGCGCGCGCGGCTCATCGACGAGATGGCGAAGTGCTGGAGCGTGGACGCCGAAACGATCCACTGCGCCAATGGCGAGATCTGGTCGGAAGGCTCCAACCGCCGCACGACGATGGAAGACGCGATCTCCACCGTGAAGAAGCGCGGCGTGGTGCCGGTCGGCTCCGCCTCGTTCGGCACCGACACCACGGGCCTCGATCCGGTCGATGGCTCGGGCCGCCCGTGGCAGGCCTATGTGTTCGGCTGTCAGGTCGCCGAGGTCGAGGTCGACACCATCACGGGCGAAGTCCAGGTGCTCGGCATCTGGGCCGCACACGATGTCGGCCGCGCCGTCAATCCGCGCGGCGTCGAGGGCCAGATCGAAGGCGCCATCGTGCAGGCGCTCGGCCAGGGCCTGATGGAAGACTATCAGACGGTGGAAGGTCGCCCGATCACGGCGAACTTCGCGAAATACATTCTGCCGACCTCGCTCGACGTGCCGCACGTCACCTCGGTGATCGTCGAGGACCCGGATCCGATCGGCCCGCTCGGCGTCAAAGGCATCGGCGAGCCCGCCATGGTGCCGACCATTCCGGCGATCATGAACGCGATCTACGACGCCATCGGCGTGCGCATCACCTCTTTGCCCGCCACGCCCGAGAAGGTGCTCGAGGCGCTCAAGCGGAAAGAAGGTCACCGCATGCCTCAGGCCGCGGAGTAGTCATGACCGACGCGGCGCTCGCGCAGGCCGTGACCGAAACGCCCTTCGCGGCCGACCTCGCCGCGATCCGCGCGCTCGCGACGGTGCTGCCCGGTCCGCTGCCGACGGCCGTGAACGGCATCCGCGTCGCGGCCTCGATCCGCCCGCGCAAGTTCGTCATCGCGGGCGGCGACGAGACGCCCGTCACGATGCCGCGTACGGCGTTTCAGATCGTCTATCCGGACGCGACCGTGATGATCGACGCCGGCCTCGACCGCGCGACGCACGAGTCCTTCGGCGCCGACGAGCCCTATGACGATGCGGCCTTCGCGCGCCTGCGCGCAGCTCTCGATGCCGCGCGCCTCATCGTCTTCACGCATTTCCACGCCGATCATATCGCCGGCGTCGTCACGGCGCCGAATTTCGCGGCGCTCGGCGCCAAGACCGTCGCAAGCGCGCTGACGGCCGAGTTGATGGTGAACGCGCCGCATCGTCCGCAACTCCGCCTCACGCCGGAGGCGGCTGCGCGCTTCATCATCCTGGATTATCCTGCGTATTATCCGGTCGCGCCCGGCCTCGTGCTGATCAAGGCGCCCGGTCACAGCGCCGACCATCAAATGGTCTATATCCGCCTGCAGTCCGGCCGCGAGCTGCTGCATAGCGTCGATGTCGCCTGGAACATGGCGAACATCCGTGCCGTGCAGGGCAAGGCCGCACCTTGGGTCAAGGAGGACGTGCCGGCGGTGCTCGGCCAGCTGCGCTGGCTCAACCGCATCGACGCGAGCGAACCTAACGTCACCATCCTGGTGACGCATGACGACGAACGTTTCGACGCTGCCGTGAAGAGCGGCGCAGTTGGAGCCAACCTGGTCATGTGATTTTAATCGACGGCGTAGAACAACAACAACACGCGCAAGAGCGATGGAGGAGAGAATGAAAGTCAGGACACTGCTGCTCGGCATGGCGGCCGCCGCCTTGATGGTCGCGCCCGCGCAGGCACAGCCCTATCCGTCCCGCAACATCAACGTCATCGTGCCCTTCCCGGCCGGCGGGCCGAGCGACGTCGTCGCGCGCATCGTCGCCGACGCCATGTCGAAGCATCTCGGCCAGACCATGGTGATCGAGAATGTCGGCGGCGCCGGCGGCACGCTCGGCAGCGCCCGCGTCGCGACCGCCACGGCCGACGGCTATACGCTGCTGGCCGGCAGCATGGGCTCGCACGTCTCGGCGCCCGTGCTCACGCCGAACGTGCGTTACGAGCCGATGAAGGATTTCGAGCCGATCGGCTTCACGGCGCATGCGCCGGCGGTAATCGTTGCGCGCAAGGATTTTCCGCCCGGCGACTTCAAGGCTTTCGTCGACTACGTGAAGCAGAACGGCGAGAACGTAAAGCAGGCCCATGGCGGCATCGGCTCGTCCTCGCACATGGCGTGCCTGCTGTTCACCTCCGCGCTTGGCGTGAAGCCGACCCTGGTCGCCTATCGCGGCACCGGCCCGGCCATGAACGATCTCGTCGGCGGCCATGTCGACTTCTTCTGCGAGCAGGCCGTGAGTGTCGCGCCGCAGGTCTCCTCGGGCGCGATCAAGGCCTACGGCGTCTCCTCGCCCGAGCGGCTCGCCTCGATGTCGAACATCCCGACCGCGAAAGAGACCGGCGTCAACTACCAGATGAGCATCTGGGCCGGCATGTTCGCGCCCAAGGGCACGCCGAAGGAGATCATCGACAAGCTCGCCGACGCGCTCGACAAGGCGCTCGACGATCCGTCCGTGCAGAAGCGCCTTGCCGATCTCGGCGGCTCGGTCCCGCCCAAGGCGGACCGCTCGCCCGCCAAGTTCGCGGCCTTCGTGCAGGACGAGATCGCGAAGTGGATGCCGATCCTGAAGGCGGCGGCGCCGCAGAATTGATGCGGTGCTTGCACCGCGTCATCCCGGCCGAGCGCGTTAGCGCGAGAGCCGGGATCCATATCCCCGGTGGTCGTGATGCGGACAGACAGGGGTTATGGATCCCGGACAGCCGCTTCGCGGCTTCCGGGATGACCACTGAGTGAATTGGGAACGAGAACCGTGATGCTGACACGCTCCGACTCCGATCCCCGCGCCGAGATGCGCGCCCGGGCTCGCGCCATCAAAGCAGCGGGTGGCCTCGCGCAGGCGCTCGAGGCCGGCAGCTTGCCGAAGCAGATCGAGACCACGCTGGCCGAGGCGCTGGTGCTCGGGCTGCTCAAGCAAGGCGTGCGCAAATATCTCGCGATCTTCGGTCACGGCTCGACCGAGCTCGGCGACGTGCTGCGCGTCTACGAGGAGGAAGGCGTCACCCGCACCTTCAATTGCCGCAACGAGGTCGCCATGGCGCATGCCGCGACCGCGCTGCGTTGGCAGTATGGCGAGATCCCCGCGGTGATCACCTCGATCGGCCCGGGCGCGATGCAGGCCTTCGCCGGCTCGCTCGCCGCCGCCTCGAACGGCGTCGGCGTCTATCACATCTACGGCGACGAGACGACCTTCGGCGAAGGCTACAACATGCAGCAGGTGCCGAAGGAGGAGCAAGGTCTGTTCGGCCAGATGACCGCGATCCTCGGCCGCTCCTATGTGCTGCATACGCCCGAGGCGATCCGCGATGCCCTGCGCCGCGGCGCCATGACGGTGAACCATCCGTATCGCGCGGGTCCTTTCTATCTGCTGCTGCCGCTCAACACGCAGCCGGCGCGGCTCTCGCTCAATCTCGCGGCCCTGCCCGCGCGTCCCGAACTGCCCGCGCTGGCGCCGGCCGACGATGCAGCGCTCGACGACGCCGCCAAGCAGATCGCGGCCGCGAAGTCCGTGACCATCAAGGCGGGCGGCGGCACGCGCGGCCACGACGCGGCGC
>JAEYAU010000038.1 GCA_023404705.1 Pseudomonadota bacterium
GCGCCGAGGAGGCGCTGCGCATCGCGACGCTGCTCGAGCGGCGCAGCGGCGAGACGCTCGCCCAGTCCGTGCTGGCGCGCATCGCGGCCGCGCGAGGCGACTCCGATGCGCATCGCCGCAGCCTTCAGGCGCTGCGCAATGCGCTGCTGCATCCGATCTCTCAACACGCGCGCCGCAGCGCCGAGCAACTGCTCGCGCGCAACGAATCGCGTCGCCACGGTGAAGCGCGCACCAACCGCTGCCAGGCTCCGGCCGGCTGAAGAGGACCGCATGGACACGATCGTCGTCGAGCGCGAATTCGCCCAGCCCGTGACCGTGAGCGATCTTCACGGGCTCGCCCGCGCCTTGAAGTGGTGCACGGACCTGCATCGCGTCGCCCCGACCCGCTGGCGCTATCTCGCGGCGGACGGCAGGCGCTGCGCTTGCGTGTACACCGCGCCGGATCTCGAGGCGGTGCGCCTGGTGCTGCGCAGCTCGACGTCCGGCCCGCCGAAGCGGCTCTGGACGACGCGGACCTACGAGACGTCGCCCGGAGAGGAGCCGAAGATCCCGGACGGTTACTCCCTCGTCCTGGTCGAGCGCGCGCTGCCCGAGCCGATCCGCTTCGAGGACATTCCGGATATCGCCGCGCGCTGCGCCGGCTGCTTCGAGATCCATCGAATCCGGTTCATTCGCTGCCATCTCGCGATGGACAGTCTGCGGATGCTCTGCCTGTACGTGGCGCCGGACCTCGAAGCGGTGCGCAACGGCAACAAGCGCGCGGGCCTGCCCGTCGACACCCTGTGGGCCGCCAATCTGGTCCCGCCGGTGGTGTACGACGCGCCCGCCCTGGAGAGCGCGTCCTAATCGGGCGGAGGTTCCTCCTCGCCCTCGATCCAGGTCGCGATCACGTCGAGCTCCGGCGTCAGCGCCACCAGGTCCGCATAGGCGCCCTCGCGCAATGCGCCGCGTTGATCCGCGATCCCGAGGAAGCGTGCTGGTGTCAACGCGGCAGACTGCAGCGCGTCTGCAAGCGGCACGCCGATCCGCACGGCGTTGCGCACGGCCGCGGCCATGTCGAGATGCGCGCCGCCGAGCGTGCCGTCCTCGATCGTGAGGCGGCCGTCCGCGAGCGTGACGCGCCGGCCCATCAGCTCGAAATGATCGACATTGCTGCCGACCGTCGGCATCGCGTCGGTGACCAGCGCCAATCCGGCGGCGCCTTTCGCAGCGTATGCGGCGCGGATCGACACCGGGTCCACATGCACACCGTCCACGATGATGCCGGCGATCAGGCGCGGCTCGCTCAGCGTCGCGCCGACGATGCCGGGCGCGCGTCCCGCGAGCGGCGGCATCGCGTTGAACAGATGCGTCACGCCCGTAAGCCCGTCGTCAGCGGCACGCGCCATCTCGGCGGCGCTCGCCTCGCTGTGGCCTGCCGCGACGCGCACGCCGCTCTGCACAAGCGCGCGCACGAAACCGTCCGGCACGCGCTCGGGCGCGAGCGTCACCATCGAGCGGCCCACGGACGCGAGCCCGCGCAGCAGCGCGAGGTCTGCTTCGTCGGGCGCGCGGATCAGCTCCGGCCGATGCACGCCCTTGCGCGCCGGGTTGAGAAACGGCCCTTCGATGTGCAGACCGAGCACGCCCTTGCCGAGCGCCGCCGGCGCCGCCGCGATCACGGCCTCCATCCGCTCGCGCCGATCCGTGATCAGCGTTGGCAGGCATCCGGTCGTGCCGAATTTCCGATGCGCCCGCGCAATTGCGCGGATTCCGTGGGCCGTCGGCTGGTCGTTCAGCAGCACCCCACCGCCGCCGTTCACTTGCAGGTCGATGAAGCCCGGCGCCAGCAGGGCGCCGGCCGGCAGCCGGACCTGTTCGGCTCCGGATGGAACTTCACGCCAGCCTCTGAGTCCTCGAATATGCGGTCCCTCGATCAGCACGGCGGTGCGATCGTGGAAATCACCGCCGTCGAACACCCGGTCGGCCAGGATCGCACGCAGGCGTACTTGTGGATCTCGGTTCATACCTTGCCAAAAGGCTGGATTCGCGCGCTCAGAACCCCACCTTAACACCCGACGTCAAGCCTGTGGTTCCGGCGCCTCCTTTCGAACCGCACTACGCTCCAGGGAAGGACCCTCATGGACAGGCTAGTGATTCGCGGCGGCACCCGGCTCGAAGGCTCGGTGCAGATCCATGGCGCCAAGAACGCGGCCCTGCCGCAGCTCGCCGCCGCCCTGCTCAGCCCCGAACCGCTGCAGATCGGCAATGTCCCGGACCTCGCCGACATCCGCACCATGGTGGCCCTGCTGCGCGAGCTTGGCGTCGTCGCGACCCAGACGGGCCGCACGCTCACCATCGACGCCGGCGAGGCCCGCGTCGCCGACGCGCCCTACGACATCGTCCGACGCATGCGCGCCACCATCCTGGTGCTCGGCCCGCTCGTCGCCCGCTTCGGCGCCGCCCGCGTGTCCCTGCCCGGTGGCTGCGCCATCGGCGCACGGCCCGTCGACTATCACCTCAATGCACTGACAGCTCTGGGCGCCGAGGTCGCGATCGAGGGCGGCTACATCACGGCGCGGGCGCCGCGCGAGGGTCTCGTCGGCGGCCGCATCGTCTTCTCGACGCCCTCGGTCGGCGCCACCGAGACCGCACTGATGGCGGCGGTGCTCGCGCGCGGCGAGACCGAGATCGTCAATGGCGCGCGCGATCCGGAGGTGTGCGATCTCGCGCAATGCCTCTGCGCCATGGGCGCGCGCATCGAAGGCGCCGGCACGCATCACGTCATCGTGCAGGGCGTCGCGGGGCTGCATGCCGCGCGGCACGATCTGCTGCCCGATCGCATCGAGGCCGGCACCTATGCGATCGCGGCCGCCATCACGGGCGGCCATCTCGAGCTGCTCGATGCGCGCCTCGAGCATCTTGCCTCCGTTGCGGCTGCGCTCGAGCATGCGGGCGTCTCGATCTGGCCCACCGATCGCGGCCTGATGATCAAGCGCGCGGGCCCGCTGCGCGGCGTCGATATCGTGACCGAGCCCTATCCAGGCTTTCCGACCGACATGCAGGCGCAGTTCATGGCGCTGATGAGCGTCGCCGACGGTGCGTCGCTCATTCGCGAGACCGTGTTCGAGAGCCGCTTCATGCATGTGCCCGAGCTCGGCCGGCTCGGCGCAAACATCTCGCTCACCGGGACCACGGCGCTGGTGCGCGGCGTGCCGCGCCTGAAGGCCGCCGAGGTGATGGCGACCGACTTGCGCGCTTCGGTGGGCCTCGTGCTGGCGGCGCTCGTCGCCGAAGGTGAGACCGTGGTGCATCGCGTCTACCATCTCGACCGCGGCTACGAGGCGATCGATCGCAAGCTCGTGCAGTGCGGCGCCGACATCCGGCGAGAGATCGCATGACCCGCCTCCTCATCGGCGTGGACGGCGGCGGCACCGGCTGCCGCGCCCGCATTGAGGACACGGAAGGCTGCGTGCTCGGCACCGGCATTGCGGGGCCCGCCGCGGTGCGCCTCGGCCTCGACCGCTCGCTCGCCGCCGTGACGACGGCATGCCGCGCCGCGCTCGCCGAAGCCAGCCTGCCCGAGGACGCGCTCGCCTCCATCGACGCTGGCGTTGGCCTAGCCGGCATCGGTCGCAAGGGCGTGCTCGAGGAGCTCATCAAGCAGCCGCATCCGTTCCGTTCCGTCGTCTATGTCAACGATGCGCAGATCGCGTGCCTCGGAGCCCACGGCGGCCGCGACGGCGGCATCGTCATCTGCGGCACTGGCAGCATCGGCTATGCGCTGGTGAACGGCACCGAGGTGCGCGTCGGCGGCTTCGGCTTTCCGATTTCGGACGAAGGCAGCGGCGCCGATCTCGGCCTGCAGGCGATTCGCGTGGCGCTGCGCACCACCGACGGGCGCGCGCTGCCGTCGAGCTTCAGCCGCGAGGTGATGGCGCGCTTCGGCAACGATCCGCTCGAAGCCGTCGCCTGGATGGACAAGGCGAGCGCCACCGACTACGCGACCTTCGCGCCGCTGGTGATGCGCTATGCGGGCGACGGCGAGTCGACGGCCCGACGCATCGTCCGCGAAGCCGCCGAGCACGTCGACGAGCTGGTGCGCCGGCTCGTCGAGGCGGGCGCCGCGCGCGTCGCCCTACTCGGCGGTCTTGCCACGGCGATGGAACCATGGCTCGCGCCCGACGTTCAGCGGCGACTGGTGCCGATCGAGGGTGACGCGATTGCGGGCGCGCTGCATCTGGCGCGCGGTGCCGCGGCCCGCGATAATCCGACCGATTCCCGGGTGCAATAGCCCCGCGAGGAACCGCATGCTCACCGAGCAGATCAGTCCCCGCTATGTCGATCTCGACTCGTGGTCGACCCGCGAGATGATCGCCGCGATGTACGAAGGCCAGCTCACCGGCGCCGCCGCCGTGCGCGGCGCGCTCGATGCTATCGCGGGCGCGGTCGACGACGCCGTGACGGCGCTGCGCCGCGGCGGCCGCATCGTCTATGTGGGCGCCGGCACCTCGGGCCGCATCGGCGTGCAGGACGGCACCGAATTGCCGCCGACCTATGACTGGCCTGCCGACCGTCTGGTCTTCGCCATGGCGGGCGGCCTCGGCGCGCTGGTGCAGAGCGTCGAAGGTGCCGAGGACGATGCGGCCGAAGGCGAGCGCACCATGGCGGCAAACAAGGTCGGCCCGGACGACGTCGTGATCGGCATCGCGGCGAGCGGCACCACGCCCTTCACGATCGGCGCGCTGCGCGCCGCCACCGCGGCCGGCGCCGTGACCGTGGCGGTCGCCAACAATCCGGGCGCGCCGCTGTTCGAGGTCGCGCGTCACCGCATCCTCGCCGAGACCGGCATGGAGGTGATCGCCGGCTCCACGCGCATGAAAGCCGGCACCGCGCAGAAGATCGTGCTCAATCTCTTCTCCACGGCCGTGATGGTGCGGCTCGGCCGCGTCTATCGCGGGCTGATGGTGCACATGCAGGCGCGCAATGCAAAACTTCGCCGCCGCGCGGTCGCCATGGTGGCCGAGATCGTCGGCTGCACGGCCGAGGAGTCGGCGCGTTTCGTCGACCAGGCCGACGGCGACGTGAAGCTCGCGGTGCTGCTCGGCTTCGGCTTCACGCGCGACGACGCCGTGGAGGTGCTGACGCGCCATCAGGGCAATCTGCGCGCCGCCATCAACGAGATCGCCCGTGAACCGCGCTGAGCCCAAAGGTCCTTCGACGACGCTGATGGCGAAGGAGGTCGCGGAGATCTCGCTCGCCGCGCAGCGCCTGCTCGACGACGATGCGGTGCGCCTCGTCGCGGCGCGCATTCGTGCGACGGCGCCGCGCATGGCGGTGCTGTGCGGCCGCGGCAGCTCCGGCCACGTCGGCGTCTACTTGCGCTACCTGTTCGAGGCGCGGCTCGGATTGCTGGTCTCCGCCGCCGCGCCGTCGGTCGTGACCGCCTATCGCAAGCGGCCTGACATGCGCGATGCTTTGTTCATCGTGGTCTCGCAGTCCGGCAAGAGTCCCGATCTTGTGGTCGCGACCGAGGTCGCGCGCTCCTGCGGCGCGCTCACGGTCGCGATCGTCAATGACGAGGCGTCGCCCGCCGCCGAGGCCGCCGACCTGGTGCTGCCGATCCGCGCCGGCCCGGAGCTCGCCGTGGCCGCGACCAAGTCGGTGGTCTCCTCGATGATCGCGGGCGCGCGCCTCGTCGCCGAGCTCGACGAGGAGACGAAGCTCCGCGAGGCGCTGAAGCGGTTGCCGGATCGTCTCGCCCGCGCGCTCGCCTGCGACTGGTCGCCATGGTCCGAGAGTCTCAAGGATGCGCCGGCGGCTTTCGTCGCGGCGCGCGGTTACGGCTTCGGCACCGCGCGCGAGATCGCGCTCAAGCTCACCGAGACGCTGCGCCTGCCGGCGCTCGGCTTCTCGGCCGCCGAGTTGCGTCACGGCCCCCGCGCGGCCGTCACGCCGCAGACCCCGGTGCTCTGCCTCAGCCAAGCCGATGAGGCCGCCGCGACCGTGGACGAGCTGGTGCGCGACCTCCGCGCCAGCGGCGAGACCGTATTCTCGGCCGGCGGCGCCGCCGACAATCTACCCTGGATCGGCGATGATCATCCGATCACCGATCCCATCTGCATGCTGGTGCCGGCCTATCGCGCGATCGAGTCCGCCGCGAGAGCGCGCGGCCTCGACCCCGACAACCCGCCGCACCTCAGCAAGGTCACGCGCACGCTGTGAGCTCTCCCATGTCCACCTTCCGCGCCGTCGGCGTGATCAGCGGCACGTCGATGGACGGCATCGATGTGGCGCTCGTCGACACCGACGGGCATCAGCATGTCGTGCCCGGACCGGGCGCGACTTATCCGTATCCGCAGGACGTGCGCGAGCAGCTGCTCGCGGTCATCGCGGACGCGGCCACCGCGGAGTCCGCGCCGCTCACGGAGCTCGAAGCCGCCGTCACGGCCGCGCACGGCGATGCGATCGCGCAATTCCTCGCCGAGAAGAAGATCGACCGCGTCGATCTCATCGGCTTTCACGGCCAGACCGTGTTTCACCGGCCGCAGCGCCGCTTCACACGCCAGCTCGGCAATGGCGCGACCATTGCCAGGCGCTTCGGCGTGCCGACCGTAAGTCGCTTCCGCCACGCCGACGTCGCGGCGGGCGGCGAGGGCGCGCCCTTGGTGCCGCTCTATCACCAGGCATTGGCCGCGCGCTTGCCACAGCCCGTGATGGTCTACAATCTCGGCGGCGTCGGCAACGTCACCTTCATCGACCGCGATACGGTGATCGCCTTCGACACCGGTCCCGCCAGCGCGATGATCGATGACTTCGTCCGCCGTCGCCGTGGCCTCGCCTACGATGCGGACGGCGCCATTGCGGCCGCGGGCAAAGCCGACGCATCGCTCGTGGCGCGCTTCGCGGCGCATTCCTACTTCGATCGCCCGGCACCCAAATCCCTCGACCGCAACGACTTCCATGCCGCCGCGGCGTGGGTCGGAAGCCTCAGCGATGAAGACGGCGCCGCCACGCTCGCCGAGTTCACCGTGGCCGCGACAGCCGCAGCGTTGCGCCATGTCCCGCGCGCGCCATTGCGCTGGCTCGTCACCGGTGGCGGCCGCCACAACCGCCATCTCATGCGCCGCTTCGCAGAAGAGCTGCGCGTGCCCGTCGAGCCTGTCGAGGCGGTCGGCTGGGACGGCGATTTCCTCGAGGCCCAGTGCTTCGGCTATCTCGCGGTGCGCGCCAAGCTGGGACTGCCCCTCAGCCTGCCGACCACGACGGGCGTGCCGCTTCCGCTGACGGGCGGCGAGATCGCGGAGCCCACCTAGCCGTCGAGCCAGCAACTCGTGCAACCTTCCGATCGCACAGGCCTAAGTCCCGAATATGCACGTCACGGTGAATGGTGTCCGCCTGTTCTTCGACGTCGAAGGAGCGTCGTTGGTGCCGGACGGTCCGAGGATGCGCGAGAAACCCGTGCTGCTTCTGCTCCATGGCGGACCGGGCTTCGACCATTCGATGTTCAAGCCCACCTATTCGGCGCTCTCGGATATCGCTCAGGTCGTGTATCTCGATCATCGCGGCAACGGCCGTAGCGATCCGGGCGCGCGCGAGACATGGACCTTGGCGCAATGGGGCGATGACGTGCGCGGCTTCTGCGATGCGCTCGGCATCGTCCGTCCAATCGTGCTCGGCGTGTCGTTCGGCGGCATGGTCGCGCTGTCCTATGCGACGCGGCACGCCGATCATCCCGGCAAGCTGATATTGATCAGCACGGAGGCGAAGGCCGGCACGCACATCGACAGGCGCGTTGCGCTGTTCGAACGCTTCGGCGGGTCCGAGCTCGGGACTCTTGCACGCAAGCGATTTCTGGAAGGCCACGCGGATCAGGCCTCGCTCGATGCAAGGCGCCGTCTGGCGTTCCCGCACTACACGCGCAAGCCCCGCAATCCCGAGATCGGGCAGCGGGTCATCACCCGTCCGGACGTGCTGCAATGGTTCACGCAGCCTGGCGGCGAAGCGCACACCTTCGATCTGACCTCGAGGCTCGCGGCGATCCGCTGCCCCACGCTCGTCATGGGTGGCGAGGATGATCCGATGATCCCGATCGAGTGCCAGGCCGACATTGCGGCGGCGCTTCCGGGCGGACTTGTGCGGTTCGAACGCGTCCCGGATTGCGGACACGCCGTGATGCCCGATGCGCCCGAGCGCGCGCTGGCGGCCATCCGCGACTTCATCCTCGCGTGATCACGCGCCGCGCTTCTCCGCGATCTTGTCCCAGATCATCGCCGCGATGTCCGGCCCGCCGAGATTCTTGATCGCACGGATGCCGGTGGGCGAGGTCACGTTGATCTCGGTGAGCCAGCCATCGATCACGTCGATGCCGACGAACAGCAGTCCGCGCTCGCGCAGCGCCGGGCCGATGGCGGCGCAGATCTCGCGTTCGCGCGGGGTCAGCTCGGTGTCCTTCGGCGTGCCGCCGCGCACCATGTTTGAGCGCAGGTCATCGGGCGCCGGCACGCGGTTGACCGCGCCCGCGTATTCGCCGTCCACCAAAATGATGCGCTTGTCGCCGTGCTTCACGGCGGGCAGGAATTTTTGCACCACCCATTGCTCGCGGAATGTGACCGTGAACATGTCGAACAGCGAGCCGAAATTCAGGTCCTCATTCTTGAGCAGGAACACGCCTTCGCCGCCCTTGCCGTAGAGCGGCTTCATGACGATGTCGCCGTGCTCCGCGCGGAACGCCTTGATCTCGGCGAGGTCGCGCGTGATCAGCGTCGGCGGCATCAGCTCGGGGAAATGCATCACGAACACCTTCTCGGGTGCGTCGCGCACGCTCGCCGGGTCGTTGACCACGAGAGTCTTGGGGTGCACGCGCTCGAGCAGATGCGTGGTCGTGATATAGGCGAGGTCGAAGGGCGGGTCCTGGCGCAGCAGGATCACATCGAAGCTCGTCAGCTCCACGCGGCGCGGCTCCCCCAGGGTAAAGTGGTCCCCGACAGTGTCCCGCACCTGCAGGGATCGGACGGTCGCGAACACCCGGCCCTCGCGCATCGCTAGCGCGGCCGGCGTGTAATAGGCGAGCGAATGCCCGCGTACTTGCGCCTCCAGCAGGAGCGCGAAGGTGGAATCGCCGCGGATGTTGATCCGCTCGATCGGGTCCATCTGCACCGCAACCGTGAGCGCCATCGAGCCATGTCCATTTGCAGGGGGGCGATGCCGCCCGGTCTACACCGAAGCTTAACCAGGAGGCAGCCAATTTACCGGGGAGTGCTGTATTAGGGATGCCGGGGAAAATGCCCAAACTTTCGATCGCCGCCAAGCTCTATGCCATCTTTGCCCTGCTCGCCACCGCCACCCTGGCGCTGGCCGGCATCGCGGTGACGAACGCCCGGCATCACGCCGCCATGACCAGCGAGTACGAGACCTCGCTCGTCGGTACCCAGAACGTCGAGCGCGTCAACGGCCTGATCTATGCGGTCGTGATGGAGTCGCGCGGCGTCTACATGTCGGCCGACACCGCGGCCGCGAAGCGCTTCGGCGCGCCGCTCCTCAAGTTCAACGATCGCATCGTCCAGGTCGTGGACGACTGGCGCCGCAATGTGCGCAGCGACGATGCCAAGCAGTTCGCCGAGTTCTCCGAGCGCATCAAGCAGTTCGTCGAATTCCGCAAGGAGCTGGTCCGCCTTGGCACCGAGGTGGCGCCCGCCAAGGGCCGCGAATGGGGCGACAATGACGCCAACCGCAGCGTCCGTACCGCGCTCAACAAGGACCTCGAAGGTCTCGCCGCCACCTATGACGCGCGCACCAAGCGCATCTATGGCGAGCTGCAGGACAATCTGAATGAGACCATCTGGGTGCTGAGCGCCCTCGCGCTCGCCGCCATCGCACTTGCGGCCGTCGGCGTGCTCATCATCTGGCGCTCGGTCACGCGACCACTCGGCGAGATCACCCGCATCACAGAGCAGGTGGCGGGCGGCGCCACGGGCGTCACGATCCCATATGGCCAGCGCAGCGACGAGATCGGCGCGCTCTCGCGCTCGATCACGGTGTTCCAGACCGCCATGGAGCGCAACGAGGATCTCAATCGCACGGTGCGCAGCGACGCCGAGGCGCGCGCCAAGCGGCAGGAGAAGGTCGCGGCCGAGATCAACCAGTTCAACGGCGACGTCGAGGCGACGCTTGCCGAGCTCGGCCGCATCTCGGACGAGATGCTCAAAGCCTCGCTGCAGCTTTCCGCGGCCGCCGACCAGGCCGCGAGCCGCACCGAAGGCGCCGCGCATGCCTCGGCCGAAGCCTCCGCCAATGTGCGCGACATCGCGTCGGCCGCCGAGGAGCTCTCGGCCTCCGTGATGGAGATCGATCGGCAGGTGTCGCAGTCGAGCCAGATCGCCGGCAAGGCGGTGGGCGAGGCGGAGCGCACCAACAACGAGATCAAGGCGCTCGACGATGCCGCCAAGCGCATCGGCGACGTCGTCAAGCTGATCACCGCAGTGGCCGAGCAGACCAATTTGCTGGCGCTCAACGCGACGATCGAGGCGGCGCGCGCGGGCGAGGCCGGCAAGGGCTTCGCGGTGGTCGCGCAGGAGGTGAAGGCGCTCGCCGGCCAGACCGCCAAGGCCACGGAAGAGATCACGGCGCAGATCTCGGGCATGCAACAGGCGACCGAGCGTTCGGTCAACGCCATCGCCAACATCCAGAGCACCATTCGCGAGGTCGGCGAGATCACGGCCGCGATCGCGGCCGCGGTGACCGAGCAGGGCGCCGCAACGCGCGAGATCGCGCGCAGCGCCGAGACCGCGTCGAATCGCACGCGCGAGACCGCGAATGACGTGAAGCAGGTCAATGAGTCCGCAAACGAGACGCGCAGCAACGCCGTCAATGTGAAGAGCGTCGCGGGCGACCTCGGCACCGCCGCCAAGCGCGTGCGCGGTCAGGTGGACGACTTCTTCCAGCGGCTGCGCAGTGCCTGATGAGGCCAGCGCACGATCCCGAAAAGTGGATACCGGTTTTCGGACAAGATCGTGCGCCAAGCTTAAGGCGTCGCGTCGAAGGCATTCGTGAGGTGTCGCGGTAAGCGCCGCGGCGCCACCAGCACCACGTCGAACCGCATCTCTCGCATCACATCGTCGGGATGTCCCGCGAGCCAGGCTTCGGCGGCCGCGACGATACGCTGGCGCTGCCGCGGCGTAATGGCTTCCGCGGCGGCATCCAGATGATCGCGCGCCTTCACCTCGACGAACACCAGTGTTTCGCGGCGCCGGGCCACGATATCGATCTCGCCGACGGGACTTTTCCAGCGCCGCGCGACGATGCGGTATCCTTTGGCGAGCAGCCAGGCGGCCGCGCGCATCTCGGCCGAGAGCCCGAGCCGGAACGCAGCCTGCCGTTCGGGTCGCGGTCCGTTCTCGCGGCGCCCCATCGCGTCCCCTCCGTGGCAAACCGTTAACCATAAATTGCCGTAACGCCAAGTCGGGGACTGGGCTCAAGGTTTTGACTTAATTAACCTTCACTCACATTATGCCGGTGTGGGGTCGCGAACAGGGGACCGGTTCTCGGGACCTCCGCACGTCGTGGACTGGCGCCGCCGCAGTGTGGCGTACCCGGGGGAGGTTCGCCGTGTCCCGAATCGCGCAGGAGCAACAGACGCGTCTGACGCGTCGGATGGCGACCTTCGCCGTGCTGGCGGCGGCGACGACGCTCGCCGCCTGCGGTGGCGGCAGCATGTTCCCGAGCGATTTTTTCGGCGGCGCGCCGCAGCCCGCGCAGACGCAGCAGCCCGCGCAGATCGGCACCGGTCAGGTGAAGGTCGCGCTCCTGCTCCCGCTCTCCGCCGCCGGCAATGCGGGCGTGGTGGCGCAGTCCATGCGCAACGCCGCCGACATGGCGCTCGCCGAATTCCAGAACCCGAACGTCCAGCTGCTCGTGAAGGACGACGGCGGCACCGCGCAGGGCGCGCAGGCGGCCGCGCAGGCCGCGCTCGCCGAAGGCGCCGAGATCATTCTCGGGCCGCTGTTCGCGGTCTCGGTCACGGGCGCCGCGCAAGTCGCGCGGCCGCGCGGGGTGCCGATCATCGCGTTCTCGACCGATACCAACGTCGCGGCGCGCGGTGTTTACCTGCTGAGCTTCCTGCCCGAGTCCGACGTCGATCGCGTCGTCGATTACGCGGTCGCGCGCGGCAAGCGCTCGTTCGCGGCCGCGGTGCCGGACAATGCGTACGGCACCGTGGTGGAAGCCGAGTTCAAGCAGGCGGTCGCGCGCAAGGGCGGCCGCATCGTCGGCATTGAGCGCTATCCGCTGGACAAGGCGCAATTGCAGGGCCCGGTGCAGCGCGTCGCACAGGCAGCGCGGCAAGCCGACGCCGTGTTCATTCCGGACGGCGCCGATGCTGTACCCGAAGTCGCGGCGGTGCTGACGGCCGGAGGCGTCAATTCAAAGCGCACGCAGTTCATGGGGACCGGCCTGTGGGACGATCCGCGCATCCATGCGGATGCCAACCTGCAGAACGGCTGGTTCGCGGCCCCCGACAATGCGGGCTTCCGCGGCTTCTCGCAGCGCTATCGCACGCGCTACGGCCAGGATCCGGTGCGCACCGCGACGCTCGCCTATGACGCGGTCTCGCTCGTCGCCGCGCTGGTGAAGACGCAAGGCGCGCAGCGCTTCTCGGACGAGATCCTCACCAACGCCTCGGGCTTCTCGGGCATCGACGGCATCTTCCGCTTCCGCCCCGACGGCACCAATCAGCGCGGCCTCGCGGTGCTGCGCGTCACGCCCTCCGGCGGGCAGGTCGTGAGCCCCGCGCCGAAGGCGTTCAGCGCGTCGGGGACGTGATTCCCAAAATCTGATCTCGCTTGATTCCCGTTCGTCCCCGCGAAAGCGGGGACCCAGAGCGGCATGCACCGAGCTTGCGGCGCTGGGTACCCGCTTCCGCGGGTACGAACGGAGTATGGACCGATCGTCTACGCCGCGAGATCGGCGACCACCGCATCGAGGATCGGGAAGCCGGCATGCGTCACGCGCAGCCGGCCGTCATCGGTGAGCTCGATGAAGCCTTCCTTGCGCAGATGCGCGACGCGCAGGGTGTCGAGCGCCTGGCCCGAGAGCTCCGCGTAGCGCCGCAGATCGATGCCTTCGGCGAGGCGCAGGCCCATCAGCAGGAACTCGTCGGCCTGCTCCCCCTTGCTCAGCACATCGTCGGTGACCAGGCCGTGGCCGTTCGCCTCGACGCGCATCAGCCAGGACTCGGGCCGCTTCTCGGTCGCGGTGGCGCGCCTCCGGCCATCGACAATGAGCCGGCCATGCGCGCCGGGGCCGACGCCCGCATACTCGCCGTAGCGCCAGTAGAGCAAATTGTGCCGGCACTCGGCGCCGGGCCGCGCGTGATTCGAGATCTCGTAGGCCGGCAGGCCATGCGCCTCGCACGCCTCTTGCGTGGTGTCGTAGAGGGCGCGCCCCTCGTCGTCGTTCGGGATCACGAGCTTGCCGGACGCATGCAGTGCCGCGAACGGCGTCTCCTGCTCGATGGTGAGCTGATAGAGCGAGAGATGCTCGGCGGCTTCCGAGATCGCGAGCTCGAGCTCGCGCCGCCAGACATCCGGGCTTTGGCCGGGCCGCGCGTAGATGAGATCGAACGAGGAGCGCTCGAACACGGAGCGCGCGATCTTGACGGCATCGAGCGCCTCGCGCGCGGAATGCAGCCGTCCCAGACTCTTCAGCGACGCATCGTCGAGCGACTGCACGCCGAGCGAGACGCGGTTGACGCCGGCCGCGCGATAGCCGCGGAAGCGCTCGGCCTCGACGCTGGTCGGATTGGCCTCGAGGGTGACTTCAACGTCCGGCGCCACCGTCCAATGCGCCGCGATCGCGTCGAGGATCGCGCCGACCGTCGCGGGCTGCATCAGCGAGGGCGTGCCGCCGCCGAAGAAGATGGTCGACACCGTGCGCCCCGGCGCGCGCGCTGCGGCGCTCGCGATCTCGGCCGTGAAGGCGCGCACGTAGCGCGCCTCGTCGATCGCGGCGTGGCGCACGTGGCTGTTGAAGTCGCAGTAGGGGCACTTGGACAGGCAGAAGGGCCAGTGCACATAGACCCCGAAGCCCGGGTCGAAGCTCGTGTTCATGGGACCCATATGGCATTTTTGCCGGGTCGGGTCACGGACCCGGAACTACGCATATCCACAGTCGCGTGACCCGGATCAGATCACGCGCAAAAGGCTCCCATGCCGCGCTTCCGCCTCAACATGGCGATCTCCCTCGACGGCTTCATCGCGAGCCCCGACGGCACCGTGCATTGGCTTGAGCCCTACGACCCCTACGAGGTCGGGTTCGGCGAGTTCCTCGAGAAGGTCGGAACCATTGTCATGGGCCGCAAGAGCTACGAGCAGATGCTCGGCTTTGGCCCGTGGCCCTATGGCGGCAAGCGCACCATCGTGATGACCCGCCGCGGTCTGACGCCCAGCACGGCCGACACCGAGACTTCGAATGCCCCAGTGCAGGCGCTGGCGGATCAGCTGCGGCGCGAAGCCGGCAGCGACGTCTGGGTGTTCGGCGGGGCTGAGATCGCGCGCGCCTTCCTGGCTGCGCGGGCGCTCGACACCCTGGAGCTCGCGATCATTCCGCTGATCCTGGGCGCCGGCATCCCGCTGTTCGGCCCCGGCACCGAGTTTGCGCGTGTGCGCCCTTACCTGGTGTGGCCGTACACCAACGGCATCGTTCAGGTGCACTACGACGTATCGAGCGATTAGACCGGCTTCTTCAAGCACGCCGTCGCAAGCAAGAGAAACGCCCGCGCCCGATGTGACAGGCCCTGGCCCTTCGGCGGCAGGCCGTGCTTCTCGTCACTCGTCATCTCGCCGAAAGTGCGCGTGAACCCCTCGGGCAGAAACATCGGATCGTAGCCAAAGCCGCGCTCGCCGCGCGGCGGCCACACCAGCGCGCCGTCCACGCGGCCTTCGAACTCTTCCAGATGTCCGTCCGGCCAGGCGACGCAGAGCGCCGAGACGAAATGCGCGCGCCGCTGCGCCGCCGTGAAGCAGTCGCGCTCGCGCAGCATGCCTTCGACCTTCTCCATCGCGTGCTGGAAGTCCTTGGTCTCGCCCGCCCAGCGGGCCGAGTAGATGCCCGGCGCGCCGTCGCGCGCGTCGCCGGCGCTTCCCGCATAATCCGCGCCCGCC
>JAEYAU010000048.1 GCA_023404705.1 Pseudomonadota bacterium
CGCTTGGCGCGCGCGGCCTTGCCGTCGCCGAGCGCCGCCGCGAGGTCGTTGAGCGCGAGCCGCGCGTCGGCCGCGAGCGCCACGCTGGTGCGCGTGGTGCGGCCGATCTCCTCCGGCATGATGTCGATATGGATCACCGGCTTATCGGCCGGGATCAGCTGGAAGCGCTTGGTCGGAATCTCGCCGAGCTTGCCGCCGACCACGATCAGCGCGTCGGAGGCCGCGACCAGGTCGTTGGCGATGCGCGAGTAGCGGCCATAGAGGCCGGCCGAGAGCGGATGCGTACACGCGATCGCGCCCTTGCCCGACATGGTGTGCGCGATCGGGATGCCGAAGCCTTCCGCCAGCGCGAGCAGCGCCTCGTAGGCTTCCGAGATATGGATGCCGCCGCCGACCAGCAGCAGCGGCCGCTCGGCCTTGGCGATCAGCGCCGCCGCGCGCTCGAGATCGTTTGGGTCGGGGCGCGTGCGCCGCGCTTGTGCCTTCAGCGTTCCGGGATCGAACCAGAAGTCCGCCGCGTCGAAATCGTGCTCGCCGTGGCAGACGTCCTCGGGCACGTCCAGCACCACGGGGCCGGGCCGTCCGCTGGTCGCGACCGCGAAGGCGCGTCGCGTCAGCTCCGGGATGCGCTTCGTCTGCTCGACGCGGATCACTTCCTTCACGGCAGGGCGCAGGATCTCCACCTGGCGCGATTCCTGCGTCATGTTCTTCCACGAGTGATCGCGGTTGGTGTCGCCGACGATCACGACCTGCGGAATGCCGGCATTGTAGGACTCGACCAGGGCGGTCACGAGATTGGTCGCACCCGGACCGAGGGTCGCGTCGCACACGCCCGGCCGGTTGGTGATGCGTGCATAAGCGTCACCCGCGAAGGCGCCGCAGCGCTCGTCATTGATCAGGTAGTGCTTGAGCCCGAGCGCGCGCACCGCCTCGTAGAACGGCAGCAACTGGAAGCCGCCCATGCCGAACATCGGCCCGACGCCATGCGCCTGCAGCATCTCGGCGAGCGCCTGGCCGCCGTTGAGCCGGCGCGCGGAATTCGAAACATTCATTCCCCAAACTCCTTGAGGCGTGCCGCGACCATGCGGGCGACGAACTCGGCCGCACTGAGGCCGATCTCGCCGCCGCACTGCGCGGCGCGCGCGTTCACTGCACTGATGAAGCCGTCATGATAGATCGAGAGCCCGTCGCCGATGCGCGCGCTCCAGGCGCTGACACAGGCGGCCGCGATTCCGCGCTGGTCGAGCGCCGGCAGCCGGCCGATCCCCGCGTCGTCGATGCCGCGGTCCGCATCGTTGAACACCGCCGCGAAGGCATCGACCTTGAGCGCCGCCGCGGCGCGGCCGCCGAGCAGGCCGCCATGGGAGCCCGTGAGCACGATGTGCCCGGCATCCTCGCCCTTCACCAGCGAGACCGAGTCGAGCGCGATCACGTTGACGCCGCGCCCTTGCGCTTCGCTAACCACGTGCCGCGTCTCGCTCAGCGGCGGCGGCGTCGCGCAGGACGAAAGGTCGTCCGTCTCGAGCCGCGAGAGCGCCTCCTCGGCGCGCATGCCGGGTTCGACGCCGGCCGCTTCAGCGCGGCGATTGACGAAGCTGATGACGCCGCGCCGCGCGCAGTCCGCGCCGTCGCCGATGCGTGCCGTACGATGGCCGATCGCGGCCGCAGCCATTCCGAGCTGATCCAGATAGGCGAGCCCGCCGATGCCGGCGCGCTCGCGTCCCACGCCGGCGTCGCACAGGATCACGCCCTTCAGCCCGGCCTTGGCCGCGAGATAGGCCGCATAGACGCCGCCATGCGAGGCCGCGATCGCGGCGCGCCCATGCGCGTCGGCGCCGAATACCGTGACGCTGTCGAGGACCAGAAGATTCATGTGCTGGCTGCGGTGCGGTGCAAAAGTATCGTCCTACGTGCGGTTCGCAATTCGAAACGCGCTATGCGCACGCGGCAGTTCAAACCTGACATCGACATGTTCTAGACTGTTCAAACATGCCTTCCCGCCGCGGCGCAAGCCGCCTCTCCGAAATGGACCATGACATGACCGATCCGGGCGACAATCTGCGCCGCCTCACTGATCTCTATCGCATGATGAGACGCATCCGCGCTTTCGAGGAAACCGCGCTCGCCGCGCACAAGGCCGGCGAGATCCCCGGGCCGCTGCACGTCTCGATCGGCCAGGAGGCCGTCGCCGCCGGTATCTGCATGAACCTGCGCCGCGACGATCGCATCACCTCGAACCATCGCGGCCATGGTCACGCCATCGCCAAGGGCGCGGATCCCACGCGCATGATGCTGGAGCTCTACGGCCGCGAGGGCGGCTATTGCCGCGGCAAGGGCGGCTCGATGCATATCGCGGACTTTTCGGTCGGCATGCTGGGCGCGAACGGCGTAGTGGCGGGCGGCATCCCGATCGCGGTCGGCGCCGCCCAGGGGCTGAAAATCCAGAAGTCGGACGCGATCGTCACCTGTATGTTCGGCGATGGCGCCATCAATCGCGGGCCGTTCCTGGAAGGGCTCAACTGGGCCGCGCTCTACCGGCTGCCCGTGCTGTTCGTCTGCGAGGACAACGGCGTCGCGGCTTTCACGCGCGCCGACAGCGTCACGGCGGGCGGCGGCGCCGGCGCGCGCGCCTAAGCCATCGGTATCAAGAGCACCAGCGCCGACGGCAACGACGCGCTCGCAGTCGATCACGCGGCCGCCGAAGCCGTCGCGTCCGTGCGGCGCGGCGATGGTCCGCACCTGTTGCATGTCCGCACCTACCGGCTGATGGGCCACACCTCGAC
>JAEYAU010000052.1 GCA_023404705.1 Pseudomonadota bacterium
AGACGGAGCCGGGCAGCTCCTCGGGGGCGGCGGCGACCGACTGCACGTTGGCCGAAGCTTCCTCGGACGCCGACGCGACCACGTTGGAGAGCTCCTGCGTGGTCGTCGCATTGCCGGTGAGCGTCGAGGCGGCCGACTCGAGCTGCGAGGAAGCCGTGGAGACGGTCTCCACGATGCCCCCGACTGCGGCCTGGAACTCGTCCGCCATGCGCCGCATCTCGGCCTGGCGCTCCGCCGCCGTGCGCCGGTTGGCCTCGGCTTGCTCGGCCTCCATCCGCTCGATGCGGATCAGGTTGTCCTTGAAGGTCCTGGCCGCGCGCGCCGCCTCGCCGACCTCGTCGCCGCGCTCCGCGTAGGGCACGTCGACGGTCTTGTCCCCGTTGGCGAGCGACATCAGCACCTCGCCGATGCGGCGGATCGGTCGCGCAATGTTGAACTCCGAGAAGATCGCCGATCCGATCATCATCAGCACGACCAGGATGCCGCTGACGACGTTGATCGTGGTGGCGCTCGCCTGCTGTGCGTCGGATTCGGCCGCCGCCTCCGCGCTGCGCTTCTCGAGCGTCGCCATGGTCTTGCCGAGCAGGTCGTCGATCTGAAGACGCAGCGGGTCGGCACGCTCTGTCATCACCTTGCCTTGGCCGTCATAGGCGGCGAGAGCCTTGCCGATCACCGCACGATACTGCGGTGGGAATGTCATGAGCTCTGCCAGGCCCTTCTTCACGCCGGCGTCCGTCGCCAAGCCCTCGGCCTTCTTCAGGTGCTCCTGGGCCTGATTCAGGAACTGCTGCAGTCGCTGCGGCTGATCGGCGGCGCGCACCTGGAGATAGGCCCAGAAGATCAGCCGCGCCTGCTTGAAGGCGCCGTCGGTTTGCTCGACGGCCCGCATCACCTCGGCACCTTTAGGATCCCCGTTGAGGCCCGGCACACCCGTGAGGCCCGGCAGCTTCATGAACTCCGCATATTTCTTCTGCCAGACCACGCCTTCCTGACTCTGCTGCTGCAGCAGTCCGAGCGCGTCCTTCTGCATGGCGGCGGTGTCGCGGATGATCGCGACATAGTCGTCGAACATGCGGCGCGCCTGGGTTAGTGCATCGCGGTCAGGGGCGGTCTGGGCGCTGGCGACGGCGCGGTCGAGCGCCTGGGCGCCGTCATGGGCGAATACGTTCAGCCGCTCGAGCGACTTATCGACCGTTTCGATGGAGATGGCGGCGCGAATGTCGCGCTGCATGATGATCACGCGACGCAGCGCGACATTGGCGGTCAGCATGTTCTTGAGCAGCGTGTCGCTGAGCTTGACCTGCGTGTCGAGCGCGTTGGTCAGCGCATTCACGCGGAGCTGGTTCACGATCATTCCGGTGACGAGCAGGACACCGATCGCCGCCGAGATGGCGAGCTTCATGCCGATGCGGAGACGCTTGAGGTATTGCATTGCGAGCCTGTGAATCTTCTGCGGGAGGGCCTTGCTCCTTTCATCGCAGGCGCGAGTTACCATCGTTTTAAGTGAAAGCACCTGACGTTGGTGTAGATCCGCAAGCGCCAAAAGCAGACCGGCCGCGCGAATTCTTGCTAGTGCGGGGTCTGACGCGCGCAGGCCCGCTTACGAAGCTGACGTCGCGATACACCGGAAAGAAAAGTGCCGGCCGCGTGAGACCGGGTGGGCGGCCATCACGCGACCGGCGAGGTACGTGCCACGTGCTCCCTTTGCGGCCCGTACCGTAGGAAGGGAAACATCGAACACCGGGTGACTGCGCCGGATTGGAGAGCGCCGGTGGCGCATCGCGTCGGATCGCGCAGGCGGCGCAATCACCCGTTCGAGCCGCGCAGGACCGAGAGTGCCAGGAGCGCCGAAACGAGGCGTGAAGCCGTTTGCGGAAAGGAAGTTAATTCCGATCAATATCCGGAAAATTTTAGTAAGCAGAATAACGGATGAGGCAGGCGCCGCGTCGTCGCGGCCCTCGCATGGCGGAAGGGATCGCAAGCGCGCGCGAGCTTGGTCAGGCGGCGCGCACGGTGGCGAGAAACTTCTCGACCTCGGCTTTGAGAAGTGTGCTCTCGCTCGAAAGCGAGCGCGCCGAGACGAGCACACGTGACGAAGCCGAGCCGGTCTCGCCCGCGCCGCGGTTGACGTCCGCGATATTCGCGGCGACCTGGCTGGTCCCTTTGGCGGCTTCCTGCACGTTGCGGGCGATCTCCAGGGTGGCGGCGCCCTGCTCCTCGACAGCGGCCGCGATGGTCGCGGCGATCTGCGACACGCGGGTGATGGTGGCGCCGATCTCCTTGATGGCGGCGACGGACTCCTCCGTCGCGGCCTGCATGCCGGCGATCTGCGCGCCGATCTCGTCGGTCGCCTTGGCGGTCTGGTTGGCGAGCGTCTTCACCTCCGCGGCGACCACCGCGAATCCCCTGCCGGCCTCGCCGGCGCGGGCGGCCTCGATCGTGGCATTGAGGGCGAGCAGGTTGGTCTGCTCGGCGATGGCGGTGATCAGCTTGACAACATCGCCGATGCGGCTCGCGGCGCGCGAGAGCTCGCCGATGCGGGCATCGGTCTTCTCGGCCTGCTTCACGGCCTCGGTCGCGATGGTGCTCGACTCGTGCACCTGGCGGCCGATCTCGTCGATCGAGGAGCTCATCTCCTCGGTCGCCGAGGCGACCGATTGGACATTGGCGGACGCCTCCTCGGATGCGGCTGCGACCACGCCGGACAGTTGCTGCGTGCTATCCGCCGTCGTGCTCATCGCGTTCGCGTCGGTCTCGAGCGCGCCGGAGGCGGCCGAGACGGTCTCGATGATGTGGCCCACCGCGGCATGGAATTCATCGGCGAGGCGCTGCATGTCGTCCTTGCGCTGCGCGGCGGCGCGCGTCTGCGCCTGCTCGGCCTCGGCGGTGAGCCGCTGCCGCTCGACCGCGTTCTGCTTGAACACCTCGACGGTGCCCGCCATGGCGCCGATCTCGTCGTGGCGGCCGAGGCCCGGGATCTCGCGAGCGAGCTCGCCGGCCGCGAGGTCCTTCATGGCGGCCGTGAGCGCCGAGAGGGGACGCGTGATGCTGCGCGCCACGACCAGCACGATGCCGCCGCTCGCGAGCAGCACGATTGCCGTGATGACGGCGAGCAGGAGGAGGGCGTGGTTCGCCTCTGCCAGGATGGCGCCGACATTCGTGTTGAGGCCCTCGGCGATCTTGTCCTCGACGACCTTGAGCTGGTCGATGCGGGCAGTCGTGGCGTCGAACCAGGACGTGCCGGTCACGCCGGGCATCTCGCCGCTCAGGCCGCCCGTCGCAATGACGCCGCGCATGCGCACGACGTCGTCGACGACGCGGCCCGACATGGTCGAGCGGTAGAAAGCGCGCTCGGCCGGCGCCGCAGCGGCCTCGAAGGCCTGGAAGTATCCTTCCTGCATGGCGGCGAGCCCGAGCACCTGCCGATAGCCGCCGATTTCGAAGCGACCGGTCGAGATGCCGGCGGCGCCGACGGCGCGCTCCTGGCCGGCGCGCTCCTTGCCGTTCATGAAGCTGACATAAGCCGTGATGGCGGTCGTGATCTCGCCGCGATCGCTCACGCGCGCGATCTCGCCCGTGACGGCGAGCAGCGCCGCGATGGTCTCGGTGAAGTAGGTGTTCGACTGCGGCGCCGTGATCGCGAAGGAATTGATGTCGCTGCGCGTGCGGTCGAGTGCCGCGACCGCCGCCGAGGCCTTGGCGATGGCCTGCTTCAGGTCGTCCGCGCCGGAGGCCGAGATCGTGGCGAGCGCCGCCGCGAGGCGCGGGCGTTGCGCATCGGTCCGCGTACGCTGGGCCACCGTGCCTTCGCGCAGCTGCGCGCCCTTGCTGCCGACGAAGACCGCGGAGGCGCCGCGTTCGCGCTGCAGCTCATGGACGAGGCGGCTCACCTGGCTGACGCCGTCGGCGAGCTCCACGAGCCGCGACATGTCGGCCCGGGTGTCCCATTTGAGGGCGAGATTATAGGCCGCGAAGGCGACCACGATGATCAGAGGAACCAGAATGCCGATGGCGAGACGGAACGCGATCTTCAGATGGGACAGCACGTCGGCACTCCGGGATCCTGAAGGAAGCAGGATACCGGTACGCATCCCGCGATGAGGCACCTGCATGATGCAGCAGCTTTCGTTAAGGCAGATTTCATCGCCGAGGCCCGCAAGCTTCGGGATGGCTACGTAAGTGGATCCGCGCAGAGGTGACGAGCTTTCGTCGATGATCTGAATTGCAGCGGCCGCTGGTGATCGCGGCCGTGAGCTCGCGACGTAACGTCAAGCAGCGCGGACGGTGGCGAGGAAGCGGCTGACCTCGTGTTGCAGGTGATCGCTTTCCTTCGACAGCGACTGCGCGGAGGCGAGCACGTGCGAGGAGGCCGATCCGGTCTCACCCGCTCCGCGATTGACCTCGACGATGTTGGCGGCCACCTGGGAGGTACCCTGCGCGGCTTGGTGGACGTTGCGCGCGATCTCCTGGGTGGTCACGCCCTGCTCCTCGACGGCGGCGGAAATCGTCGTGGCGATCTCCGAGATGCGCGTGATGGTCGCGCCGATCTCCTTGATCGCAGACACCGACTCTGCCGTCGCGGCCTGCATGCCGGCGATCTGGGTGCCGATCTCGTCGGTCGCCTTGGCGGTCTGGGCGGCGAGCGCCTTCACCTCCTGCGCGACCACGGCGAAGCCTCTGCCGGCCTCGCCCGCGCGGGCGGCTTCGATGGTCGCGTTGAGCGCCAGCAGGTTGGTCTGCTCCGCGATCGCGGTGATCAGCTTGACGACATCGCCGATGCGGCTCGCTGCCTGCGAGAGCTCGCCGATGCGCGCGTCGGTGCGCTCGGCCTGCTTCACGGCCTCGCCGGCGATGCGGCTCGACTCGTGCACCTGACGGCTGATCTCGTTGACGGACGATGTCATCTCCTCGGTCGCCGAGGCGACCGTCTGGACGTTGGCCGATGCCTGCTCGGACGCCGCGGCGACGGCGCCGGAGAGCTGCTGCGTGCTCTCGGCATTGCGGGTGAGTGACTGTGCGGCGGTCTCCAGCGCGCGCGACGCCGAGGTCACGGTGCCGACGATATCGCCGACCGCGGCCTCGAAGCCTTCGGCCAGCTTGTGCATCTCGCTCGCGCGCGCCGTCGCGGCCGCACGGCTCGCCGCCTCCCGCTCGGCCGTCTCGAGACGTGCACGCTCCGCGGCATTCTGCTTGAACAGCTCGACCGCGCGCGCCATGGCCCCGACCTCATCGCGGCGTTGCAGTCCCGGCAGCACCATGTCGAATTTGCCCGAGGCGAGCTCGGCCATCGCGTGGGTCATCTCCCGCATCGCGCGCGAGGTGCGCCGCGCCACGAATATCGAGATGGCGCCGATCACCAGAAGGATCGCGCCCGCGATGTTCAGCATCTGGCGCGCCGAGCTCCAGACCTGCTGGTCGAGGTCGTCGATATAGATGCCGGTGCCGATCAGCCAGCCCCACGGTGCAAAGCCCTCGACATAGGTCAGCTTGGGCTGCGGCTTGTCGGATCCCGGCCGCGGCCACTGGTATTTGACGAAGCCGGCGCCGTGCTGACGCGTCACGTCGACGAATTCGCGGAAGAAGAACTTGCCGGTCGGATCCTTGGTCTCCAGCATGTTGCGGCCCTTCAGCTGGGGCGAGGCCGCATGCATGATCACGATGCCCTGCATGTCGTTGATGAAGAAGTATTCGGACTTCTCGTAGCGCAGGGTCGCGACGCGAGCGGCCGCGCGCTTCTGCGCGTCCGCCTCGGATTGCGCGCCCTTCTGGGCGGCCGCGTGCTCCTCCTTGAGAATGCCGACCGCCATCTCGGTCAGGTGCCGCAGCTCGATGCGCTTCTGGTCCTCCAGGGCAGCGGCGAGCTGCTGCGCGGCGTAGCCCGTGACGGCGAGGAAGCCGATGAAGCACAGGGCGATGATCGCGTAGATCTTCAGCCCGATGGTCAGCCTGATACGGCGCAACATAGCGGTCCCCCTTCGTTCGCCGCAGTCGTGCGGACGCGATTGCCGGCGGGGGACCGGGCTGCAAACGTGTATGTTCTGGACTATCAGGACTTAACGTCAGGTGACCGAGGTGCCTCGGGTGATCTACCTAGGGCGAAGGGCCGCACGGTCCGCGGTGACGCGTGCGGCCTATCATCGATGTTGAGGCTCAGGCGGCGCGGACGGTGGCGAGGAAGCGATCGACCTCGGTCTTGAGGTGATCGCTTTCCTTTGACAGCGACTGCGCGGAGGCGAGCACATGCGAGGAGGCCGATCCCGTCTCGCCCGCGCCGCGGTTGACCTCGCCGATGTTCGCGGCCACCTGCGAGGTTCCTTGCGCCGCCTGGTGGACGTTGCGCGCGATCTCCTGGGTGGTCACACCCTGTTCCTCCACGGCCGCGGAGATCGTCGTGGCAATCTCCGAGATGCGCGTAATGGTCGCGCCGATCTCCTTGATGGCGGCTACCGAGTCCTCGGTGGCGGCTTGCATCCCGGCGATCTGACTGCCGATCTCGTCGGTCGCCTTGGCGGTCTGCGCCGCGAGTTGCTTCACCTCGGAAGCAACCACGGCGAAACCCTTGCCGGCTTCGCCGGCGCGGGCGGCTTCGATCGTGGCGTTGAGCGCCAGCAGATTGGTCTGTTCTGCAATGGCGGTGATCAGCTTAACGACGTCACCGATGCGGCTCGCCGCCTGCGAGAGCTCGCCGATGCGCGCATCGGTGCGTTCGGCCTGCTTCACCGCCTCGCCGGCGATGCGGCTCGACTCATGCACCTGACGGCTGATCTCGCTGACTGAGGACGTCATCTCCTCGGTCGCCGAGGCGACCGTCTGAACGTTGGCCGAGGCCTGCTCGGAGGCCGCTGCCACGGCGCCGGAAAGCTGCTGCGTGCTCTCGGCGTTGCGGGTGAGGGACTGTGCGGCCGCTTCCAGCGCCCGCGACGCCGAGGACACCGTGCCGACGATGTCCCCCACGGCGGCTTCGAAGCTGTCGGCGAGCGTCTTCATCTCGAGCTTGCGCGTCTCTGCGGAGGTGCGCGCGGCAGCCTCCTTCTGCTCGGCCTCGAGGCGTGCACGGTCGGCGGCGTTTTCCTTGAACTGCTCGACGGCGCGAGCGATGGCGCCGACTTCGTCCCCGCGCTGCAGCCCGGGCAACACCATATCGAACTTGCCGGAGGCGAGCTCGCCCATGGCGGCGACCAGGCCGCGCATGGCCGTGGAAGTGCGTCGGGCGACGACGACGGAGATGCCGCCGACCACTAGCAGCACGACACCCACGATCATCAGGAGTTCGCGCAGCACGCTCCAGACCTGCGCCTCCAGATCGTCGATATAGACGCCGGTGCCGATCACCCATCCCCAAGGTGCGAAGCCTTCCACATAGGAGAGCTTCGGCTGCGGCTTGTCGGAACCCGGCTTCGGCCAGCGATAGCCGACATAACCGCCGCCGTGGCGGCGCGTCACGTCGACGAACTCGCGGAACATGTAGACGCCGTCGGCATCCTTCATGTCGGCCACGCTTTGGCCGTCGAGTTTCTTGTTGATCGGATGCATGACCACGCGGGCCTGCATGTCGTTGATCCAGAAGTAGTCGGTCTTCTCGTAGCGCAGGGCGCCGATGCGTGCGGCCGCGCGCTTTTGCGCGTCGCCATCGGACTGGGCTCCCGACTGGGCGGCGGCATGCTCTTCCTTGGCGATGCCGACGGCGAGTTCAGTCAAGTGCCGAAGTTCGAGCCGCTTCTGCTCCTGCAACGAGGTGCTCAGGCGCTGCATTGCGAGGCCGACCGTGCAGAGGAGGCCGACGAAGCAGAGTGCAATGATGACGTAGATCTTGAAGCCGATCGTAAGCTTGATATTCCGCAGCATGCCCATTCCCCAGCTTTGGTCATGCGGCGGCGCGAACCGCGCGCCTCCGTCGAATTTACAGGAGTTGCGAGCGATTCATGCCCTACGGATGCTTAACACGACGTAACGCCAAGTGAGGCGAACGTCCCGCGCGGACGCGACTCCCTGTCGCTCCGGCCGATCCGGCGGCGGGACCTCAGGGAGCTCGAAGAGGCGAGGGGAGCCCCGAAACGCGCTATTCGCTCTTGGTGCCGCCGAGCTGCTTGAGCTTCGCGAACACAGCCTCGACGTTGAGCTCGTCGCCCGGCTTCTTCGCGGTCGGCTCCGCCTCGTGCTCCGGCTCGGCCGTGGTCTGCGCGGCCGGCAGCAGGGTCGGGCCGCGCTCCTCGATCACCGGCTTCTCCTTGGCGGCGCGCTGCACCTCGAGGTCGAGGTCGGTCTGCGAGCAGAGGCCGAGGGTGACCGGATCCATGGGGGTGAGGTTCGGCGCATTCCAGTGGGTGCGCTCGCGAATCGCCTGGATCGTTGATTTGGTGGTGCCGACCAGACGCATCACCTGCGCGTCCTTCAGCTCCGGATGGTTGCGCACCAGCCAGAGGATGGCGTTCGGACGATCCTGGCGGCGCGAGACCGGGGTGTAGCGCGGGCCCTTCTTCTTCTTGGCCTCGGGCAGGCGCACCTTCGGATCCGCGAGATGCAGGCGATAGTCCGTGTCGTCCTCGGCCTTCTTGATCTCCTCGCGGGTGAGCTGGCCGGTCGCCAGAGGATCGATGCCCTTGATGCCCTGGGCCGCGTCGCCGTCCGCAATCGCCTTCACCTCCAGCGGATGCAGCCGGCAGAAATCGGCGATCTGGTCGAAGCTCAAGGCAGTGTTCTCCACCAGCCAGACGGCAGTCGCCTTGGGCATCAGCGGGGTGTTCGACATGGCAAATCTCCTTCGCGCTCCGCCCGCCCCTCGGGGGCGGAGCTCCAGTCATCGGGGATGACGGAAATATGTCCGCAATATAGGCATCGTGGCGGGGGCTGTCCAATGGGCCTATCCGGGCCGTCGCGGGCACGCTTGACAGGGTGGCGGCGCACGGCCCATGTCCCACCCAAATGTTTCGCTCAAATGGGGCAATTTTAATGGGGTATCTCCTGGCCTCGAGGTCCCAATGATGGGTTCCGCCAAGCCGCCGCTTGCGGTCATTCTGTGCTCGCCCCGCGGGTTCTGCGCCGGCGTGGTGCGCGCGATCGACACGGTGGAGCGGGCACTGGCCCGGTACGGGGCGCCCGTCTATGTGCGCCACGAGATCGTCCATAACCGCTATGTGGTCGATAGCCTGCGCGCCAAGGGCGCGATCTTCGTCGAGGAACTGGACGAGATCCCGGATACTGATGCGCCGGTGGTGTTCTCGGCCCACGGGGTGCCGAAATCGGTTCCCGCGGAGGCCGGCAACCGCAACTTCTTCTCCCTCGACGCCACCTGTCCGCTGGTCACCAAGGTGCACCGCGAAGCCGAGATCCATGCCCGGCGCGACCGGGAGATCGTGCTGATCGGGCATGCGGGCCACCCGGAGGTGGTCGGCACCATGGGGCAGATGCGCGAAGGCGCGATCACGCTGGTCCAGACCGTCGCGGAAGCAGCCGCCTTCATGCCGCGGGACCCGGAGAAGCTCGCCTATGTGACGCAGACCACGCTCTCGGTGGACGACACGGCCGAGATCGTGGCGGTGCTGAAGCAGCGCTTCCCTACGATCGTCGGGCCGCACAAGGAAGACATCTGCTACGCCACGACCAACCGGCAGGAGGCCGTGAAGCGTGTCGCGCCGCGCGTCGACGCCATGATCGTGGTGGGCGCGCCGAACTCCTCCAACTCGCAGCGGCTGAAGGAAGTCGCCGAGAAGTCCGGCTGCCCGCGCGCTGCGCTGGTCCAGCGCGCGGCCGACATCGACTGGACGCTGTTCGAAGGGATCGGCAGCCTCGGCGTCACGGCCGGCGCCTCTGCGCCCGAGGTGCTGGTGGAGGAGATCCTGGACGCCTTCGCGGAGCGCTACGCGCTCACGGTCGAGACCGTGTCGGCGGTCGAAGAGGACATGTTCTTCCCGCTGCCGCGACCTTTGCGCGAGACCGAGGCCGCGGAGTAGCCGATGGCGGTCTACACCGACGTCGCGGCCGAGGACCTCGGCGCCTTTCTCAACGGCTACGATCTCGGCGAATTGCTCTCCTACAAGGGGATCGCGGAAGGCGTCGAGAACTCGAACTTCCTGGTCCATACCAGCCGCGGCTATTTCATCCTCACGCTCTACGAGAAGCGCGTCGCTTTACAGGATCTGCCGTTCTTCCTCGGGCTGATGGAGCACCTCGCGGCGCGCGGGCTCTCGTGTCCGCTGCCGGTGAAGAACCGCGCCGGCGAGGTGCTGGGCAAGCTCGCGGGGCGTCCAGCCGCGATCATCACGTTTCTCGACGGCATGTGGATCCGGCGTCCCACCGCGGCCCATTGCGCGGCTGTGGGTGCGGCGCTCGCCGCGCTGCATCGCGCGGGCGCCGACTTTCGCCTCACACGGCGCAATGCGCTCTCGGTCGAAGGCTGGCGTCCGCTCTACGAGGCGGCGCGCGAGCGCGGCGACGTGCTGCAGCCCGGTCTCTGTCAGACCATCGCGCGCGAGCTCGACACGCTGGAAGCGCAGTGGCCGCGCGATCTGCCGCAGGGCGTGATCCATGCGGATCTGTTTCCCGACAACGTGTTCTTTCTCGGCGACAAGCTCTCGGGGCTGATCGACTTCTATTTCGCATGCACCGATACGCTCGCCTACGACGTTGCGGTGTGCCTCAACGCGTGGTGCTTCGAGTCCGATCACTCCTACAACATCACCAAGGGGCGGGCGCTCTTGCAGGCTTACGCGCGCGTGCGTGCTTTTTCAGAGGCCGAATGTGCCGCGCTGCCGTTGCTCAATCGCGGCGCCGCGCTTCGCTTCCTGCTGACGCGGCTCGTCGACTGGCTCAACGTGCCGCCGGGCGCGCTGGTGAAACCGAAGGACCCGCTGGAATATTTTCGCAAGCTGCGCTTCCACCAGGCCGTGGCGAGCGCGCGCGATTACGGAATCGAATAATGACGGAACCGCATGCCCCGCCGATCGAGCAGCACGTGGTCGTCTACACGGACGGCGCCTGCTCGGGGAATCCGGGGCCTGGCGGCTGGGGCGCGATCCTGGTCTGGGGCGACCATGAACGCGAGATCAAGGGCGGCGAGGCGATCACCACCAACAATCGCATGGAGCTGATGGCCGCGATCTCGGCGCTGGAGGCGCTCAAGCGTCCCTGCGCGGTCGACATTCACACCGACAGCCAATATCTGCGCAACGGCATCATGCAGTGGATCCATGGCTGGAAGCGCAACGGCTGGCGCACGGCCGCCAAGGATCCGGTGAAGAACGTCGACCTGTGGCAGCGACTCGATGCGGCGCTCGGGCGACACAAGATCACGTGGCACTGGGTGAAGGGCCACGCGGGCCACGCGATGAACGAGCGTGCCGATGCGCTCGCACGCGCAGGCCTCGCCGAAGCGAGAGCCGCGCGCGCGAGCAGCTGAGGTCACATGGATTTGAGCAGGTTCTCGGCGCTCGAGATCTCGGCGACGCCGGGCTTCTCCTCGATGTTGAGCACCTTCACGACGCCATCGTCGACCAGCATCGCGTAGCGCCGCGAGCGGGTGCCCATCGCGCCGGCCGACATGTCGGCCGCCATGTCGATGGCCTTGGCGAACTCGGCATTGCCGTCGCCGATGAACTCGATCTTGCCCGAGGCGCCGGAGGCCTTGATCCACTCGTCCAGGACGAAGTGATCGTTCACGGCCGTGACCACGATGGCATCCACGCCCTTCGCCTTCAGCGCATCGGCATTGCGCACGAAGCCCGGCATGTGGGACTTGTGGCAGGTGCCCGTAAAGGCGCCCGGCACTGCGAACATCGCGACCTTCTTGCCCGCGAAGATCTCGTTGGTGGTCTTCCAGGCTGGCCCATCGGCCGTCATGACGCGGAATTTGGCCTCGGGCAGGCGATCGCCGACCTTGATGGGCATGGCACGTTTCCTCTTCGTAGATGGGGGTATGGCTCAGGGGGCATGTAATGTCGGCGCGTCCCGCAACCGCAAGCCCCGCCGGCGGGCGCTAACTTACTCCGCCACGCGCGCGAGTCGAGAGGCAGACTCACTTGATCGGGATCGGGACTTCGATCGCCTGATCGCCGGCCGCCGCCGTGAGCGTGAGGGTTGCGCCCGCGGCCTTTGCGCCCGGCGGCAGGCCGTCGAGCTTGAAGGCGAAGCGTTGCAGCCCTTCCGGCGCGCCGGGGATCGGGTTCGGCACCGGCAGTGCCCAGTCGGCGCTCGGGCCCTCGGCGAACAGCTCGACCTTCTGTCCGGCCGGCGCCACGAGATCGATGACGACGCGGCCGAGCGGCCCATCCTCCTCGCGCGTCACGGCGCGGATCGCCAGCGGACCATCGCTGCCCACTGTCGCTGCGCGCGGCACGCGCGCTTCAAACTGCGCGAGGCGCGCCGCATGCGTCGACGCGCCGCCCGTGAGCGTGAGCTCGGCCTTGGCTTCGGCCGGAATGCAGATCTTCTCGCAGATGCCGTAGTCGACCTTGAGGCGCAGCGTCACGGGTCGCGCGCCGTCCTGCGGCCATACCTCGAGCGGCAGCACGAAATCGCTCTTGTATCCGATCGATGTGCCGCTCTCGTCATCGAGCCGATGCGGCGCGGGCCAGCGCACCGCGATCGCCTTCACATTCTCGGAGCCCGTGAAATCAAAACGCGGCGGCAATCCTGAATCACCGGGGTACCGCCAATACGTCTTCCAACCACGCGCCAAACGGATGTCGATGCCCGCGCGGTGGATCGTCGCACCGGACTCGGTGCGCGGCGTGCCCGCGATCAAACGCACTGCAGAGCGCAAGCCGCCGTCCCATCCGGAGGCGTCGACCGCATGCGCGGCGCCCGACGAAAGGAGCAGGGCCGCCACGAAGCCGGCTGCGACGCGTATCGAATTCCACGGTTTGAAACGGAACATGATGTGGCTCATGTCGTTCATGTAGTCGGCGGGGTGTCTGCGCGCCACCGAAATGGTCGTGAATGGTCGTGAATGTGGCAGCTTTTCGCAACCACGTTACGCATCGGAAATGAACTTTCGATTCCCAGGAACCGGGGAACGGAGTAGTCTTTTGCTATGCGGCTGGTTCGCAAGTCCTGGGATAAAAAGGAAACGAACGGCAGTCGGGGTTATCTCGACGGCCAGATGCTGATCGCCATGCCGGCGATGCGTGACGAGCGCTTCGCGCGTTCGGTGATCTACGTATGCGCGCATTCCTCGGAAGGCGCCATGGGCATCATCGTCAATCATCCGGCCGCCAACATCAGCTTCCCGGATCTTCTGGTACAGCTCGAGGTCATTCCGGCGGCCGATCTCATCGAGCTCCCGCCGCGCGCCGGCACCGTGAAGGTGCTCAAGGGCGGGCCAGTCGAGACCGGCCGCGGCTTCGTGCTGCACTCGGCGGACTTCTTCATCGAGAACTCGACGCTTCCGATCGACGAAGGCATCTGCCTCACCGCCACGCTCGACATCCTGAAGGCGATCGCGCGCGGCAAGGGGCCGGCGAGCGCGGTGCTCGCGCTCGGCTATGCGGGCTGGGCGCCGGGCCAGCTCGAGACCGAGATCCAGGAGAACGGCTGGCTGCATTGCGGGGCCGACTCCGAACTGATCTTCGGCACCGACACGGACCGCAAATACGAGAAGGCGCTGCGCAAGATCGGCATCGATCTCGCCATGCTCTCGAGCGAAGCCGGCCACGCCTGACCGGCTCGCTGTCGCGACCCCGCCCATGATTTGCGCAGTCCCGGAACCGGCCCGCCGGGCAAGGTCCTGTTAGCCATATCACGGTAAGAGTGCTGCAGGCGCCCCGCGGCCAGCGGAGGCTCTGATCCTGCGTCTGCGCGGCCGGACAGGCCGTCGCGGCACGCGTTCCGAGGACGGCATGGGCAGTGCTCCCCAGACGGCATCCCGGTCACGCACCGGATGGATGTGGCTCGGCGCATTTTTGGCCGCGGCGCTGACGCTCGCCGCCGTGAACACCTACGTGTTCGCGCTGCTCCGGCAGAACGTGATCAACCAGGAACGGGCGCAGCTCACGCATCTCGCCGATGTCGCCAGCGCGGCAGTCGACAACCTGTTCCGGGTCACGCGCATCTCGCTCGATCACATCCGCGCCGAATATCATCGCGAGCTGCCGCCGTTCGACATGCACGACGTGCTCCGCCGCAGCGTGGAGGGCAATCCATTCGTGCGCGCGATCTCGATCGTCGGTCTCGACGGACGCGTCGTCTACTCGTCGCGGGGCCTGACGCCGCCGACCATCAATCTGTCGCAGTCCGAGTTCGTCCGCTACTACGCGGAGGGCGGCAACCGCTCGCTCTACATCTCGGGGCCGAACAAGAATGCCTTCGACGGGCGGTGGCAAATCACCGTGAATATCCCGATCCGCACCGAGTCGGGAGGACCGATCGCGATCATCTCGGCGGTCGTCGACCCGCATTACATCTATTCCGAGCTCCTGTCGGTGAGCGCGCTCGGCGATTTCCGGGTCTTTCTGGTGGACCAGCAGATGCGGCTGGTGGCGCGCAGTCCGTGGAACGACAGTGAAATTGGCAGGTCCCTGGCGAATGCCGAGGTCATCGCCTTTCTGCGCAAGCCCGACACCAAGCGGGCTTCCGGCATCTTCAAGAGCTTCTTCACGGGCGACCTGCGCGTCGGCGCCGTGCAATGGCTGGAGGATCGCAATTTCGCGCTGGCAGTCTCACGCTCGCTGGACTCTGCGCTTTCGTCCTGGCGCACCACACGGAACGTCACGGCGGCGGGATCCGCGATGGTCCTTGCGCTGCTGCTGATGAGCTGGCGCATCAGCACGCGCGCGGAACGCCGCCAGGCCGGACAGGCGGCCGAGCTCGCGCGCATGAACCGGGAGCTGCAGGCCGAGAACGCGCGCGCCGAGGCGCTGGCCGAGGCGAAGAGCGAGTTTCTGGCCACCATGAGCCACGAGATCCGCACGCCGCTCAACAGCGTGATCGGCTATTCGGGGGTCGTCCTGGAGGACGAGTCGCTCAAGCCCGAAAGCCGCGACTATGTGCTGCGCGTGTTCGAGGCGAGCAATGCGCTGCGCACCATCATCGACGACATCCTCGACTTCTCCAAGATCGAAGCCGGCGGGCTGACGCTCGATCCGATGCCGTTCGTGATCCACGGCACGGTCGACAATTGCCTCTCCATCGTGCGGCCCGCGGCCGCCCTCAAAGGCATCGAGCTCGAATGTGAGACGGCCGGCGATCTGCCGCATTGGCTGATGGGCGACGGCATGCGCCTGCGCCAGGTCCTGCTCAATCTCCTCAACAACGCCGTGAAGTTCACCGATGAGGGCTTCGTGCGCGTCACGCTGCACGGCGAGGCGCAAGCAGACGATCGCGTGGCGATATCGATCACGGTGCAGGACACGGGCATCGGCATTCCGGCCGACAAGATTCCGCTGCTGTTCAAGCGCTTCTCGCAAGCCGACAGCTCGACGGCGCGGCGCTTCGGCGGCACCGGGCTCGGCCTCGCGATCAGCAAACGCATCATCGAAGCCATGGAAGGCGAGATCGGCGTCAGCAGCCACGGCGCCGGGCAGGGCAGCACCTTCTGGGTCCGTCTCACATTGCCGCGCGCCGACGCGCCCGCCCAGCCGGAGAGCAACGGCAACGGAGGCGCGCATCAGACGCCGCTCAAGATCCTGGTGGTCGACGACCACGAAATGAACCGGGACCTCGTGCATACCTTGCTCACGCGCGTCGGGCACAAGGTGGATCTCGCTGAGAGCGGCTCTGCGGCCCTGCGTATGATTCGTGAGAGCCGGTATGACATCGTGCTGATGGACATTCAGATGCCGGGGCTCGACGGCATGGAAACCACACGGCAGATCCGCGCGCTCGGCAACGGGTTCGGCAGCCTGCCGATCGTCGCCATGACCGCGAATGTGCTGCCCGATCAGGTGATGCGCTATCGCAGCGCCGGCATGGTAGGTCATATCGGCAAGCCGATCGACCGGCGGCGGCTTCTCTCCGGTCTTTCGGCCTGGGCGCAGCCGGCGCGTGCCGCGGAGGCTCCGCTTGCGATGGATGCGCCCGCCGCGGAGGTGCTTGACCGCAGCTTGTTCGATGACGTGCTGCAGATGCTCGGCCGCGAGCGCGCGATGCCCTTCGTCGTGCAGATGCGTGCGACGCTGACTGCGGATCACTGGGAGATCCGTCCCGGCGAGGACAGCGCGGACCTGCGGCGGACCGCACATACGATGGTCACGACCGCGGGTCAGCTCGGTCTCACGGAGCTGTCGGAAGCGTGCCGCACCATCGATACCTGTGCGGAGGACGAGCTTCCGAGCGCGCTGGCGACGTTCGTGGCGGCCCGGGGGCGCGCGCTCGCCGCGCTCGATAGGCTCATCGCCGAGATGTCGGACGGATCGTCCGGTGCGCAGTCGCCGAGCGCCGCCTGAGTCGCAGCCTCAGGCCTTGCGGAAGCCGACGCGCGTCATCTGGCCCCAGTCGTGGCGGCCGCGCAGATACTGCCAGAAACCCTTCACGCGCCACCAATTGTTGATCTGGCGATAGCCGAAGTTCTCCAGGATGGCGGCGCCGAGCAGCAGCGAGAGCTCGCGGGCGCGGGGAAAGCGGCGCAGCTCCAGCTCCTCGAGCACCAGCGAGCCGGTGCTCACCGCGATCCCGAACGCGAAGGTGACGGCCAGGAAGGCCAGGAAGTAGTCCAGCGAGAGAACGCCCATCGCCCAGAAGAGCGGCACCAGGATGTAGCCGAGCAGCTCCGCGACCGGGCCGAGCACGTCGACGAGCAGCATGTGGACGAAAGCCACGCTGCCGATGCGGCCGTAACGCGGACGCAGCAGCATGTCGCGGTGCTTGAAGAAGGTTTCCAGCGCGCCGCGCTGCCAGCGCGCCCGCTGGCGACCGAGCACCGCCAGACTCTCGGGCACCTGGGTCCAGCACACGGGCTCCGGCACGAAATCGATGCGATAGTCGAGCTTGCGGTCGCGCATATGGCGATGGATCTTGATGACGAGCTCGAGATCCTCGCCGACCGTGTCGGTGCTGAAGCCGCCGACATCGATGATGATGCGCCGGCGGAACAGGCCGAAGGCGCCGGACACGATGGTGAGCGAGCCGAGCTCGCTCCAGGCGAGTCGCGCCATCAGGAAGGCGCGCAGATACTCGATGGTCTGCAGCACGGCGAGCACGCTGCGCGGCAGGCCGACCTCCGCCACGTGGCCGTGCGCGATGCGGCAGCCGTTGCCGACGCGGATGGTGGCGCCGACCGCCACGGTGCGCTGCGGATCGTCCACGAAGGGCTGCACGGCGCGCAGAAGCGAATCCTGCTCGAGCAGCGAGTCCGCGTCCATCGAGCAGACGATGGGCGAGCGTGCCAGATTGACGGCGGCGTTGAGCGCGTCCGCCTTGCCGCCGTTCTCCTTGTCGGCGACCACGAGGCGCGGCTCCATGGGGCTGCGATAGATCGCGCGGATTGGCTTGTGCGGCACGCTGTCCTCGAACACGCGCTGCGCCGGAACGAGGCCGAAGCCGTCGATCAGGGCCTGCAGCGTGGCGTCCTTGGAGCCATCATTGACGACGACGATTTCGATGTTGGGATACTGCAGGCCTAGGAGGGAGCGCACGCTTTCGACGATCGAAAGCTCCTCGTTGTAGGCCGGCACTAGCAGCGCGATCGGCGGGGCGACATCGGCGTAGCGCTGCCAGAGCAGGCCCACGCGGTCGGCGGGCGGACGCCGCCGCAAGGCGGCAGCCGCGATCGCGAGCTGCGCGATCTGCAGCGCATTCTGCAGTAGGCCGGTCGTGATCACGATCGCGGCCACGACGGCAGCGGTGCTGTGCAGCAGAGCCAAGGGGGTCATGCCAATCCACGCTCCGCCATGACGACCGAGGCCATGCGGCCGCGCCGTTCGACTTCCGATGCCGCGAGGTCGCGCAGCGCCTTGAGACCCGACTCGCCGAGCGCCGTAAGGGCTTCGGCAGCGCGGAACGAGACCCACCAGACCTCGTCGTCCAGGCAGCGGACGATCTCGGGCACGAGCTCGCCGAGATCGAGCCGGCGCGCCGCGTTGATGGCGGCGACACGCACCTGCCAGGCCGCGTCGCACATGGCGTCCCGCACGACGTCGGCCGCATCGGGCTGCCCAAGCGTCGCGAGTCCCGCGAGAGCGGCGGTGCGCACCTCGAGGTCGGGATCGAAGGCGAGCACGCGCAGCAGCGACGAATGCTCGTATGCACCCGTGGAGGCGAGCGCTTCGATCGCGAAGGGACGCAGGTCGGCCGTGCCGAGCCGGCCTTCGGCGATGCGGAGGACATCCTCGGGTTCTTGCGCCACGATCAGCCGGAAGAGGCGGTTCAGCAGAAGGGAGTGTCGCGCCGTACCGCCCGCGAGCTGTGCGACCAGGATGGCGGCGGGTGGAGCATGGCCGAGCTCCGCCAGCGCCAGCGCAGCCGCCAAACGGACTTCGGGGTCCGCATCGTTTATGGCTCTGCGGAGAGCCGCCCAGGTGCGCTCGTCGTCAAACAGGCGCAGCACCTCGGCGGCGAGGCGACGGCCCAACGGCTGAGCGCGCGTGAGCTCTGCGTGAAGCCAGAGGTCGAGGCCGCTGGCATGTCCCAGCGCGACCAGGCGCGTACGGCTGGCGCCGCGGATGACCTCGCCCAGCTCGGCGAAGATATCGCGGGCAATGGCCGGATGCTTGCCGATGGCGTGCAGCACGCCTTCCGGGAAGTCGGCCAGCTCGGTTGCGAGCAGGATCACGCGCAACAGCCGCTCCTTGCGGCGGGCGCGGCGCATCTCGAGATGCGTGCGGACGATCCGCATCACGATGACTGCGATCGCGATCAGCACCGCGAGCGCCGCGAAGAAGACTGCCAGGCCATAGATGAGGTGAAGCGGGACCATCGCTCAGAACCTGGTGGTCGCGCCGATGCTGACGGTGCGGCGATCGAAGAAGCCGGGGCGCTGCTCGTAAGCCGCGGAAGCGCGCAGCGTGATCGCCGAGGTGACGTCGTAGGACACGCCGCCGAACACGGCGCGCGTCTGCATCGTGAAGCCTTCTGAGGTTTCGGGCGCGTCCGCATAGCCGAGGAAGACGCGGAGATCGTCCCGCAGCAGCACGTCGCCGCGCACCAGATAGCCGCCGAGATCGCGATTGCGCTCGTCGCGAGTCTGGATCCACTTGGCCGTGATCCAGAGGCGGCCATCGAAGAGATATTGCTCGATGCCGGGCGACACCGTGCGCACCGGGCCGAGCACGTATTCGGAATACTTGCCATCGGCCGTAAGGACGGTCGCCGCGATAACACCGCGCTGCTGATAGAGCCGCGCCGCCACGCCGCTCCCGAACGAATAGATCGGACGGAAATCCGCGTCGGGCGTGCCCCCGCCGAGCAGGTAGATCGACACGTCCGGCGTGAGCTTGTGGTCGATGCGTCCCTCGAAATAGGCATCGGTGGCGGCGTTGCGGCGCGCGACCTCGATACCGCCTGAGACCGTCGTGCTTGGCAGCACCAGATAGCCGAGCCGTGCCGAGAACTCGCGCCAATCGTCACGTCCGCCCGTGAGCTTGCTGAGGCTTCCGTCGGCATCGAAGCGCCAGAGGCGGATGGGCGGTGCGGCCGCTTCGGGCGCCGGGGTGGTCGCGGCGGCGAGGCGCCGCGCTTCGGCGGCCGCGCGGCGCTTGGCGCGCTCGGCTGCCTGATCCGCGATTGCGCGCTCGATCTGCCGCAGCAGCGTCTGTGCGTCCTTATCGTCGGGACGCTTGGCGAGGACCGCCTTAGTGCCCGTGCGGGCCTCCTCGTAGCGTTTGCCGAAATAGGCGAGGCGGGCGAGGCCGAGCTTCGCATCCGCGTAGTCCGGCGCGATCTGGAGTGCGCGCCGCAACGCTTTCTCGGCGTCCGCGAACCGGCGTGTGGTGGACAGCGCAAGGCCGAGCTCGACCTGCACGTCCGCATTCTCGGGCTGCAACCGCGCGGCCTCGCGCAGCTTCTCGGCTGCCTCGGCAAAACGGCCAGCGAGACGCGCCTCGCGCCCCTGCTTGTACAGCAGGTCGGCGTCCTGCCCGATCGCGGGCGACGCTAGCAGCAGCCAGACGAGGGGAGCCGCGAAGCGACGCATCATGTCCCGGTTACGCGCACTGGCAGGAGGCGCGTCACGCGCGCGGCGAGCTCCTCGGGGCTGAACGGCTTGTTGATATAGTCGGCGGCGCCGAGTTCGAGCGCGTCGACCACGTCACCTTCGCTTCGGCGTGCCGTCAGCATGATGACCGGGATGTCCTTGAGCGCCGGGTCGGCATGAATCTGCTGGAGGACGCGGCGGCCGTCGAGGATCGGCATCATCATGTCGAGGATGATGAGATCCGGCGGCTCGCGACGCGCGCGCTCAAAGCCGGCGGCGCCGTCGGAGGCCGTGATCACGCGCAAGCCGCGCGCGGTGAGCTTGTGCTCGACCAGCATGCAGACGAGCGGATCGTCGTCGATGACGAGCACCGTGCGGATCATGGCGTGGCTCCGTTGGTCTTGTGGCTGGGAAGGGTCGCGCGCCAGTCGAGTCCGTGCAGCGCGATGCCGGCCGTCATCGGCCAGGCCGCGAGATCGGGCGTGATCTCGCGCAGCGTGTCTGCCAGCCGCTCGGGCTGTCCGTGAAAGGTGACGCGGCTCTGGTCGGCCGATGTGGTGAAGAGACGGCGGAAGGCCGTCGTGCCGGGCGCCGCGGGCTGCGGCCGGTCGAGCAGGATCGCGCCCGCAAGATCGCCGAGACCGACGAGATGCAGCTCGCCCTCGGACGCCGGCACGAAGCGGTCTCGGCGCTCGGCATCGAGCGCGCCGGTCTCCAGCGCGATCGCGACCGGGAGTCGGCGCGCGCTCGCCCATTCGACGAGTGGCGCGGCCGCCGCGAGCACGGCGGCAGGTTCGGTGCGGTAGGCCATAATGGTAATGCGCTCGAGCGCGGCGGCGCTCGCCTCGAGCGCGGCTTGGCCGCCCTCGCTGTCAAGCAGCCAGAACGGCACGACGGCATCGACGCGCGTGCCGAGCGCGGCCGAGAGGCGCGCGAGCGCGCTCGCCCACATGCGCCAGGCGCGTGCCGGGTCGCTGGCGAAGCCCGGCGCGACGTAGGGCTCGATGTCGTACTGGATGCCGGCGAGGCGTGCGTCCGGATGCGCGCGCTGATAATCCGCGAAGGCCGCGGCGCGGGCGAGGGCATGGGCAAGGCCGCTCGTCGAGATCATCTCGGGATCGCCTTCTGCCGCGTTGACAGACAGACCTTCCGCGCGCGCCCGACGGATGAAATCCGCGAGCTCGTGTGGCCGCATGACTTTCTGGTTTGCGGTCCGAATGGTTAACAGGACCTTTCCGAGCCCCGCGCGGCGCGCCCAGGCGATCAGCGCGTCACCGTGGGACTCCCAGGCCTCGGGCTCCCAGATCCAGGCGGAGCGTTCGAGCGTCGGAGTATTGCGTGTCGCCACAACTGTTGCGCGCGTCAGGCGCAGCTGTGCGGCGCGGCCGGGACACGATACGACCAGCGCGAGCTCCAGCGGCGCCGGCGGGACGGTCATTCGCGCGACCTGCTGGCCGCCGGCGGGCGTGAAGGGCGTGCCCAGGTTCGGCGCGTCCGCGCCGTCGCGCGTGAGCTGTACGTGGAAGCCGGCGTCGCCGGTCGCCTCGACCGCGATGGCTGCGGCAAGCCCGACGGGCACCCGGCCGAGCCGCAGCACGGTGCCGGCCGGCGCCGCGCCAGCGCCGCAAGTGATCTCGACCGCGCTGCCGTGCTCCTGCGCCTCGGCACGCGCTTCGGCGCCGAAGGCGCGCACGCTCAGCGCCGGCAATACGTACGCGCGTGGCAGCAGCGTGCGCATCTGGTTCTTCGCCTCTGCATCGGGTTCGAGGCTCATGATCCGTCCATTGTCCGCGCGCGAGACGAGCGTGAGGCCACGGCTGTTACGCACCGCATGGCTCGGCAGCGCGCCGAGCCAACGAACCGCGTCCATCGGCAATGCCGTCTCGCGTTGACTGCATGATTCCGCGACCGGCTCCGACGCCGGGCGGAGCAGCAGCGTTCCCTCGCCGAGATTGCGGACGATGCGCACCGTGTGTGGGGCCGCGATATTGCCGGTGCAGAAAGCGAGCCGCGCATGCGCGTCGGCGCGCGCGGGCCGCCAACACACGAGCAGCTCCGCGAGCAGCGCCGCGATCGCGCACAGCATCACGCGCTGGTGTCTCGCCAGGATCAACGGATCATCCTCGGAACGAGGGCGCGATCGCACCCCTTCCCAGGCGTAAAGCGATGCCGCTAACAAAGGTGAAACGGGCCGCAAAAAGTCGCAGAAAACTTCAGCAAAACACGCAGGCGTGATTGATGAAATGCTGATGCGAAAGCGCCGATCGCATCGGAGCATCGGCGTGATCCGTAGAAGCCCGGACCCTGTTTGCCTGAATACGAAACGCGGATGGTGCCGGGCTACTCGGCGGCTGCTTCGTGCTCTTCGGTCTTCACGAGAGCGAAGGCCTGCTCGGCCGCCATGGGCTCGCCGAATACGTAACCCTGCGCGTATTCGCAGCCGAGCTGGTAGAGCTCGACGGCATCGGAGTCCGTCTCGGCGCCTTCCGCCACCACGTCCATGCCGAGGTCGTGCGCAAGCGCGATGATCGAGCGCAGGATCACGGGGCGCGTGCCCTTGCCGGTGGTGCGCACGAAGGACTGGTCGATCTTGATGGTGTCGAACGGGAAGCGCTGCAGATAGGCGAGCGAGGAGTGGCCGGTGCCGAAGTCGTCGAGCGCGAGACCGACGCCGAGCTCGCGCATGCGGGTCAGCATCTGGGCCGCATATTCGGGATTCTCCATCACGAGCGACTCGGTGAGCTCGAGCTTGAGCGTGCCGCGCGCGACCGAGGAGCGGGCCAGCACCGTGCGCAGATCCTGGATCAGGTCGTGGCGCAGCAGCTGGCGCGAGGAGACGTTGACGCTGCAGAACAGCGGATAGCGCAGACGCGTCTGACGCTGCCAGGTGGCGAGCTGGCGCGCCGCGCGATCGAGCGCGAACACGCCGAGGTCGACGATCAGCCCGATCTCCTCGGCGATCGAGATGAATTCCGACGGCGAGAGCCGGCCGAGCTTGGGATGATCCCAGCGCATCAGCGCCTCGAAGCCTGCGACCGAGCGGTCCTCTAGCCAGACGATCGGCTGGTACAGCATCGTGATCTCGTCGCGCTCGAGCGCGCGGCGCAGATCCGTCTCGAGCGTCAGGCGGTCGCTCTTGCGTCCGCGCATGGCGGGCTTGAACACCTCGATGCGGTCGCCGCCGATGCGCTTGGCGTGATACATCGCGAGCTCGGCGTCCTTCAGGATGTCGTCGGTGCCCTGCGGCTGGCCATCCGCGAGCGCGAGGCCGATCGAGGCCGTGAGCAGGATCTCGCGGTCGTTGAAGGTGATGGGCGCGCGAAGCGTCTTGCGGATCGTGTCCGCGAAGGCCGTGATGCGCGTCGGCTCGCGCTCGGAGAGGAGCAGCAGGCCGAACTGATCGCCGGTGAGGCGCGCGAGCGTGTCCTGCGGCTTGAGCAGGCGGCCGAGGCGGCGCGCCAGCGTGAGCAGGATCGAGTCGCCGACCGCGATGCCGACCGAGTCGTTCACCTGCTTATAGCGGTCGAGGTCAATCACCATCACGGTCGGGCGGATCGCGGCATCGACCTTGGCGAAGGAGAGCGCCGCGTCGAGGCGGTCGATGAACAGCTCGCGGTTCGGCAGGCCCGTGAGATTGTCGTGCACCGCGTCGTGCAGCAGCCGCTCTTCCGCGGTCTTGAACTCGGTCACGTCGGAGAGCGTGCCGACGAGGCGGACGACCTCGCCGTCGGAGCCGACCACGGGGCGCGCCTTGAGCGCGAACCACATGTAGTGGCCGTCCTGCGTGCGCAGGCGGAAGTCGAGCAACAGGCGACCGCGGCGCTGGTCGAGAATGCCGTCGAGGGCGGCGCGGAAGCGGTCGCGGTCCTGCGGGTGCAGCACGTCGAGCCAGTTCGCGGCCGAGCCTTCGAGCGTGCCGGGCTTGAGGCCGAGCAGGCTCTCGACCTCGGGGCTCGCGAATACCTTGTCGGAGGCGACGTCCCAGTCCCAGATCAGGTCGCCGGCGCCCGTGAGCGCGAGCGCGCGGCGCTCGACATCGCTGACGATCGCCGAGGTCACGCCGCCCGCGAAAGCGTGCTGCATCACCGTGAAGCCGATGAGCATGACGATGAGCACCAGGCCGCCGAGCAGCGCGGGCGCGACAATGTCGTTGGTGACGACGCCCGTCACCGCGAGGCTCGCGGCGAAGACCCAGGTGGTGAGCAGGAGCCAGGTCGGGATCAGCAGCACGGCGCGGTCGAAGCCGTGCGCCGAGAGATAGACAACGAGCCCGAAGCCCGCGACTGCGACGCAGGCGAGCGACATGCGCGCGATGCCCGAAGCCACAAAGGGGTCGACCAGCGCGATGCCGACGAGCGCGCAGAGGAAGATCAGCCAGCCCGCCGTGATATGCGCGTAGCGCACGTGCCAGCGGTTGAGGTTGAGATAGGCGAACAGGAACACGACCAGCGTTGCGGCGAGGATCGCCTCGCCGGAGGCGCGCCACACGCGCTCGGTGCCGGCCGAGAAGTCGAATACCTTGCCCCAGAAGCCGAAGTCGGTGCCGATATAGACGAGTACGGCCCAGCCGAGCGCGGCGGCGGCCGGGAACATGACGCTGCCCTTCACGACGAACAGGATGGTCAGGAACAGCGCGAGCAGTCCCGCGATGCCGATGACGATGCCGTGGTAGAAGGTGAAGCTGTTGAGCTTGTCCTTGTAGGCGTCCGGGCCCCAGAGATAGAGCTGCGGCAGCTTGTCGGACTTGAGCTCCAGCACGTAGGTGACCACCGTGCCGGGATCGAGCGTGATGCGGAAGGCGTCGGCATTGGCGCCGTCCTGCCGTTCGGGACGATCTCCCGACGAGGGCGTGATGTTGCCGATGCGCTGGCCGCCGAGGTCCGGCCAGAACAGGCCGGAGCCGACAAGGCGGTAGTGCGGCGCCACGATCAGGCGGTCGATCTGCTCGTCGCTGTTATTCGCGAGCGCGAACACGGCCCAATTGGTTCCCCCCTCGCGGGAGCGCACCTCGATGCGGCGGATGATACCGTCAGGGCCGGGCGCGATCGAGACCTGGATGCGGTCGGTCTCGGTCTTCTGCAGGTCGATGGCGTCGGTGAGGTCGATTGCCGAAGCGTCGATGCGCACATTGATGGCTTCGACGGCGCGCGCGCCGGCCGTGCCGAATAGCACGACGGCCAAGATCGCCAGCAGATGTGCGGCGCGCCGAAACAGCAAAAGGGGACCTCCGGGGCCGTGCAACCGCTGCCAGCCGAGTTCCGATGAGTAGCCGCGGGTTGCGGCAAGAGCAAGGTTTTCGGGTTTTACCAGGGTTTCTACGGTCGCCGGGGGCTTCCGTACCGTACGATTAACAACTGTGGCGCGTGCAAAAGGGCGGAATTACTGGATCGGCCCTCGGGTCATGCGCGCGAGGCGTTCCACGCTGCGACTCAAGGCCTCGGGCTTCAACCGGCCCTCGCGCTCAGCCGCGAGCAGGGCCTGCATGACAAAGTAGAACTGGTCGTTGTCGTAGCTGATCAGGATCAAATCGACGCCCGCCTTGAGCGCCGCGATGCCGGCGGCCGCAATTCCGCCATTGCTGCGCTGGACCGCGCCCATGCTGAAGTCGTCCGTGATCAGCAGACCGCCATAGCCCCAGCCCTTCCGGATCAGCCCGTCGACCACGCGCCGCGAGAACGACACCGGCCGTTCGGGGTCGAGCGCGGTGAGCCGGACATGGCCCAGCATGACGAGCGGCTCGCCGGATTGCATCAGGCGACGGAACGGCACCCAGTCGCTCACCGCGAGCTCGTCCAGCGATGCCGCGAGATCGGCGCTGTCGCGATGCGTATCCTCGAACACGCGGCCGAGCCCGGGAAAATGCTTGAGCGTGCAGCGCACGCCGGCCTCGTGCAGCACCGCGCAATAGGTGTCGGCCACGTCGGCGATCACGGCCGGATCGGTCGAGATGGCGCGCTCGTGGATGCGCGAGTGGCGGTCCTCGGGATTGACCACCTTATGATTCAGATCGACCACCGGCGCGAAGTTGATGTTGACGCCGAGGCTTGCGAGCTCCTGCGCCTTGGCGGCCGCATAGAGTTGCACGGCGGCGCGGCGATCGGCCGGATCCTTGTGGCCTGCGATCACCTCGGCGAGCGGCGGCATGCGCGTGAGCGGCGGCGAGAGGCGCGAGACGAGCCCGCCCTCCTGATCGGCTGCGATGAGCAGCGGCGGCAGGCCCTGGCGGTTGCGGATTGCCTGCAACTCGTCGATCTCGGCGCGGATCACGCAACGCTGCGGCCGCGGATGTTGCGGCCGGAGAGGAACAGGCCCGCGATCGCGCGACGCTCGATCAGTGCCACGGCCTCCGCCTTGCTGCGATATCCGACGATGAAGTGGCGGCCGAAGGTCTCGAGCCGGGCCGGCTCGGCGCGCAGCACCTCGTGGCGAATCCAGCGGAAGCGCGCCTCGAGCACGAAGGTCGTCAGGAACGTGAAGGTTGCGAGGGCGGCCGTGACGAGACCGAGAGCGCGCGCGGCGCGGGACAGGCGTCCGCGGCGCAGCAGCCAGAGGTCCACCAGCAGCACGGCGAGCGGCAGCGCGAGGAACAACGCGAGCGCGGTGAGGCGGTGATTGGCGAAGGGCGGCGTGCGCCAATAGAGCGCGAAGGGCAGCACGCCGAGGACGATCGCCAGGCGAACGGCGCCGAGCAGGAGATGGATCATGCGGTGAGAATGAATGTTTCAGCCCGGGGCGATATCGACAGGTCTTTGTGGCGAAAACATTACTTGGTTGAGCTTGTGGGCTGCCGCATCGCGAGGGCGGCCGCGAGCAGCATCATGACGGCGCCGGCGGTCTCGCGCCAGCCGAGCGGCTCCGCGAAGGCGTACCAGCCGATCGCGAGCGCGACCACGGGCGAGATGAACGCATAGAGGCCGGCGCGCGGCGCACCCCAGTCGCGCACCAGACGCAGATAGATCGTGTAGGCCGCGAGCGTTCCGAGGAGCGCGAGAAAGAGCAGCGCCGCCAGCGGCGCCGGCTGGATGAGCGCACGCAGCGTCGCGAACGAAAGGGGTTCGAGCGCAATGCTCAGCAGCGAGAGGCTGACGACGCCGACGAGCGCATGAGCCGCGGTCACTTGAGACGGGGAATGTTTCGCGAGCAGCGGGCGCGAGAGCACGGTGCCGAGGCAGTAGCAGAAGGTCGCGGCCACGATCGCGGCGGCGCCCCACAGCTCCATCTCGCTGCCGGAGGTTGCGAGCCGGTTGGAAAACAGCACGGCGAGACCCCCAATGCCGAGCGCGATCGCGCCGGCATGACGCCAGCTCGGCGCCGTGTCGCCGACCAGCACCGAGAGGCCGAACAAGCCGACCGGGATAAGCGAGAGGTTGACCAGGCTCGACACACCGGAGCTGACGAACTGCATGCCCCAGAACAGCAACGAATAGGTGCCGTTGACGAGCAGGCCGCTTACCAGTGTGCGACCCGGCTGTTTGCGGAACGGTCCCGCAATGCCGCGGACCCACACGACGAGCACGGCCGCCACGATGAGATAGCGCACCGCCGCGAGAAACACCGGCGGCACCGCCGCGACGCCGATCTTCACGGCCGCCCAGGTGACGCCCCAGATCAGGGACATCGCGAGGAACAGGGCGAGGGTGCGTGGGCTGGTGTGGGGCAAGGTGATGCCTGCGTCCATGTGTGTGCTTGGGGCACCGGGACAATCTCGGCGTCATCCCGGAAGCCGCACGCAGGTCGGATGTTTCCGACCTGCGCGCTTCTTTATGTGCTGATCCCGGGCAGGCCCGGGATCAGTGCGGCTGTCCGGGATCCATAACCCCGGTCTATCCGCCTCGTGACCACCGGGGATATGGATCCCGGCACTCGCTGCGCTCGGCCGGGGTGACATCAGAGTGTCACGCCTGCTCAATATGGCGGCGGCTCGCCGTTGCGCGTGCAGAGGCCGCTGGTCGCGACGATCTCGAGCACCTGCACGCCCGCGGGGAGCTCGATCAGGAACTCGGCGTCGCGTTCCAGATGGTGGATCTTGCGTGGGTCCTTGCCGGCGAAGCGCGACATGGCTTCGACGTTCTCCCAATAGGAGATCGTGACGAACTCGCTTTCGTCGGCGCGGTCCTCACGGAACATCTGCACGCCGAGCGCCTTCTGGATCAGCGGCGTGATGCCATGCGTGTAGAGGTAGCGCGCATAGTCGTCGGCCTTGGCGCGCGTGGTGCGGCCGCGCCAGATGCGGGCAATGGTCGGTTTGGCTTCGACGTTCCCGGGCTTGGTGACCTCCTGTTCCGGGTTTCGTGTTGCGGCTTGATCGTAGGACTTGTAACTAGTAAAATAAGCTTAGCTGGTTTCGTTCCCGAGTCCCAGTAAAACGGGAGGAGGTGCTCTTGGAACCTTCACGCGCGGGCACGCTCGCGCTGGTCGGCGGCGCGCTCGCCCTCGATTTCGCCAATACGGCCGGCGGCCGCGACACCGAGCAAGCGATTGAGCATCTGCAGGAGCCGCTCAATGTGGTCGCGTGGGCCGTACATGCGGGCGCGATCGAGGGCGCGACCGCGAAGCGCGCGCAGGCCGCGATCGCACGCGGCGGCACGGAGGCGCAGCGTCTGCTGCGCGAAGCCGTGTCCCTGCGCGAGACGATCTATCGCATCGGCTCAGGGATCGCGGAGCGTTGCGTCGTGGAAGCCGACGACCTCGATGCGCTCAAACGCTTCGCCCAGAAGGCGCTCGGCCCGGCGACGCTCGCGCGCGGCGCCGACGCGCGCTATCGCTTCGACTTCGCGGCCGCACCGGTCGATGTCGCGCTGCTCGGCCCGGTCGCCTGGTCGGCAATCGAGCTGCTGCAGACCGGCGACTTCGAGCGGCTCAAGCAGTGCCCGGGCCACGACTGCGGCTGGCTGTTCTACGATCGCTCGAAGAACAACTCACGCCGCTGGTGCGAGATGGCGGTCTGCGGCAACCGCGAGAAGGTGAAGCGGCATCGAGGCAGAGACTGACCTCACACCTCCAGCACGATCTTGCCGATGTGCTGGCTCGACTCCATCAGCGTATGCGACGCAGCAGCCTCGCGCAGCGGGAAGGTCTTGTAGATGATCGGCTTCACCTTACCGGCCTTGATGAGCGGCCAGACCTTCTCCTCGACTGCGCTCGCGATCGTCGCCTTGTCGGCGACCGCCCGGGCGCGCAGCGTCGAGCCCGTGTGGGTGAGGCGCTTGAGCATGATGCGACGGAAATCGACGTTCGCTTTCGGCGACCCCTGGAACGCGATCTGCACGATACGCCCCTCGACCGCGGCGGCCTCGTAGTTGCGCTCGATGTAGTCGCCGCCGACCATGTCGAGGATCAGATCGGCGCCCTTGCCGTCCGTGAATGCCTTGGTCTCGGCGACGAAATCCTCGGTCTTGTAGTTGATGGCGCGATCGGCGCCGAGCTTCACGCAGGCGTCGCACTTGTCGGCCGAGCCCGCCGTGACGATCACGCGGGCGCCGAAATTCTTGGCGAGCATGATCGCGGTGGTGCCGATGCCCGAGGAGCCGCCATGCACCAGCAGGGTCTCGCCGCTCTTGAGCCGGCCGCGATCGAACACATTGGTCCAGACCGTGAAGAAGGTCTCAGGGATGGCGGCCGCCTCGACCATCGAGAGGCCGGCCGGCACGGGGAGCGCATTGCTCTCGTGAACGGGGCAATATTCCGCATAGCCGCCGCCGACCACCAGGGCCGTCACCTTGTCGCCCACGCGGTAGCGCGTGACGCCGGTGCCGAGCGCGACGACTTCGCCCGCGATCTCGAGGCCCGGAATGTCGGTCGCGCCGGGAGGCGGCGGATAGAGGCCCTGGCGCTGCATCACGTCGGGCCGGTTCACGCCCGCTGCCGCGATCTTGACCAGCACCTCGCCGGTGCCCGGCGAAATGACGGGCCGCTCCTCGGGGACCAGCACCTCGGGCGCGCCCGGGTTGCGGATCACGATGGCGGTCATGCGGCTCGGAATGGTCATGGGATCCTCGGGGTTTCGCAGCAGCGCCGTTTGCATAATCGGCAGCGTTGCGCGTGACAACGGCCGATGGTTAGACTCCGCCGCGATGGCAGCCTTCGACGACGACCTTCCCAAGAAGAAGACGGTCCACGAGATCGGGCAGAACCTCGATCTGCTCTCCGTGGAGGAGCTCGGCGAGCGCATCGCGCTGCTTCGTGAGGAGATCGCGCGGCTGGAGGCCGAAACCGCGAAGAAGCAGGCCTCGCGCTCAGCCGCGGACCAATTCTTCAAGCGCTGAACGGCACCCGCGCCCGCAACGCGCCCGACAACCTTCCCCAAGGTCCTGTAATTGTTCGCGGAAAGGACGGCACCCGAGCCTCCGCGGCTGCCTAGCAAATGATAAAATTCGACTAAATTCCGTTGTTTAACGGTCCGTTAAGCTTTCTCGTTCATTACTGGGATCGTCCAGCTTCTGGACGTCGAGTGGCTCCTGTCCACTCTGTTTGACGCCTCCCTGTTATCACCTTTGAGCCGCCGTTCTCGGCGGCTCCTTTTTTTGTCCCGACACACGTAGTTCTGTGTCATTTCGGGCCACTCTCCATCGGCATCCTGCTTGCACTAACGATCCTGGTTGATCAGGCGACGCGGCGCTGGACTCGTTCCGCCGCGAGCGTCATATCTAAAGGCACGTGAGTGAGGCGTAAGTCATGTCCGATCAGTCCGTCCGCGGTGAACCCGTCTCTTTCAGTGAGCGGCTTGCCGGTTCGCAGGCCTTCGGCATCTTGTTCAAGGAAGGCATGGCCCTGGTCGAGGAGACCGCGGGCTATCTGGACGGTCCGGGCCGGCAGGAATCCAAGCAGCTCGAGCGTTCCGCCGCGCTGGTCTACGCGACCGAGAGCATGCGCCTGACCACGCGGCTGATGCAGCTCGCCTCCTGGCTGCTGCTGCATCGCGCCGTGAAGGAGGGCGAGATGTCGCTCGCCCAGGCCAGCAAGGAAAAGAACAAGGTGAAGTTCGGCGCCGGCGATCGGCCCGACGAGGACAATCTCGCGCTGCTGCCCGAGCCGCTGCGTGGCCTGATCGAGCGCTCGCTCAAGCTGCACGATCGCGTGCGCCGCCTCGACGCGACGATCCACAGCGCGTCCGAGGAGACCCCGCTGGGCAATCCGGTGGAGCGGCAGCTCGGCCTGCTGAAGGCGGCCTTCGAGCGCGAAGGGCGGTAGCTCTTCGTAGGGTGTGCTCGGCGCGCCCGAGCGTCGCAGTAATCACACGGAATTGGATCGCGCCGAGCGCACGCGGACTGCGCCCGGCTCAGCACGCGTGCGCAAAAGCGGCTTACGCGCAGAATACAAACGCGGCGCTCGGGCCGCTTTTGCACACCCTACGAAGCACAAAACAAAACGCGCGGCCCGAAGACCGCGCGTTTGTGAATCTCTGAACGTGCAGCGTCGGCTTACTTCTTCGTGCCGATACCCGCGAACTTCTTCTGAAAGCGCGAGACACGGCCGCCGCGGTCGAGCAGGTGCTGCTGGCCGCCGGTCCAGGCCGGGTGCGACTTGGGGTCGATGTCGAGGCGCAGCGTGTCGCCGTCCTTGCCCCAGGTCGAGCGGGTGGTGAACTCGGTGCCGTCGGTCATCACGACCTTGACGGTGTGATACTTCGGATGAATCTCGGATTTCATGGCAATCGGTCCTGCGCCGTCGTGGTCCGGCGCCGCGGGGCGCCCTGATTTCGGGAAAAGTTGGCGGTCTCATAGCCGACAGATGCCCGCGGGGCAAGCCGGGGTCATTGTCAATCCGGGCCCGCCTCGGCATTGTCTGCGCCACCGCGGTGGCTAAAAGGCTCGAATTTCCTGTGATCGGACGCATTTCATGAGCTTTGTGGGGCGCAGCAGGTCTGGTCCGGCGGACGAGCCAGCCCGGGAACCGGAGGGTCGCCGGCCCGGCATCCGCCCGCTGCTCGGGCTCATGCCCTATGTGCTGCGCTACAAGGGGCAGATCGCGGCCGCCGTGATCGCGCTGATGGTCGCCTCGCTCGCCACCCTGGCAGTACCGGTCGCCGTGAAGCGCATGATCGATCTCGGCTTCTCGGCCGAGCGGGTCGGGCTGATCGACCAGTATTTCGGCGCCATGATCGCGGTGGTGGCGGTGCTCGCGGCCGCGAGCGCGCTTCGCTACTACTTCGTCACCATCCTGGGCGAGCGCGTGGTGGCGGACGTGCGCGCCGCCGTGTTCGACCACCTGACCTCGCTCTCGCCCGCCTTCTTCGACGCCGCGCGCACCGGCGAGCTCACCTCGCGGCTCACGGCCGACACCACGCAGATCAAGAGCGCGGTCGGCACGTCGGTGTCGATCGCGCTGCGCAACTTCGTGCTGTTCCTCGGCTCCACCGTCATGATGGTGGTGACGAGCCCGCGATTGTCCGGTTTCGTGCTCGTCGCCATTCCTGTGATCGTGCTGCCGCTGGTCGCGTTCGGCCGCATGGTGCGTGCGCGCTCACGCGGTGCCCAGGACACGCTCGCCGAGGCCTCGGCTTATGCGGCCGAGCTGATCGGCGCGATCCGCACATTACAGGCCTATACGGACGAGCGGCTCGCCTCGTCGCGCTTCGGCGCCGCGGTGATGCGTGCCTTCGAGGCCGCGCGGGCCTCGACCAAGGCGCGCGCCTGGCTCACGGCCGTGGTCATCTTCCTGGTGTTCGCGAGCGTCATCGTCATTCTCTGGTACGGCGCGCAGGACGTGCTCGGCGGCCGCATGTCGGCGGGCACGCTCGGGCAGTTCGTGCTCTATGCGGTGTTCGCGGCAGGCGCGCTCGGCGAGCTCAGCCAGGTGTGGGGTGAGATCTCGCAGGCCGCCGGTGCGGCGGAGCGGCTCGGCGAATTGCTCGCCACCGCGCCGGCGATCAAGCGGCCCGCACAGCCGCTCGCACTGCCGGCGCCGGCGCGCGGCGAGGTCGCGTTCGAGGAGGTGCGGTTCCGCTATCCGACGCGCAGTGATGCGCCGGTGCTCGATGGCGTCTCGTTCCGCGTGCGGCCGGGCGAGAAGGTCGCGATCGTCGGCCCCTCGGGGGCCGGCAAGAGCACCGTGTTCCACCTGCTGCTGCGATTCTACGATCCGCTGCTTGGGCGCGTAACCTTCGATGGGGTCGATGTCGTACAAGTCGATCCGCAGGAGCTGCGCCGGCGCATCGCGCTCGTGCCGCAGGAGATCGCGATCTTCGCGGCGTCGGTCGCGGACAATATCCGCTTCGGGCGCGCTGAGGCGAGCGACGCCGAGATCGCGCGCGCCGCGGAGCTCGCCGCTGCCGCCGAGTTCATCACGCAACTGCCCGAGGGCTACGCGACGCAGATCGGCGAGCGCGGCGTGACGCTCTCGGGCGGGCAGCGCCAGCGCATCGCGATCGCGCGCGCGATCCTGCGCGATGCGCCGCTGCTGCTGCTCGACGAGGCGACCTCGGCGCTCGATGCCGAGAGCGAGACGCTGGTGCAGGCCGCGCTCGCGCGGCTGATGCAGGGTCGCACCACGCTGGTGATCGCGCACCGGCTCGCCACCGTGCTCTCCTGCGACCGCATCCTGGTGATGGACGACGGCCGCATCGTCGAGGAGGGCACGCACGAGGCCCTCGCGCAGAAGGGCGGTCTCTATGCGCGGCTCGCCAAGCTGCAGTTCGAGGGGGCGTGACTTTGTAGGGTGTGCTCGGCGCGCGACGGCGTCAAAACAGAGCACTGAGGCGACCGCGCCGAGCGCACGCGTATGGCGACTCAGCACGCGTGCGCTCGTACGGATCTAGGCATCTGCACATTACGGGCTCATGGGCCGCACGAGCACACCCTACAAAGCGGGCCGCCAGCTCATGCGGTAGATCGGCGCACCGGAGCGCGGGTTGACGTCCTCGCCGATGCGCACGAAGCCGTGCTTCTCGTAGAAGCGGACGGCGCGGGCGTTGTCTTGGTTCACATGCAGCGTGAGGCCTGCGGCCGCAATGCGGCGCGCTTCGGCGAGCAGCGCTTCGGCGACGCCGCTCCCCTGCTGCGCAGTCGCAACCACGAGCTGGTCGAGATAGCCGGTCGCGGGATCGACCACGAGCGCGCCGACGATGCGCGCGTCCTGGATCGCGACGAAGGAGCGCGAGCCGGTGCGCTCGAGCTCGGCGATGCGGTCCGCGGTCCAGCCGCGGCGCGCCGTGAAGTCGATGTCGGGATAGGCCGCCTGCCAGGCCGCGACCCACATGTCGAGCGTCTCGTCGAGATCCGCGGGACGCAGCGGGCGGATCACCAGCCGCGTCGCGTCCGCGGTGTCCATCGCGCGCTCAACGCTCGGTGAGCTTGAGCTCGATGCGCCGGTTGCGGCGGAAGGCCTCCTCGGTGCGTTCGGCATCGAGCGGCTGGAATTCGCCGAAGCCGGCGGCGACGAGGTGAGAGGGCGAGATGCCGCGGCTGATCAGGTGCTGCACCACCGAGATCGCACGCGCCGAGGAGAGCTCCCAGTTCGACGGGAACGCCGCGCTCGCGATCGGACGGATGTCGGTGTGGCCGTCGACACGCAGCACCCAGGCGAGCTCGGGCGGGATCTGCTTTTCGATCTCGAGCAGGGCGGTCGCGATCTTGTCGAGCTCGGCGCGGCCTTCGGGGCGCAGTACGGCCTGGCCGGCGTCGAAGAACACTTCCGACTGGAACACGAAGCGGTCGCCGACGATGCGGATGTCGGGGCGATTGCCGAGGATCGCGCGCAAGCGGCCGAAGAACTCGGAGCGGTAGCGGGTCAGCTCCTGGGCGCGCTGGGCGAGCGCCAGGTTAAGTCGTTCGCCGAGTTTGGCGATCTGGCCCTGCGACTCACGGTCCTTCCTTTCGGAAAGCTCGAGCGCTTCCTCGATGGCGGCGAGCTGGCGGCGCAGCGCCGCGATCTGCTGGTTGAGGATCTCGACCTGGGCCATCGCCCGGCCCGAGAGCTGCTTCTCGGCGTCGAGCGCCTTGGAGAGCTCGCCGGCACGATCCGGGCGCGGCGCGCTCAGGCCTTCGTACATGCCTTTGAAGCGGTCGCGCTCGCCCTCGGCGGTGGTGAGGCTGGCGCGCAGCGAGGCGAGCGTTTCTTCGAGGCTGACGCGGCCGGACTTCTCGAGCGAGAGCAGCTCGGTGAGCTGCGCGATCTGCGCGTTGAGGCGGCGCAACGCCGTGTCCTTGCCGGTGACTTCCTGCGAGAGGAAGAACTGCACCACCATGAACACCGAGAGCATGAAGATGATGGCGAGCACGAGCGTCGACAGCGCGTCGACGAAGCCCGGCCAATAATCGATGCCGCGTTCGCGGCGGGCGCGCGCGAGAGCCATCGCTACACCTTCGGAGCGTCCTCGCCGGCGATGCGCCGGAGCAGGAGTTGCATTTCACGGTTCTGCGCTGCCTGGGCCTCGGCCCAGTCGCGGATCATCTGCTGCTCGGAGCGCATGTGGCTGACGAGCCCATGGATCGCCTCGGCGAGGTTCGCCATGGCGGCGGTCGCGGCCTTGTTGGTGCCGCCCTCCGCGAGCGTGTCCTTCAGGCGGTCGACGATGGCGCGCATGTCGCCGCCGGTCGCGACGGCGCGCGGATCGGCTTCCATGTGCAGGTCGCGCACCGTGGTCGAGAGCCAGTCCTCGAGCTCCATGTAGAAGCGGTTCTGCGCCTGACCGCTCTGCAGGTCGAGGAAGCCGAGGATCAGCGAGCCGGCGAGGCCGAACAGCGAGGACGAGAAGGCGATGCCCATGCCGCCGAGCGGCGCGCCGAGACCTTCCTTGAGCGCATCGAACACCGAGCCGGCGTCGGAGCCGACTTTCAGTCCCTCGATCACCTTGCCGACCGAGCTCACGGTCTCGATCAGGCCCCAGAAGGTGCCGAGCAGGCCGAGGAAGACGAGCAGGCTCGTCATATAGCGCGAGAGGTCGCGCGCCTCGTCGAGGCGCGTCGCAATCGAGTCGAGGATGCTGCGCATGGTCTGCGACGAGATCGTCATGCGCCCGATGCGGTCGCCGAGGATCGCCGCCATGGGCGCGAGCAGCACCGGCGAGCGCGCCACCGCGAGACCCGGATCGGCGAGGCGGAAGCTGTTCACCCAGTTCACTTCGGGGAACAGACGAATGACCTGACGGAAAGCGAAGACGATGCCGACCAGCATCACGCTGACGATCAGACCATTGAGCGCCGGATTGGCCATGAAGGCGACGCGGATCTGCGGGAACAGCACGAACGCCAACAGCCCGCACAGGATCAGGAACACCAACATCCTGATCAGGAAGATGCGGGGGGAGGACAGCTTGAACGGATCGAGGTCGCGCGCCATGGACCGGCTCGTATGCTGCTGAGGCTCAAGCCTCAATATGGCATCGGCGCGGCGAAAGGAAGCGTATCCCGATGGGCCGCGGTGGGCGCGCTCAGCCCTGGGCTGCGGTCTTCAGCATTCCCAGCAGTTCGCGGTGCATTGTCTCATTGCCGCCCAAGATGTGGCCTTTCGCCAGCATCGCGTCGCCATTGTCCAGGTCGGTGATGAAGCCGCCGGCCTCGCGCACCATCAGGATGCCGGCTGCCATGTCCCAGGGCGACAGATTGCGCTCCCAATAGGCGTCGAATCGGCCGGCGGCGAGCCAGGCGAGATCGAGTGCGGCGGCGCCGAATCGGCGCAGGCCCGCGAATTTGTCCTGCACGACCGCGACCTCGCGCCGCGACTGGGCCAGGAACTCGGCATCGCCGCGGCCGTGATGCGGCAGGCCGCAGGCCACGATCGACTCATTGGTTCGCTTCCGCGCCGCGACACGCAGGCGGCGGTCCTCGAGGAAGGCGCCCTTGCCGCGCTCGGTCGTGTAGAGCTCCTCGGTCGCCGGATTGTAGATCACGCCGGCGACGATCGTGTCATCGCGCTGTAGCGCGATCGAGATCGCGAAGTGCGGAATGCCGTGGAGGAAGTTCGACGTGCCGTCGAGCGGATCGACGATCCAGGTGTGCGTCTTGTCGGTGCCCTCGTGCTTGCCGCTCTCCTCGCCGAGAAAGCCGTAGCCGGGCCGCGCCTTCTCGAGCTCCTTGCGCAAGGTGTCCTCGGCGCGCTTGTCGGCCGCGCTGACGAAGTTCGCGGGACCTTTCAGCGAGACCTGGAGCTGCTCGACCTCGCCGAAGTCGCGCTTGAGGCCACGGCCCGCCTTGCGGGCGGCCCCCACCATCACGTTGAGAAGGGCGGAGCGGTTCATGAGGCTCGTTGCTTGGAAAGAGGAAAGGGCGTGATCACTCGGCGCGCCTCACATAGGCGACCTCGTTGGTATTCACGACGATGCGCTCGCCGGCGGTGACGAAAGGCGGCACCAGGACGCGCAGGCCGTTCTCGAGCTTGGCGGGCTTGTAGGAGGAGGCCGCGGTCTGGCCTTTGAGCACCGCGTCGGCTTCGGTCACCTGCAGCGTCACATATTCGGGAAGGCGCACGCCGATCGGGCGCTCGCCGTGCAGCTCGACCGTGACCGACATGCCATCCTGCAGGAACAGTGCGCGCTCGCCGACGAAATCCTCGGCGAGCTCGATCTGGTCGTAGGTGTCCATGTCCATGAACACCAGGTTCTCGCCCTGGCGGTAGAGGAACTGGAAGGTCTTGCGCTCGACATGGGTCTCCTCGACGCGCTCGTCGGAGCCGAAGCGCTGGTTGAGCTTGCGCCCGTCGAGAAGGTTCTTGAGCTCGACCTGATTGTAGGCCGGACCCTTGCCGGGCTTCACGGCCACGGCCTTCACGGCGACCCAGAGCGAGCCTTCGTGCTCGACCACCATGCCGGGCTTGATGTCGCTGCCGCTGATCTTTGCCATGCCTGCCCGCCTGAATGGGGGCTGGTCTGCCGGGTGTGGCTGTCCGCGTCAAGTGCGCGGCGGCAGGCGAGACAGATACTCCTTGGCGGCCTTCTCGCCGGCCTCGCGCTGGTCGGGCTTGAGGTTGTTCACGAAGCTGTCGAGCCAGAGATCGCCGGCGCCGCCCGCCTTGGCGATCTCGTGCCATTTGGCGGCGGCGACCGGATCGGCCGCGACGCCGCGGCCGGAAGCGAGGATGCGCGCCAGCCGGTTCTGCGCGATGGCATTGCCGCGGCGCGCTGCCTTCTGGAACAGCGCAGCGGCGGCCCCTTCGCTCTTGGCGACGCCGGTGCCGTTGAACAGCGCGATGGCGTATTCGACCTCGGCATCGAGGAAGCCCGCGCGTGACGCGAGCGCGAGCAGGCGCGCGGCCTGGGCCGGATCCTTGGGCACGCCGCGGCCCTCTTTGTAGAGGGTTGCGAGCGCGTATTGCGCCTCGGGGCTGCCGGCATCGGCCGCGGCGCGGAACAGGTCAGCGGCGCGCTTGAAGTCCTGGGGCATCTGCTGGCCTTCGAGATAGAGCAAGCCGAGATTGTAGGTCGCCGCGACGTGGCCCATCCCGGCGGCGCGCTCGAGCAGGGCGGCAGCGCCCGCGGTGTCGCGCGGACCGCCGCGTCCGCCGAACTTGAGCATCGCGAGCGCGAAGATCGCCTGGCGGTCGCCGCGATCGGCCGCGAGCGAGAACCAGGCGACGGCTTTCTTGTCGTCGCGCGGCACCGCATGGCCGTTGGCGTATAGCTCGCCGAGCAGCGTCATCGCGGCCGGATCGCCCTTCTCGCTGCGATCGGTCGCGATCCGGAAGGCCGTCATGTAGTAGCCGCGCTGGAAGGCGCCGAACATGAAGTCCGGCTCGCCGGCCGGCTGCGCGGGCGGGGGCGTTGCGGCACGGCCCGGAGTCGCGGGACGCGGCGC
>JAEYAU010000064.1 GCA_023404705.1 Pseudomonadota bacterium
AACGCGTTGGGTTGTGGTGCTCTCCCCCGCTGGGGGGGTAGAGTTAGAGCGGGGGCCCTTGCCGCAAACGCATGAGCAAGCGGCGCCCCCTCCCCAGCCCTCCCCCGCAAGCGGGGGAGGGAGCGCAGGCGCCGAGCGTGCGGCTTTACGCTTCAAGCCCTTCACACGCCCGTGACCGTGGGGCGACGCCACATTGCCATATTCGGCCTTTCAGGATACGGACCGAGCCAAATTGGCCGTATCGAGAAGGGGACGTCCCGTGGTTCTGACACGTCGTGATTTCGTTGCCGGGGCGAGCCTCGTGGCGCTCGCCGCCACCCTGCCGGCGCTGCCGGCCTTCGCCCAGTCGCCCTCCAATGAGGAGCTGATGCGCCCGGGCGCCCTGCCCGACCAGGTGCTCGGCAAGGCGGACGCCCCCGTGACCATCATCGAGTATGCCTCGATGACCTGCGGCCACTGCGCGCATTTCCACAAGACCACCTATCCGGAGCTCAAGAAGCGCTACATCGATACCGGCAAGGTGCGCTTCATCTTCCGCGAGTTCCCGCTCGATCCGATCGCCACCGCGGCCTTCATGCTCGCGCGCTGCGCCGGCGAAGGGAAATACTTCCCGATGGTCGAGACCCTGTTCGAGCAGCAGAACAAGTGGGCGGTGCGCCAGCCGCTGCCGCCGCTGCTGGCGATCGCCAAGCAGGCCGGCTTCTCGGAGCAGAGCTTCAATGCCTGCCTCGGCGACGACAAGCTGATGAAGCAGATCGAAGCGGTGCGCGAGCGTGCCTCCAAGGAGTTCAGCGTCGCCTCCACCCCCACCTTCTTCGTCAACGGCAAGATGGAGAAGGGCGCGGTCGGGATCGAGCGGTTCGAGCAGCTGATCGAGCCCCTGCTCAAGAGCTGAGAGAACAAGGGTTTTTCCGGATCCGACGGCCTCCCGGCGCGTTCCGCCGGGGGGCCGTCACTCTTTTGGGCGTGATCAGGGCTGGATAAATCCGCCCGACGGGTTGCCGGCCGGCTTACGGCGATTCATTGTCCGGCCCCAATGAGAGAGCTTTGTCCCGATTCGCGTGCCGCCGGCACGTCGGACCGGCAAAAGTCCATGCGTAACAGGGCCCCATGAAACTCACGCGACTGCGCCTGCTCGGATTCAAGTCGTTCGTCGAGCCGACGGATTTCGTCATCGAGCCCGGGCTGACCGGCGTCGTCGGCCCGAACGGCTGCGGCAAGTCGAACCTGGTCGAAGCGCTGCGCTGGGCGATGGGCGAGTCGTCGCACAAGTCCATGCGCGCCGCGAACATGGACGACGTGATCTTCTCGGGGACCAATGGCCGCCCGGCGCGCAACCACGCCGAGGTGACGCTCACGCTCGACAATGCCAATCGCACCGCGCCCGCGCAGTTCAACGAGCACGAGACGCTGGACGTCTCGCGCCGCATCGAGCGCGACGAGGGCTCGACCTATCGGGTGAACGGCCGCGAGTGCCGCGCGCGCGACGTGCAGCTGCTGTTCGCGGATGCCTCGACGGGCGCGCGCTCGCCCGCGCTGGTGCACCAGGGGCGCATCGGCGAGATCGTGCAGGCGAAGCCCGAGCAGCGCCGCCGCGTGCTCGAAGAGGCCGCCGGCGTCGCCGGCCTGCATGCGCGTCGCCACGAGGCGGAGCTGCGCCTGCGCGCGGCCGAGACCAACCTCAATCGCCTCGAGGACGTTATCGGCCAGCTCGCGAACCAGATCGACGCGCTCAAGCGCCAGGCACGCCAGGCCGTGCGCTATCGCGCGGTCTCCTCCGCGGTGCGCCGCGCCGAGGCGATGCTGTTCCACTTGCGCTGGGTCGCGGCCAACCAGGAGGCCGTCGAGGCCGAGCAGGCCAAGAACGCGGCGATCCAGCTGGTGGGCGAGCGCACCGCCGCGCAGGCCGAGACCGCGACGCGGCAGGCGGTGCTCGCGCACGAGATGCCGCCGCTGCGCGAGGAGGAAGCGCGCGCCGCCGCGGTGCTGCAGCGGCTGACCATTGCGCGCGACGAGCTCGACCGCGAGGAGCAGCGCGCCAACGACCGCATCGTCGAGCTCGACCGGCGGCTGGTGCAGCTCACCGAGGACATCGCGCGCGAGGAGCGCCTCGCGGGCGACGCCGAGACCGCGCTGACGCGGCTCGCGCAGGAAGAGGAAGGTCTCGCCACCGATGCGGGCGCCGCGACCGAGCGCGAGCAGAGCGTCGCGGCACGCGTGGTCGATGCCGAAGGGCAGCTCGCCGGCGTCGAGAAGCGCTTCGCGGAGCTCACCAGCGCGCTCGCCGATCTCGTGGCGCGGCGCAACCAGCTCGAGCGCACCGTGCGCGAGCACTCCGAGCGGCTGACGCGGCTCGAAGGGCAGATCGCCGAGGTCGAACGCGAGGTCGCGGCTCTCGACGTGCCGAGCCCGGATCTGGAAGCGCTCGCGTCGGCGGTCGAAGCCGCGCAGGCGAGCGTCGCCGAGGCCGAGGCCGACACGCTGCGCGCCGAAGCCGCGCATTCCTCCGCGCGCCAGGGGCTCGATGCGACGCGCGGCCCGATGACCGAGGCGGACCGCCGCGTCGGCCGCCTCGAAGCCGAGGCGAAGACGCTCGCCAAGATCCTCAACGTCGAGGCGAAGAAGCTGTGGCCGCCGGCGATCGACCTGCTTTCGGTCGAGAAGGGTTTCGAGGCGGCGCTCGGCGCCGCTCTGGGCGACGATCTGGAAGCGCCGATCGATCCGGCCTCGCCGGAGCGCTGGGCCGGCGCCGCAGTCGATCCGCAGGATCCGGCGCTGCCGGCGGGCGCCGAGTCGCTCGCCCGCCACGTGACGGC
>JAEYAU010000123.1 GCA_023404705.1 Pseudomonadota bacterium
CACGCGTGCTGAGTCCGTACGCGTGCGCTCGGCGCGATCGATGGCCTCGCGCTGGCGGCTACGCCGGGGCGCGCCGAGCACACCCTACCAGGGCAGACCCAGCCCCTTTTGCACCCCGGCTCCGGCCCCCTATATAGGCGGGGCAAGGAGCTCCTGATGTCCGACAAAGTCCCCGTCACGGTTCTCACCGGCTATCTCGGCGCCGGCAAGACCACCCTGCTCAACCGCATCCTCTCGGAGCCGCACGGCCAGAAATACGCCGTGATCGTCAACGAATTCGGCGAGATCGGCATCGACAATGACCTCGTCGTGGGCGCGGACGAGGAAGTGTTCGAGATGAACAATGGCTGCATCTGCTGCACGGTGCGCGGGGACCTGATCCGCATCATCGAGGGACTGATGCGACGCAAGGGCAAGTTCGACGCGATCATCGTCGAGACCACGGGACTCGCCGACCCGGCGCCGGTGGCGCAGACCTTCTTCATGGACGAGAACGTCGGCGCGCGGGCCAGGCTCGACGCGGTCGTCACCGTGGCGGACGCCAAGTATCTCAAGGACCGGCTGAAGGATGCGCCGGAGGCGAAAAACCAGATCGCCTTCGCGGACGTGATCCTGATCAACAAGACCGACCTGGTGAAGCCCGAGGAGCTGCGCGAAGTCGAGGCCCGCATCCGCGGCATCAATCCTTATGCGCGGCTGCACCGCACCGAGCGCTGCGCCATCGCGCTCCCCGAGGTGCTCGGCCGCAACGCCTTCGACCTCGACCGCATTCTCGATATCGAGCCGCAGTTCCTCGAGGCGGATGATCACGATCATGACCACGACCATCATCATGATCACGACCACGATCATCACCACCATCATGGTGGCTTGAAGCACTATCACGACGAGGACATGCAGTCGGTCTCGCTGCGCACCGACAAGCCCCTCGATCCCGACAAGTTCTTCCCCTGGGTGCAGAAGCTGGTCGCCGACGAGGGCCCGAACATCTTGCGCTCCAAGGGCATCCTCGCCTTCAAGGACGATCCGGATCGGTTCGTGTTCCAGGGCGTGCACATGGTGCTCGACGGCAATCACCAGCGCGCCTGGCGCGAGGGCGAGCCGCGCCAGAGCCGCATCGTCTTCATCGGGCGCAACCTGCCCGAGGAGGCAATCCGCCAGGGTTTCGAGGCGTGTCAGGCCTAGCGCGTCCGTGAGCAGCACCGAGAACCAGATTCCCTCCATCACCGAGCGCGTGCGTCCCGTGGATGCGGGCGCGCCCGTGGTCGCGATTCACTTCCTGCGAGATGTCGCGGGCTTCGTGCTCGGCGAGGAGGCGATCCTTCTCGCGGGCGGCGAGGGCGAGGCGAAGCGCGTTACCGCGCATGACGGCGGCATCCTCGCGGCCGTGAGTGACGGCACGCGCATCGTCACGAGCGGGGACGACGGCAAGGTCGTGGCGTCGAGCCTCGAAGGCGAGACCGAGGTGCTGGTGACCGACCCCAAGCGCCGCTGGATCGACCGCGTGGCGCTCGGGCCCGACAGTGCGATTGCGTGGTCGGCAGGCAAGCAGGTGTTCGTACGCAGTCCGCGCGGCGAGAAGGAGCTCGAGCTTGCGTCGAGCGCGGGCGGGCTCGCCTTCGCGCCGAAAGGCATTCGGCTCGCGATCGCGCGCTACAACGGCGTCACGCTCTGGTTTCCCAATGTCACGGGCAAGCCCGAGGAGCTTTCCTGGAAAGGCTCGCATCTCGACGTCACGTTCAGCCCGGACGGCAAGTTCCTCATCACTTGCATGCAGGAGCCCACGCTGCACGGCTGGCGCCTCGCCGAGGGCAAGGACATGCGCATGTCGGGCTACGCCACGAAGGTGCGGTCGGTGTCGTGGTCGGCGGGCGGCAAGTGGCTCGCGACCGGCGGCGCGGACCAGCTGGTGATGTGGCCGTTCCAGGGCAAGGATGGGCCGATGGGCAAGCAGCCGAAGCTGCTCGCGCCGTCGAAGAGCCGCGTCGCGATGGTCGCGTGCCATCCGCAGCACGACATCGTCGCGGTCGGCTATGAGGACGGCATGATCCTGCTCGTGCGCATCGAGGACGGCGCCGAGATCGTCGCCAAGCGCCAGGGCGCGGGGCCAGTCTCGGCCATCGCGTGGGACGCAGCCGGCAGCCAGTTCGCGTTCGGCACCGAGGCAGGCGAAGCCGGCATCATCGCACTGTAACGTAACGTCTCAGGCCGGAACCTGGGGCCGCGCGGCATCGTTGACCCTCTGCGCCAGGAGGAGAACGATGTCACATTCCACCCATCAATCCCGCGATCTTTGGCTTGCGATCGGCCTCGCGGCGCTGCTGCTCGCGATCGGCGCGCCCGCCGCGTCGGCGCAGTCCGATACGCCGAAGGTGGACGGACCGACCAGCGGCCCGAAGCCCGAAGGCCTCGCGCAGCCGCCGGCCGAGACCGCCCCCGCCATTCCCAACAAGTCCGCGATCCCGGAGCGCGTCGGCAGCAGCCTGGAGGAGCGCAAGGCAGACCCTGCGCGACCCGAAGGTCCGACGCCGCTGCCCGAGCGCCCTGCCGAGCCACACGGCGCGCCGAAGGAGATCCGGTAGGAGCATGTCACCGCACCTGATCCTGTCATCCTGAGGTGCGAGGGCTCATCGCGAATGCGATGAGCGCGAGCATCGAAAGATGAACGGCCCGGGTGACTCAGCTTGCACGCGATGAGGCCCGGGCCGTCGCCCTTCGAGGCTCGCGCTGCCGCGCGAGCACCTCAGGGTGACGGTCGAGACGTGGTGGCTCGCGGCCCCCGCAGGAAAAAGGGCGGGCCCGGCGGCCCGCCCTTCTGCATTCGCATCCAGCCGCGCGCTTACGCGACCAGCACGTTCTTGAACTGCCACGGGTCGTCGTTGTCGACGTCCTCGGGGAACAGCACGTTGCGGCCGTCGAGCGGCGTCCAGTCGGTGTAGTGGCCGACCACGGGGCCGAGATAGGGCCGCTGCACCTCGAGGCAGCGGCGGAAGTCCATCTCGTCGGCCTCGATCACGCCGCGCTCCGGGTTCTCCAGCATCCAGACGATGCCGGCGAGCACCGCGGACGTCACCTGCAGGCCGGTCGCGTTCTGGTAGGGCGCGAGCTTCCGCGTCTCCTCGATGGAGAGCTGCGAGCCGTACCAGTAGGCGTTCTTGGCATGGCCGTAGAGCAGCACGCCGAGCTCATCGATGCCGTCGACGATGTCGTCCTCGGTGAGGATGTGCCAGGTCTCCTGCGCCTTCCAGGCCGAGCCCGCCATCTCGTGCAGCGACAGGATGGCGTCGTCGCACGGATGGTAGGCGTAGTGGCAGGTCGGCCGGTACACCACCTTGCCGTTCTCGCGCACCGTGAAGAAGTCGGCGATCGAGATCGACTCGTTGTGCGTGACCAGGAAGCCGTGCTGCGCCTTGGCGGTGGGCGTCCAGGAGCGCACACGCGTGCCGGCGCCCGGGCGCGTCAGGTAGATCGCGGCGCCGCAGCCGAACTCGTGCTGCTGGCCGCCCGGCGGCAGCTGCTTCTCGTGCGTGCCCCAGCCGAGCTCGGAGGGCTGCAGGCCTTCCGAGACGAAGCCCTCGACGGACCACGTGTTGACGAACTTGCCGCGGGGCTTGGGATCCTTTGCCCGCTGCGTGTCACGCTCCGCGATGTGGATGCCCTTCACGCCGACGCGCTGCATCAGGCGGCCCCACTCCTCGCGGGTGGTCGGCTCGGTGAAGTCGAGCTTCAGCTCCTTGGCGATGTCGATGAGCGCCTGCTTGACCATCCAGGACACCATGCCGGGATTGGCGCCGCAGCAGCTCACCGTGGTCACGCCGCCCGGCTTGCGCCGGCGCAGGTCAAGGATGCCCTCGCGCAGCGCATAGTTCGAGCGCTGCGACAGCGAGAGACTGCGGTCGGTGTAGAGGCCCGGCCAGGGCTCGGCCACGGTGTCGATGTAGAAGCAGTCGAGATCCTTGGCGAACTCCATCAGTTCGGCCGAGGAGGTGTCGACCGAGAGGTTCACGACCATGCCGCGGCCCGGCCCCGCCGTGAGGAGAGGCGTGAGCACATCGCGATAGTTCTCGCGCGTGATCGCGAGATGCAGGAACTTGATCTGCCGCTCGTCCAGGATCGCGCGGTCCTTGTCGTCCGGCGCGATGACGACGAACTTCGAGCGGTCGAACGCGATGTGGCGCTCGAGCAGGGGCAGGGTGCCCTTGCCGATCGAGCCGAAGCCGAGCATCACGATCGGGCCGTCGAAGCGGGCGTGCACGGGGCCCTCGGGTCGGGTGGCAGCATTCATTTCGATGACTCTCCTCTGAAATCAGTACTGTTCTTGGTTACGCCGCACGCGGCAGCACGGGTTCGCGAAGGCTCGCGACCAGCAGGTTGAGGTCCGGCTTCGGCTCGAGCGTGCCCGTGGCACCGATCAGGCCGCGCGCACCGTCGAGAGCGCCCGCGGCGAGCTCGAGGCCGAGCAGCCGGTTGATCTCGTAGGGACCCGGCAGCCAGAGCTGCCCGGTCTTCTCGCCCGAGAAGCCGAAGCGCGCGTAGTAGGGCGCATCGCCGACCAGCAGCACGGCACGATGGCCAAGCCGGCGCGCCTCGCGCAGCGCCTTCTTCATCAGCGCGCCGCCGATGCCGAGGCCGCGGTGCGACTCGGCGACCGCGATCGGCCCGAGCAGCAGCGCGGGCCGGCCCGGGCCGGCCGTGACGTTCCACAGGCGAACGGTGCCGACCAGCGCGCGGCCCTCGGCGGCGACGAACGAGAGTCCGTCGGCCGGCAGGCGGTCCTCGCGCAGGCGCTCGGCCGTCTTCTCGGTGCGGCACGGGCCGAAGGCGGCATCGAGCAGCGTCTCGCGCGCCTCGATATCGGCCGTCCGCTCATGACGAATGGTGGTCATGGCCATCCTTTCCCCGCCTCCTCGGAGGCGTTGTCACAAGATCCAAATGACAGGAACGGAGCCGGCCGTGGCCGGCTCCCGACAGCACTGAGCCTTGGCTCAGATGTGATACGTCTTCAGCGGCGGCAGCCCGTTGAAGGCCACGGCCGAGTAGGTCGACGTATAGGCGCCTGTGCCTTCGATCAGCACCTTGTCGCCGATCTCGAGGCTCACGGGCAGCGGGTACGGCGTCTTCTCGTACAGCACGTCGGCCGAGTCGCAGGTCGGGCCGGCGAGCACGCAAGGCGCCATCTTGTCATCGTCCCGCGAGGTGCGGATCGGGTAGCGGATCGACTCGTCCATCGTCTCGGCGAGGCCGCCGAACTTGCCGATGTCGAGATAGACCCAGCGGGTCTCGTCCTGCTCGCTCTTCTTCGAGACGAGCACGACTTCCGCCTCGATCACGCCCGCATTGCCGACCATGCCGCGGCCCGGCTCGATGATCGTGTCCGGGATACGGTTGCCGAAGTGCTTGCGCAGCGCGCGGAAGATCGAGCGCCCGTAAGACTTCACGGTCGGCACGTCCTTCAGGTAGCGGGTCGGGAAGCCGCCGCCGAGGTTGACCATCGACAGGCTGATGCCCCGCTCCGCGCAGGCGCGGAAGATCGCCGCGGCCGACTTGAGCGCCTCATCCCAGGCCTGCGTGCGGCCCTGCTGCGAGCCGACGTGGAACGACACGCCATAGGGCTCGAGGCCGAGCCGGTGCGCGTGCTCGAGCACGTCCACCGCCATCACGGGGTCGCAGCCGAACTTGCGCGAGAGCGGCCACTCGGCGCCCACGCAGTCGAACAGGAAGCGGCAGAACACCTTCGAGCCGGGCGCCGCCCGGGCGACCTTCTCGACCTCGGCCACGCAGTCGACCGCGAACAGGCGGATGCCGAGCGCATAAGCGCGCGCGACGTCACGCTCCTTCTTGATCGTGTTGCCGAAGGAGATCCGCTCCGGGGTGGCGCCGGCGGCCAGCGCCATCTCGATCTCGGCCACCGAGGCCGTGTCGAAGCACGAGCCCAACGAGGCAAGCAACGAGAGCAGCTCCGGCGCCGGGTTCGCCTTCACGGCGTAGAACACGCGGCTGTCCGGCAGCGCCTTGGCGAAGGCCTGATAGTTGTCACGCACGACGTCGAGATCGACGACCAGGCAAGGGCCGTCCTCTCGTCGGTTGCGGAGGAATTCTCGGATGCGCTCGGTCATGGGCGCGGTCCTCTCCAGATCCAAGCGGGCCCGGCGCTCACGCGCAAGAAACCCTGAGATTGCGGTTCGGACGGGAAACCGTCCGGCGTCAGCGGGTGAGGGGACTTCGCGCGTCCGTGCGGTGGAGACACGGAGGACGCGGAGGGCTCTTCACCCGACGATGCTGCCTTGGATTGGAGCGGGAGACCCGATCCGCACGGCCGGCAAAGATGGACAAGCCTCTTCGGTGTCGACCTTTGGAGGGCCGACGAGACACCAAGAAGCCCGTTCCGTCGTTGCTTTAAGCCGCGTCCCCCGTTGAGGGCGGGGTGCGCCGGTTTCGCCTCCGGCTGCCGGTCAAGTGGTTTCGGAGCTTCAGCGACCGCAGACTTCGATCCCGGGACTTCGTCCTGAAGATCTCGTCTTGGCGATCTCGCTCCGGGCGGCTGTCCGGCCTCTTGTCCGGATGCCCACCGACCGACACACGGCCACAGGCACGTGCGAAATAGGGCAGGCGATGAGATAAGTGATTCAATCCCGCAACGCAAGATCAAATGCATGCGCGCGAGTCGCAATGTGAATGAATCAGCGCCGCGGCGCTCGCGTGTTAGGATTCTGTAAAGAAGCGGACTCAGCCGCGCGTCGTGAACGGCTCCACGCGCATCGCGTTGCGCACGAAGATGACCATCACGAACATGCCGAGCAGGAAGAAGGCTGCCTGCAGCACGTAGACGCCGTAGTCGCCGAGGCCGAGCTGCAGCGCGAGCGCCCAGCCGCCCGCATAGGCGGCGCCGAACACCTCGGCCGCGATCAGGATCGCGGCGCTGAGCACCGTGGTGACGCTCGGCCAGTTGATGCGGCGCGGTCCGGTAGCCATGGAACGTCCTCGAGAGGCGCGGAAAGCCCGCGCGGGGCCGCAATTTCCACGAAACGGGCCTTCGGATCAACCCCTCGCGCAAACGCGGTAAATGCCTACATTGCGGGCTACACCAGCGCATGTTCCGGCGAAGTGGGCACCGGTTCGCCGACAAGAACATGCGCCGACCAAAAGCCGCGAGGGCCGTATGAGCACCGCCGACAATCCCCTGCTGGAGACCTGGCTCGATCGCTACGGCGTGCCGCCCTTCGCAGCGATCGAGCCGCGGCACTTTCCTGCCGCATTCGAGCAGGCGCTGGCGGAGCACCGCGCCGAGATCGCGGCCATCGCGGCGGATCCGGCGGCGCCGAGCTTCGCCAACACCATCGCGGCGCTGGAGCGGAGCGGGCGGGTGCTGACGCGAGTCAGCAACACCTTCTATGCGCTCGCCGGCGCCCACACGGGCGAGGCGCTGATGGCGGTCGAGCGCGACGTCTCGCCGCTGCTCGCCAAGCACTGGAACGCCATCTACCTCGACGAGCCGCTGTTCGCGCGCGTCGACGCGCTCTACGCCCGGCGCCACGGGCTCGGGCTCACGCCCGAGCAGGCGCGGGTGCTGGAGCGCTATCACGTGGCCTTCCGGCGCGCCGGCGCCGGGCTCGGCGCGCAGGCGAAGCAGCGCCTTGCCGCCATTGCGGAGCGCCTCGCGACGCTGGGCACGACCTTCGGCCAGAACGTGCTCGCCGACGAGCAGTCCTATGCGCTGCCGCTGGAGACCGAGGACGACTTCGCGGGCCTGCCAGCCTCGCTGCGCGACGCCGCCCGCAGTGCGGCCGAAGAGCGTGGCCAGCCCGGCAAGGCTGTCATCACGCTCTCGCGCTCGCTGGTCGAGCCCTTCCTGCAGTTCTCGCAGCGGCGCGACCTGCGCGAGAAGGTGTTCGAGGCCTGGATCGCGCGCGGCGCCGGCGGTGGCAAGCACGACAACCGCGCGGTGATCTCTGAAATCGTGGCGCTGCGCACCGAGCGGGCGCGCCTGCTCGGCTATGACGACTTTGCGACCTACCGGCTCGACGACACCATGGCGAAGGCGCCACAGGCCGTGCTGGAGCTGCTCGACGCCGTCTGGGAGCCGGCGCGCCGCCGCGTCGGCGAGGAGCGCGAGGCGCTGCAGGCGATCGTGAAGCAGGAAGGCGGCAACTTCCGCCTCGCGCCCTGGGACTGGCGCTATTACGCCGAGAAGGTGCGCAAGGCGCGCTTCGACCTCGACGAGGGCGACATCAAGCCGTACTTCCGGCTCGAGAACGTCATCGAGGCGGCTTTCCACACGGCGCAGCGCCTGTTCGGGCTCTCCTTCGTTCCGCTCACCGGCGTGCCGGTCTGGCATCCGGACGTGCGGGTCTGGGAGGTGAAGGGACGAGACGGCCGCCACATCGGCCTTTTCTTCGGCGACTACTTCGCGCGCGCATCCAAGCGCAGCGGCGCCTGGATGACGGCGCTGCGCGACCAGGAGAAGCTCGACGGCGAGGTGCGGCCGGTGGTGCTGAACGTCATGAACTTCGCCAAGGCCGCCAATGGCGAGCCGACGCTGCTCAGCTTCGACGACGCCCGCACGCTGTTCCACGAGTTCGGCCACGGCCTGCACGGGCTGCTCTCGGACGTCACCTATCCGATGATCTCCGGCACCGGCGTGCTGCACGACTTCGTCGAGCTGCCCTCGCAGCTCTACGAGCACTGGCTCGACCAGCCCGAGATCCTCCGCAAGTTCGCGCGGCACTACCGCACCGGCGAGCCGATGCCGGAGGCGCTGCTCGAGCGCCTGCTGAAGGCGCGCACCTTCAACCAGGGCTTCGCGACGGCCGAATACCTGGCCTCGTCCTATGTGGATCTCGACTTCCACGCGGGCGGCGAGAAGGGCGATGCCGTCGCGGTCGAGCAGGCGACGCGGGCGCGGCTCGGCATGCCGGACGAGGTCGTGCTGCGGCACCGACCGACGCACTTCCAGCACATCTTCTCGGGCGAGGGCTACGCGGCCGGTTACTACAGCTACATGTGGTCCGAGGTCCTCGACGCCGACGCCTTCCGCGCCTTCGAGGAGACCGGCGACGTGTTCGATCCCGCCGTCGCCCAACGCCTGCACGACCACATCTACTCCGCGGGCGGCGCACAGGATCCGCGCGACGCCTATATCGCGTTCCGCGGGCGGCTTCCCACCGTCGATGCGCTGCTCGCGCGGCGTGGGCTCGCCGATGCGGTGCCGGCGGGCGAGGCGTGAGCAGGCGTCTGAAGTTGGACGATCCTTGGCGACTGGTGTGTGCGGGTTCTCTCCCCCGCTTGCGGGGGAGAGTTAGAGAGGGGGTTCTTGCCGCAGACGCCTGAGCAAGCGGCGCCCCCTCCCCAACCCTCCCCCGCAAGCGGGGGAGGGAGCGCAGGCGCCGAGCGCGCCGCAAGGCTTGTCTCGTCAGCGAACGCCGTTATGGTGCCGCGCTCTTTGTGAAGCGCGGGGCTGAGATGGATCTTCATACGGCGGGACATCGGCGCGGCATCGCGGCGGCGCCGCATCAGGCGGCCGCGGAAGCCGGGCGCGCGGTGTTCGCAGAGGGCGGCAACGCGCTCGAGGCGATGATCGCCATGGCCGCCAGCATCGCGGCCGTCTACCCGCACATGAACCATATCGGCGGCGACGGCTTCTGGCTGGTGCACGAGCCGTCGGGGCGCGTGCGCGCGCTGATGGGCGCGGGCTCCGCGGGCGCGCGAGCGACGCCCGCCTTCTATCGCGAGCACGGCCACGACTTCATTCCGCCGCGCGGGCCGCTTGCAGCGCTCACGGCGCCGGCCGCCATCGCGGGCTGGATGTTGGCGCACGAGGCCGCGCGGGCGCAGGGCGGAAAGCTGCCGCTCGACCTGCTGCTCGGCGCTGCCATCCGGTCGGCGCGCGAAGGCTATCAGGTGACGCGCAGCCAGGCGCAGCTCACGGCCGCGAAGCTCGCCGAGTGCAAGGACGCGCCCGGCTTCGCGGCGACCTTCCTGGTGGACGGCAAGGCGCCGGATGTCGGCGTCACGCTCAAACAGCCCGCACTCGCGGCCACGCTCGAATATCTCGCGCAGCAAGGGCTCGACGACTTCTACCGCGGTGATGTCGGGCGCGAGGTCGCGGCCGACCTCGAGCGCATCGGCAGCCCGGTGACGCGCGCCGATCTGCAAGCGTGTCGTGCCGTGCTGACCGAGCCGCTCAGCGTCGCGCTCGACGTCGGCACGCTCTACAACACGCCGCCGCCCACCCAGGGGCTCGCCTCGCTGATCATCCTGGCGCTCTACGAGCGGCTCGCGGTGCGCGAAGCCGAGGGATTCGACTTCGTGCACGGTCTCGTCGAGGCGACCAAGCGCGCCTTTCGGGTGCGCGACGCCTTCGTCACGGATCCGGATCGCCTGCCGGCGCCGCTCGCGCGCTTCCTGGCGCCGCAGTTTCTCGACGCCGAGGTCGCGAAGATTGATCGCCGCAAGGCCGCCAAATGGCCCGCGACATTCGGCGAGGGCGACACGATCTGGATGGGCGCGGCGGACGCTTCGGGGCTCGTCGTGTCCTACATCCAGTCGATCTACTGGGAGTTCGGCTCGGCCTGCGTGCTGCCGCGCACCGGCGTGCTGATGCAGAACCGCGGCGCGAGCTTCTCGCTCGAGAAGGGCGCGCTCAACCTGCTCGCGCCTGGCCGCAAGCCGTTCCACACCCTCAACCCGGCGCTGGCGCGCCTCAAGGACGGGCGGGTGATGGCGTATGGCACCATGGGCGGCGACGGCCAGCCGCAGACGCAAGGCATGCTGTTCGCGCGCCATGTGCTGCATCGCCAGCCGCTCGATCGCGCGCTCGATGCGCCACGCTGGCTGCTCGGCCGCACCTGGGCCTCGACGCATACCAACCTGCGGCTGGAGTCGCGCTTCTCCGAGGGGCTGGTCGATCGCCTGCTCTCGGCCGGCCACGACGTGGAAGTGCTGGACGAAGCCTATTCGGACACCATGGGTCACGCGGGCGCGGTGGTGGTGCACCCGGACGGCATGCTGGAAGGCGGTCACGATCCGCGCGCCGACGGCGGCGCCGCGGGGATCTAAGTAACTGTCCCACCGCGAGAACGCCGGTGCCGCCTGCATTCCGCCGCAGTCGGTGCTACTGTGAGGGGCGGGAAACGCCGTAAACGGCGATGGGTCTTCATATGCACAAGCTTCATGTCCTTCTCGCCGCGCTCGCGGGCCTCTTCGTGTTCGCCGGCGCCGCGCAGGCGCACCCGCATGTCTGGGTGACGATCAAGAGCGAGCTGATCTATGCGGCCGACGGCAGCGCCACCGGCGTGCGCCACAGCTGGTCATTCGACGAGATGTTCTCGACCTTCGCGACCCAGGGCCTCGACAAGAACAATGATGGCGTGCTGACCCGCGAGGAGCTCGCCGAGCTCGCCGAGGTGAACATCAGCTCCATGAAGGAGTACGACTACTTCACCAAGGCGAAGGTCAACGGCAAGCCCGCCACGTTCGAGGCGCCGAAGGATTATTGGCTCGAGCACAAGGACAAGCTGCTCACGCTGCACTTCACCATGCCGTTCGCGGGCGCCGTGAAGGCGCAGAACCTGGAGCTCGAGATCTACGACGCCACCTTCTTCGTCGCCTTCGCGCTGGACGAGAAGGAGCCGGTGCGGCTCGTGAACGCGCCGAGCGCCTGCAAGCTGCAGGTCGCGCAGCCGAAGGACGCCAAGGTGCAGAGCAAGCCGCTGAGCGAATCCTTCTTCAATCAGCTCGATCCTTCGAGCGGCTTCGGCGCCCAGTTCGCCAACAAGATCGCGGTGAAATGCTGAACAGTCGCCGCCGGCTGGTGACGGCCGCGCTGGTGCTTGCGGGGCTGGCGCTTCTCGCGGGCGTCATCGATCCGGCGCATGCGCAGATGGGGCCGTTCGGCCCGAAGTCGGCGGCGCCGCCGCCTCCGCCAGCCGAGGGCTTCACCGGCTGGATCCTCGCCAAGCAGGCGGAGTTCTATCGTCAGTTTCAGGGCCTGATCCGCGCCGCCAAGCAGGACGGCAGCGCGCTCTGGACGCTGATGGGCGTCTCGTTCCTGTACGGGATTTTCCACGCCGCGGGCCCGGGGCACGGCAAGGCTGTGATCTCGTCCTACGTGGTTGCGAACCAGGAGACCTGGCGGCGCGGCGTCGTGCTCTCCTTCGCGTCGGCGCTCTTGCAGGCGCTGGTGGCGGTCGCGATCGTCGGCGTAGCGGCGGCGCTGCTCGGCGTCACCTCGCGGGTGATGACCGAGACGGTGCGCTACATCGAGATCGCCAGCTATCTGCTGATCGCGGCGATCGGGCTGCGGCTGGTCTGGACGAAGGGCCTGGGGTTCGTGGCGGCCTGGCGCGCCATGGCGCCCGCGCATCATCATGAGCTTGCGCATGCGGGTCACGTGCATGCGCACGCGCATCACGATCACGCGCACCACCATCATGCGCATCACGATCATGGACGCCACGGTCACGCGCATCACGGCCATGTGCACGACGAGCATTGCGGGCATTCGCATGGGCCGGAGCCGCAGGAGCTTGCCGGTCCCGGGGGCTGGCAGCGCGGCTTGAGCGCGATCGTCGCTGTGGGCCTGCGGCCCTGCTCGGGGGCGATCCTGGTGCTGGTATTCGCGCTCGCGCAGGGGATCTTCTGGAGCGGCGTCGCCGCGACCTTCGTGATGGGGCTCGGCACCGCGATCACGGTGGCGGCGATCGCGACCGTTGCGGTCGCAGCGCGCGCGATTGCGGCGCGTTTTGCGGCGACCAGCCCCGGCTACGGCATGCTGGCGTTGCGCGGCATCGAGGTGGGCGCGGCCCTGGTGGTGCTCGTGTTCGGCGTCGCGCTGCTGACGGGCTATGTGGCGAACGAGCGGTTGATGTAGTTTTTGCTGGTCGCATTGCCGGACGGCGAACCGGTGCCCACTTCGCTGGCAATGCTCCTACTCGCCGGGTTGCGGCCGCAACCGCGCCTCCGCGAGCCGCACCGCGAGCACCAGAACGGCCAGCCCCGCGAGCCGGTAGCCGGTCGCGACCCAGCCGAGATCTCCGACCGAGCCGATCGAGAGCACGAGCGCGCCGAGCGCGGCGCCGGCGGCCGTGCCGAGATACATGGCCGAGGCATTGAGCGAGAGCGCGACGACGGCCGACTCGGGCGTCAGCGACACGAGGCGCGCGCTCTGCGCGGGATGGAAGGCCCAGCCCGCGACGCCCCAGGTGAGCGAGACCACGACCAGCAGCGCCTGCGCCGCAAAGGAGGCGCCGAGCCACACGGCGGCGGAGCTTCCCATGTCCGCAAGCGCGAGTGCGGTCAGCGCGATCGCCATGGTGCGCACCGGGCCGGCGCGGTCGCTGAACCAGCCGCCGAGCGCGTTGCCGAACGCGGCCGCGAAGCCGAAGGCCAGCAGCAGGATCATCACGAGGTGATGGTCGCCGCCGATGCGCGCGGCGAGCGGCGTGATGTAGGTGTAGACCGAGAAGGCGGCCGTGGCCCACAGGAACGTCACCAGCATGGCGGCGAGGATCTCGGGCCGGCCCGCGACCGCGACGCGCTGTGCGAGCGTCGCGCTGCCGCGTGGCAGATTGCGCGGCAAGCCGACGAGCAGGCCCGCGACCGCCATCAGTCCCGCGATGGCGACCAGCGCATAGGCAGTGCGCCACGTGCTGAACGATCCGATCCAGGCGCCGAGCGGCACGCCGAAGGCGACCGCCACCGTGAGCCCGCCCGTGATCGCCGCGATGGCGCGGGCGCGCTTCTCGGGCGCTACCAGCATGGCGCCGACCGTATTGGCGGCCGGCATGAACAGGCCCGAGGCGAGGGCGAGCAGGATCTTCACGAGCACGAGCTGGGTGAAGCTGCTGGCGACCGTCGCGAGCGCCGCGGCCAGCGCGAAGGCCAGCATCGTGATCGTGAGCAGCGACTTGCGGTCGTAAGCGCCGGTGAGCGTCGAGAGGACGGGCGAGCCGACCGCATAGGTCAGCGCCGCGACCGTGATCAGCTGGCCCGCGGTCGCGACCGAGACGCCGAGATCGGCTGCCAACCCGGGCAGCAGCGGCGCGATCATGAACAGCTCGGTGCCGATGCAGAACGCGCCGAGCGCGAGCCAGAGCAAAGTGACGGGCATGGGGGCCTTCCGTAGTTCAAAATTCGTTGGACATCAGACAGGCCGCGTCGCGCGGGGTCAATTGAGATTTGTTCAACAACTCTTGAACATTTGCTCAGTCCTGTCATGATCCGGCATATGCGCACGCCGCCCCATCCACGCCGCGAGCAGATCGAGCTCGCACCGCTGCTCGAAGCGCTGAGCGATCCGACCCGGCTCGCCATCCTCCTCGAGCTCTCTGGCTCTGACGAGCAGGGCGCGCGCGAGACCGAGGCGCGCTGCGGCGCCTTCCTGCACCTCGGCTCGAAGACGAACCTCACCTATCATCTCGCCAAGATGCGTCACGCCGGCATCACGCGCGTGCGCGTCGCCGGCACCTCGCGCTACATCTCGCTGCGCCGCGACGATCTCGAGGCTCGCTTCCCCGGCCTCATCGACACGCTGATCGCCTCCGCGCGACGTGGCAAGCGCGGACGGAAGGCGAAAGGGTGATCGCGCAGACGTGAAGCGTGTTCCGGGCATGGTGGTATGAGGCGAGACTACGCGAGCACGCTGTCAGAGCGTGTCAGGAGAGGCGAAGCAACTCGGTCGTCATTCCGGCCGAGCACGCAGGTGGATGTTTCCGACCTGCGCGCGGTTTCCGGGATAACGCCAGACGATGACGCCCAAATTTGTTTTCTGATTTCCAGAAAACCCTCTTGCGCTTGCGTGCAGTCTGTGCATACTGGTCTCGTTCCTGCTCACGAGGGGCGTCCCCGGGTGATGGCCGCGATGCGAGCAGGGATGCGGTCCTCCGGTTCGGTTGGCAACTGAACCCGGGGCGGTTCGAAGCAACAGCCACTCCGGCACAACGACCGGAGCGCAGGGAGCCTGCTGGCTCGACGACGGCTTCGCCTTCGTTGAGCGAAGCGCTGCTTCGACGCCGTGATGGTCATGGGTCGCCCTAACGGGGACACAGAGACCGGGAACCGCAGTGGAGCGCCGAGAGGCGCGCGGGCTCCGATCGCAAGGAGCCCGTCAGCAACGCCTCGCAAGCGTTGCTCGGCCGGGCTCGCACCCCGGCCCTGGTCCGCCTCGCAAGCGGGCCGCGCCGATCTCGGCGCTCCGCTCCCTCACTTTGGGAGCATCCGCGAGCAAACCTCCGGGCGCAGAGCGCCGCGGAGAGGAAGGCGTTTTTCTTCGTAGGGTGTGCTCGTGCGGCCGATCCGTTCGCGATGTGCTCATGCGCTTGATCCGCACGAGCGCACGCGTGCTGACTCGCCGCACGCGTGCGCTCGGCGCGCTCGTACGCCGTGCATCACGCGGCTCACCGGCGCGCCGAGCACACCCTACGGCTCAGAGAAATCCTCCGGCGCCAGCACGATGGGTTTGCCGTGCGGCGTGCGGTCGGCGGCGTGATCCCAGGCGTCGCGGTAGCGCGCGAGGGTCGTCGCATCCGTGACGCGCTTCTCGGCGACCATGCGCTCGAGCGCGGCGAGCCAGTGGCGATAATAGGTGTCGCCCGTGTCGGGATCGCCGGCGCGCTGCGCGCGCTTGATCTCGTCGGCGAGCAGCGCGGCCCATTCGTTCCAGGTGAAGAGGCCGCGTTCGTGCAGCGCGAGCGTCATCGCGAAGGCCTGCGCTTCCCAGGGCGCCGCGAACACCGGACCGTCGGCGTCGCGCGGCAGGTCCGGAAGCGACGCGACCGCGTGGCGCGCAGCCGTCGGATCGACCGTCATCACGCGGGCTCCAGATAGGATTCCCACGCATCCACCGAGACGCACACGGTCGGATCGGATGCGGGTCCCCACAGATCGGTGCCCGAGAACGTCACGGTGTAGAGCCACTGCGGGTTCTCGCCCTGGCCGAGCGCGTTGGTGTCCGGAAATACGTGACAGCCGTGCACCAACTCGATCGTGCCGGGCTGCCCGCGCACATAGCGCGGCAGACGCGTGTGCGTGGTCGGATGGATGTTCTTGGTGCGCACGCGATCGCCGACCTTGAAGCGCGCGGGCGCCTGCGCGTCGCGCTCGGTCGGGCCGCCGCGATGCAGGACCTTGAGCACGTCGGCGGGCGAGAGCACGCGCTCGACCTTCTTGGCGGGCCCGAGCGGCTTGCCGGCCTCGATCTCCTCAGGCGCGACGAGGCCGCGCTCGGCCATCAGCTTCTCGAGGCCCGCGAGCCAGATCTCGTAGTAGCTCTTCGCGAGATACTCGCCGGGCGGCTGGTTCTCGCGCGCGAAGCGCGACATGTCGATGTTCCAGCCGCCGGGCATTCCCATCGCGAGGGTGAGCGCGAAGGCGCGGCGCTCCCACTCGGCGTGGAAGACCGGCTCGTCCGGCTCCGGCTCGACCGGGCCGAAGCCGTGCATGCCGCCCATGTCCTGTGCGCCGTTCATGCGACCTCGGCGGGCTGCTTGGCCAATCCGGTGCCGATCATGCTGTCGCGCGTGACCAGCGCGGCGAGCTTCTCCTCGCTCCAGCCCTCGGTGCCGGGCGGACGCAGCGGCACCACGAGATAGCGGAGCTCGGAGGTCGAATCCCAGACGCGGATCTCGGTGTCGGCCGGCAGCTCGACGCCGAAGTCGCGCAGCACGCCGCGCGGATCCGCGACCACGCGCGAGCGATAGGGCGCCGACTTGTACCAGACCGGCGGCAGGCCGAGCACGGGCCACGGATAGCAGGAGCAGAGCGTGCACACGACCATGTGGTGCAGGCCCGGCTTGTTCTCGAGCGCGATGATGTGCTCGCCCTGGCGGCCCTCATAGCCGAGCTCGGCGATGGCGGGCGTCGCGTCCTTCAGGAGCCGCGCCCGATAGGCCGGATCGCTCCAGGCCTTGGCGACGACGCGGGCGCCGTTGCGCGGGCCGACCTTCTTCTCATAGGTCTCGACCAGGAGGTCGAGCGCGGACGGGTCCACGTAGCCTTTCTCGGTGAGCACGCTTTCCAGCGCGCGCACGCGCAGCTCGGTCTCGGACAGCTCCGAGTGATCGTGGTCGTGATGATGGTGGTGGTCATGGTCATGGGGCATGGGCTGATCTTAGCGAAACCGCGCCGAAGTGCTAGACAGCCCGTCAGGGGGTTCCCATGCGGGAAGCGCGTCTTGCGCGAATTGCTGACGGTATCGAGCGCCTGACCGGTTGGGTCGGGCGCGCGGCCGCGTGGTGCTCGCTTGCCATCGTGCTGATGGTCTTCGCCGTGGTGCTGATGCGCTATGTGCTCGGGCTCGGCTCGATCTGGCTCAGCGAAGCCATCCTCTATGGCCACGCCGCGCTGTTCCTGCTGGCGGCTGCCTGGACGCTGAAGGAGAACGGCCATGTGCGGGTCGACGTGTTCTACGCCAACGCAAGCCCGCGCGGGCGCGCGCTGATCGATCTGCTCGGCGCTTTACTCCTGCTGCTACCCTTCGTGATCGCGCTGCTCTGGTTTGCGCTGCCCTATGCGGGCCGCTCCTGGGCGATCCTCGAGCGCTCGCGCGAGGCGAGCGGCCTTCCCCTGGTGTTCCTGCTCAAGACGCTGATCCCGCTGTTCGCCCTGCTGCTCGGCCTGCAGGGGATCGCGCAGGCGATCCGCGCCGGGCTCGTGCTCTCCGGCAGACCATGAGCCCGTCCGAGACGCTCGCAATCCTGCTGGTGCTGGCGGTCTGCGGCCTGCTGATGGCGGGGTACCCGGTGGCGCTCACGCTGGGCGGCGTCTCGATCGCGGTGGCGGCGCTCGGGCATCTCCTCGGGTTCATGGACATCGGCCTGCTCGCGGCGTTTCCGCAGCGCATCTTCGGCGTGATGACGAACGACGTGCTGCTGGCGATCCCGCTCTTCATCTTCATGGGCGTGATGCTGGAGCGCTCGCGCATCGCCGAGGATCTGCTCGAGACCATGGGCCGGCTGTTCGGCAGCCTGCGCGGCGGGCTCGGCATCTCGGTGGTGCTGGTCGGCGTGCTGCTCGCGGCCGCCAAGGGCGTGGTGGGCGCGACCGTCGTCACCATCGCGCTGATCACGCTGCCGACCATGCTGCGCCACGGCTACGACCCGCGGCTCGCGTCCGGCACGGTAGCCGCCACCGCGACGCTCGCGCAGGTGTTGCCGCCCGCGACCGTGCTGGTGCTGCTCGCCGACCAGCTCAACAACTCGTTCCAGGCCGCGCAGCTCGCCAAGGGCATCTTCGCGCCGGAGTCGCTGTCAGTGAGCGACCTGTTCGCGGGCGCGATCGTGCCGGGGCTGACGCTGGTCGCGCTCTATCTCGCATTCCTGGTCGTGGTCGCGATCGTCAGCCCGAAGAGCTCGCCCGCACTGCCGCCCGGTCCGCCCATGAACCTCGCCTTCGCGCGCCGCCTCCTCGAAGTGCTGGTCGCACCGATCGCCCTGATCGTGGTGGTGCTGGGCTCGATCCTGATCGGGCTCGCGACGCCGACCGAGGCCGCCGCCGTCGGCGCCGTCGGCGCGATCCTGCTCGCGGCGCGGCGGGTCGGCACGCCGGCCGCGATGCTCTGCATTGCGAGCCTGCTGGCGCTGCTGGTGCTGCGCGACGTCGTCGACATGCGCGGGCGCTCCGGCGTCGGAACGGTCCTCGCCTTGCTGCTGATCGCCCTGGCCGCGATCGGTCTCGCGCTTTCGCTGCGTCACGTGTGGCGGGCCGGTTTCCTGCGCGAGACCATGCAGAAGACCACGCAGATGGTCAGCATGATCTTCGCGATCCTGATCGGCGCGACCCTGTTCAGCCTCGTATTCCGCGGCCTCGGCGGCGACGAGCTGGTGCATCGCGCGATCGGCAACCTGCCGGGCGGCGCGGGCGGCGCGATCCTGGCCGTCATGGTCGCGATGTTCCTGCTCGGTTTCGTGATGGACGCCTTCGAGATCATCTTCGTGGTCGTGCCGATCGTCGCGCCGGTGCTGCTCAAGATGGAAGGCGTCGATCCGGTCTGGCTCGGCGTGATGATGGCGGTGAACCTGCAGACCTCGTATATGCATCCGCCGCTCGGACCGACGCTGTTCTTCCTGCGCGGCGTCGCACCGCCCGAGATCACGACGCGTCACATCTATGTGGGAATCATTCCGTTCGTCGCGATCCAGCTCTTCGCGCTGGTCGTTCTGTGGTTCGCTCCGGGGCTCGCCACCTGGCTGCCGCGGACGCTGTATGGCTCTTGAAAGGACTTCTGCATGAAAGCTGCCGAGCTGTTCGACCTCTCGGGCCAAGTGGCGCTCGTCACGGGCGCCTCGAGCGGGCTCGGCCTGCGTTTCGCCGAGGTCCTCGCCGCCAACGGCGCGGCCGTGGTGCTGGTGGCGCGCCGCGCCGAGCGGCTCGCGGCCGCCAGGGAGAAGATCGAGGCGGCAGGCGGCAAGGCGCTCGCCGTGACCGCGGATGTGACCGACCGTGCCGCCATGGTGCAGGCCTTCGAGGCGGCCGAGACGGCGTTCGGCTCCGTGACGATCCTGGTGAACAACGCCGGCATCGCGGCGGCGAGCCGCGCCATCAACATGCTGGAGGAGGACTGGCAGCGCGTGATCGGCATCGATCTCGACGCCGTGTTCTTCTGGGCGCAGGAGGCGGCGCGCCGCATGCTGGCGGCGAAGAAGGCCGGCGCGATCGTGAACATCGCGTCGATCCTGGGCCTGAGCGCCGCCAAGGGCGTCGTCGCGTATGCCACCGCAAAGGCGGGCGTGATCCAGCTCACCAAGTCGCTCGCGGTCGAGCTCGGCTTCAAGGGCGTGCGCGTCAACGCGATCGCGCCGGGCTTCATTCCGACCGAGATGAACCAGGGCTATCTGCTGAGCGATCTCGGCAAGGGCATGATCCGCGACATCCCGATCGGCCGCTTCGGCGAGCCGCGCGATCTCGACGGCGCCCTGCTGCTGCTCGCCTCCGACGCCGGCCGCTACATGACGGGCGCGACGCTGGTCGTCGACGGCGGGCAGGTCGTGGGCATCCGCGGCTAGCCGTCCGCGCGCGCGGGCTCGTTCACGGAGAGCCGCGGTCCGTAGTCGCGCAGCAGGATGCCGGCCGCCATCGCGATCACGAACAAGATGACTTGCGGCGAGAGCGTCGCCAGATTGGCGAGCGCCGGGCCGGGACAAAGACCGACCAGGCCCCAGCCGACGCCGAACATGATAGCGCCGATCACCAGCGGCCGGTCGATCACGGTCTTGGTCGGCAGGTAGCGGATCTCGGCGAGCAGCGGCCGTGCGCTGCGGTTCGCGAGCCAGAAGCCGGGGATCGACACGATCAGCGCGCTCGCCATGACGATCGCGAGCGTCGGGTCCCAGGTGCCGAGGATGTCGAGGAAGCCGAGCACCTTGGTGGTCTGGGTCATCCCTGAGATGACGAGGCCGATGCCGAAGACCAATCCGCAGATGAAAGCTGCAATGAGCGGCATGACCAACTCCTAGATCACGTGGCGCGTGACCGCGACCGTGACGATCGCCGTCGCGACGAAGATCACGGTCGCCGCGATGGAGCGCGGCGAGAAGCGGGCGAAGCCGCAGATGCCGTGGCCCGAGGTGCAGCCGCCGCCGAGGCGCGTGCCGTAGCCGACCAGCAGCCCGGCCGCGACGATCACCGCCCAGCCCGGCATGACGGGAACAGGCGCTGCTCGCCCGATCAGGGCGAGGGCGAGTGGCGCTGCGATCAGGCCGAGCAAGAACGCGAGCCGCCAGCCGCGGTCGCGGCTGCCGGGCGCGATCAGCTCGGCGAAGATGCCGCTGATGCCCGCGATGCGGCCGATCAGCGCGAGCAGCAGCACGGCCGCAAGCCCGATGAGCGCACCGCCGAGCGCGGCCGTGAAGGGATCGAAAGCTGCCATGGCGGTCTCGTCAAAGATGAAGGGGGTGCCCTCAGTATCCTCCGAATTCCAGGAATGTCACGTGGGTGCTTGCGCGAGGCCGCGCGGCGCGCGAGACACATGAGGCAAGAGGAGATGAGGCATGGATTTCACGCTCACGCCCGAGGTCGAAGCACTTCGCCTGCGCACGCGCGCCTTCGTGGAAGAACACGTCATTCCGCTCGAGAGCGATCCCGCGAACTACGACGCGCATGAGAACATCCGCCTCGACCTGGCGCGATCGCTCTACGAGAAGGCGAAAGCGGCCGGCCTCTGGGCGCCGCAGTCGCCGAAGGAGTTCGGCGGGATGGCGCTGCCGATCACGGCCTGGGCCGTGATGTACGAGGAGGCGAACCGCTCGATCTTCGGGCCGGCCGTCATGAATTGCGCGGCACCGGACGACGGCAACATGAACGTGCTCTCCCGCGTCGGCACGCCGGCGCAGAAGGAGAAGTGGCTGCGGCCGATCGTGGAAGGAAAGGTGCGCTCCGCCTTCGCGATGACCGAGCCGCATCCGGGCGGCGGCTCGGATCCGACCATGATCCAGACCCGCGCCGAGCGCAAAGGCGACAAGTGGGTCATCAACGGCAACAAGTGGTTCATCACGGGCGCCGAGGAGGCCGCGCATTTCATCCTGGTGGCGCGCACCTCGGACGATCCGCGCCGCGGGCTCACCGCGTTCCTGTTTCACCGCGACCAGCCGGGCTGGCGCATCCTGCGGCGCATCGCGATCATGGGACCGGAGGAGCACGGCGGCCATTGCGAGCTCGCCTTCGAAGGCCTCGAGGTGCGCGACGAGGACGTGCTGATGGGCGTCGGCGACGGGCTGAAGATGACGCAGATCCGGCTCGGCCCGGCGCGGCTCACGCACTGCATGCGCTGGCTCGGCCTCTCCAAGCGCTGCATGGAGATCGCGCAGGAGTATGTGGGCCGGCGCGAGGGTTTCGGCATCCGTCTGGCGGACCGCGAGAGCGTGCAGATCAAGCTGGGCGAGGTCGCGCACCAGATCGCGATCGGCCGGCTGCTGGTGATGCATGCGGCCTGGAAGCTCGAGCAGGGCGACCGCGCGCAGAAAGAAGTGTCCATGGCCAAGATCCATGTGGCCGACACCCTGCACAATGCCTGCGACACCGCGATCCAGCTCAACGGGGCGCGCGGCTACTCGAAGGACTCGATTCTGGAGTGGATCTACCGCTATGCACGGCAGGCGCGCCTCGTCGACGGCGCCTCCGAAGTGCACAAGATGGTGCTCGCCCGCTTCATGCGCGAGGAAGGCAGCGATTTCTGGCGCTGGAGCGCTGGAAACCGCATCTAGCCTGCGGAGTTGTCGGCAGGTCTGCCAGCCGTTCGGCCCATAGGACGCCGCGCCACAAGCGGCCATAATTGGGAAGGATATGGATGGCCGAAGCATCGCGGGCGCGCCGAGCGCCCTCGCCCGAAAGAGACGCCAGGATCGCGTATGGGGAAGGGTGGAGACAGCGCACGACGCCGCCTTTCCATGCGGGGCTATCTGGTCCTGCTGGTGCTCTCGGTGCTGGTGCCGGTGCTCTTGTTCACGGGCGTGCTGTTCGCGCGCTACTACGTGCTGGAGCTCGCCCGCATCGAGGAGGAGCTCAAGACCGACGCGCGCAAGCTCGCCTTCGCGATCGACAACGATCTCGCGGGCCTGCAGTACACGCTGCAGACGCTCGCGACCTCGGACCGCCTCGGGCTGCGTGACTTCGCGGGCTTCTATCACGAGGCGGTGCGCGTGCGGGAGTTCCTCGGCGTCCACATCCTCCTGCGCGATACCAAGGGCCAGCAGCTGCTCAACACGCGGCTGCCCTGGGGCGCGCAGCTGCCGCTCGAGCCGCTCGCCGGCGATCGCCGCGTACTCGAGACCAAGAGCCCGGTGGTCACCGGCGTCATCATCGGTGCCGTCACGCAGCAGCCGATCTTCAGCATCACGGTGCCGGTGATCGAGCAGGGCGAGGTGGCCTATTTCCTCAATCTCAGTCTGCCGCCGAGCCGGCTCGTCGATCTGCTCGGGCGCACCCTCGATCCCGGACGCTTCGCGGGCGTGTTCGATCGCGCAAGCGCGATTCTGGCCGTGAGCCCGAGCCGCGAGGACCTGGTCGGCACGCCGGCGCCGCCGAGCTTCGTGCAGCAGGTGAAGGGCGACGAAGGCGTCTGGCGCGGTCCCGGCATCGGCGGCCCGCTGGTGCGCGGCGCCTATGCGCGCTCGCGCCTCGCCGGGTGGTGGGTCTGGGTGAGCGTGCCCGAGCAGGCGGTGCAGCGCGCGCTGACCAATCCGCTGCTGGCGCTCGCTGCGCTCGGCGGCGGGCTGATGCTGCTCGCGATCGTCATCGCCTATGCGGTGGGCGGGCAGCTCTCGGGATCGATCCAGACACTCGCCAACGAGGCCGCCGCTCTCGGGCGCGGCGAGCTGCAGGGGGCGCAACGGCTGCCCGTGCGCGAGCTGGACGAGGTCGGCGAGGCGCTGGTCGCTGCGGGGACCGATCTGCGCGAGCGCGAACGCGAACGGGATCGCGCCGAGCAGGATCTACGGCGGCTCTCTGAGACGCTCGAGAAGATGGTCTCGGAACGCACGCGTGAGCTCGTCAGCGAGATGCGCAAGCGCGCCGAGACCGAGGAGACCTTGCGCCAGGTGCAGAAGATGGAGGCGATCGGGCAATTGACCGGCGGCATCGCCCACGACTTCAACAACATGCTGGGCGTCGTACTCGGCAACCTGGAGCTGGCGCAGCGCCGTCTCGCCAAGGGCGAGCGCTCGATCGACAATCTGCTCGCCAACGCGCTCGAAGGCGGCCGGCGCGCGGTCTCGCTCACGCAGCGGCTGCTTGCGTTTGCGCGCCAGCAGCCGCTCGCGCCCGAGCCGCTCGACGTCAACAAGCTCGTCTCCGGCATGTCGGAGCTGCTGCACCGCAGTCTCGGCGAGGCCATCGAGCTGAAGAACACTCTCGCGGGCGACCTCTGGCGCATCCACGCGGATCCGAGCCAGCTCGAGAACGCGATCCTCAATCTAGCGGTGAATGCGCGCGACGCCATGCCGGAGGGCGGCAAGCTCATCATCGAGACCCGCAACACGCGCCTCGACGAGGCCTATACGGCCGAGCATGCGGAGCTGACGCCCGGCGACTATGTGATGATCGCGGTGTGCGACACCGGCACGGGCATGCCGCCGGAGGTCGCCGAGAAGGCCTTCGACCCGTTCTTCACCACCAAGGGCAGCGGCGTCGGCACCGGGCTCGGCCTGAGCCAGGTCTATGGCTTCGTCAAGCAGTCGGGCGGCCATGTGCGGATCGATACCGAGCCCGGCAAGGGCGCGACCATCCGCGTGTACCTGCCGCGTTATCGCGGCGCGTTGGAAGAATCCGCGAATGCGGTGGACAAGACGCCGCTGCCGACCGGCGACAGCAGCATCACGGTGCTGGTGGTGGAGGATGAGTCGGGCGTCCGACGCTACTCGACGGACGCCTTGCGCGAGCTCGGCTACCGGGTGCTGGAGGCCGGCAATGCCGCCGAGGCGCTCGAGCTGATCGATGCCAACCACGACATCGCGCTGCTGTTCACCGACGTCGTCATGCCGAACATGAACGGCAAGCGGCTCGCCGAGATGGCGCTGCAGCAGCGGCCGTCGCTGCGCGTGCTGTTCACCACCGGCTATACGCGCGACGCCATCGTGCACAACGGCATGCTGGATCCGGGCGTGAACCTGCTGTCGAAGCCGTTCACGCTCGATCAGCTCGCGCGCAAGATCGCCGAGGTGCTGGCAGAAGACCGGACCGAGAGCTCGTAGGCGCGAACGCGCCGGCAGCGGACTGCCGGCGCGTTCGATCAGAATTGACGAGAGACTTAGCCGCCGGGCTGCAGCGTGAGGCCCGCGACGCCGAGCGCCAGATTGACTCCGGCCTGTGCCTGAACCGAGAGCGGCTGCAGCTGCACCGTGCGGTTGC
>JAEYAU010000201.1 GCA_023404705.1 Pseudomonadota bacterium
GGTCGCGGCGGCGAGCCCCGCCGCGCCGAGTGCAGCGGCTGCGACACCAGCCTCGGAGCGGGGCAGCGAGCCGGAGCCGGTCATTCCGTACATTCACGTGCCTGACGACCCGGGCACCGACCCGGATCTGGAGGATGATCTCGAGGCCGAGCCGCGATCAGAAGGCTGGCAACGAATCCGTCAGATTTTTCGGTGATACCAGAACGATCCGGAGACGGATCGGCCGGTCACGCGTACCCCGTTCGGGGATGTGGCCGGCCGTCAGCGTGTTTTCCGCCGGACCGGCCAACGGTTCGGGTCAAGAAAATGCGGCAATGACTCTCGCAGGGCGCGGCCTGGGAACCCATCCATCCACCTGGGCCGCGCCTTGCGAATCCGGCCCCCTGGCAGTATCAGAGACCCCGGTTGCCGCGGTAGCTCAGCCGGTAGAGCGGCGCATTCGTAATGCGTAGGTCGGGGGTTCGAATCCCTTCCGCGGCACCAGTTCCCTCTCAGTGATGTCGAGCCTCGACGGGTGACGTGCGCGATACGTGCGGTCGCTCTGCGGTCGTGCGCGACACGAGGCCGACGCCACATCGGCACAGGTTCGGCAGTGGCGGACGGAACCGGCGAACGTTTGTCGCCCGCGGTTCGGACCGAGTTGCATGCAGAACCTCACGATATTGCGCGTTGCAGGGCGTTCTGCTGTGATCGCGCGAGCTCTTGAGCAGGACTGGCGCCCTTGTGGTCAGGAATTGACGATTGCTGCGAGGCGCGCGGTCCCGGGGCGCAGCCCTGGTGGCCAGTCCTTGCGGGCGAGGTGCGGACATGACGTCGCGCACCGATCCTGGATCGACGATCGCGAGCGGGGTTCCGGTCGGGGCTCTGCAAGAGGCGCACGACGTCAGTCCGAAAGTCGGCTCCGGTCAGCAGCCTCGGCTCGAGATCTCGCTGTTCGGCGGCGTCTCGCTGCATTTCGACGGGAGCCGGATCGAGGTCACCAATCGCAAGGCGCTGGCGCTGGTCGGCTATCTGGGCCTGACCACGAGCCTGCACGAGACGCGCGAGCGGATCGTCGGACTGCTCTGGAGCGAGGCCGAGGAGGCCAAGGCGCGCGCAACGTTGCGACAGTCGCTCAAGGAATTGCGGTCCGCCTTCGAGGATTGCGGATACACCGGCTTTGCGACCGACCGGATCGAGGTCGGGTTCGATCCATCGACCATCGTGGTGGACGTGGAGTCCGCTCTGGCGAGCGTCGCCGCGGGGCGGCCCGATACCGTGCTGCTCGACCGCACGCGCATCACGGACACGCTTCTTCAGGGCTTCGACGACATCGATCCATCGTTCCGGGTCTGGCTGCTGGTGTGCCGCGAGAACCTGCATCGGCGGCTCACGCGCGCGCTGGAAGACCTGCTGGCGCTCAGTGCGCGCGGCAGCGACGAGTCGCGCCGCTGTGCGGAGGCGCTGATCCAGCTCGATCCGACCCATGAGGGCGGATACCAGGCGCTGATCGAATGCTATGCGATCGCGGGCGACCTCGCGGGCGCGCTCGGCGTCTACAAGAAGCTCTGGGACCTGCTCGATCGCGAATACGACATGGAGCCGTCGGAGATGAGCCAGGAGCTCATCGCGACGATCAAGGCCGGCACCTATGTGCCGAAGCGCGTCGCCGAGCCGCCCAGCGCCGTGCCGCCGCCGCAGAATGTCGGAGCCGCGTCGCGCGTCGAAACCGTCGATCATGCGCCGGCACGGCTCGTCCTCGTGGTCGGCCCGTTCGACTCGGAGGGCGTGCCGCCGGACCGGCGGCACATCGCGGTCGGATTCCGCTACGAGCTGATCTCCCGGCTGGCGCGATTTCGCGAGTGGGCGCTGATCGATGCCGGCCCCGGGCTCGCGGCCTCGCGGCCGCACCAGGATCTGCCGCACTACCGCATCACTGGCCTTATCCTGCCCGAGCAGTTCACGGTCAGCGCGATCCTGACGCTGCAGACGGGACCGACCGGACAAGTCTTGTGGAGCGAACGCTGCAGCCTCGCGCTGCCGGACTTCTTCCACACGCAGCAGCAGGTTCTGCACGGTCTCGCCACGGCGCTCAACGTGCAGATCTCGGCCGAGCGTCTCGCGCGCACGATCGGCGCGCCCGACATCTCGCTCGACGCCTTCGACAGGTGGCTGCGCGCGCAGGGGTTCATCTCGCTCTATACGCCCTCGAACCACGAACGAGCCGCGCAGATCCTCGAGTCGATCATCCTGGAATCGCCCAACTTCGCACCCGCCTATAGCGGGCTCGCGCAGCTCGAGAACTCGTGGCACATCGTGTTTCCCGGCATCTACCGAACGATCGCGCGGCATCAGCGCGCGCTCATGCATGCGCGGGCGGCCGTCACGCTCGATCCGCTCGACTCGCGGGCGCATCTCTGCCTCGCCTGGTCGCACGCGATGAACCAGCAGTTCGAGATGGCGATCGCGGCCTTCCGCTATGCCCGCACGCTGAACGAATACGATCACTGGACGACGACCTCGGCTGCATTGGGTCTTGCTTACAGCGGGGAGCTCGCGGAGGCGCGCGAATTCGCGGATCGCGCGCTGCAGCTCGCCGCATGGGCGACGCCGATCCACTGGTGCTATCAAAGCACCATCAGGCTGCTGTGCGGCGACAATGCCATGAGCGTCGACGCGGCCGAGCGCGTCGGCGACACGATCAACTATTTTCTCGGATGGCGGGCGGCCGCGCTGGCATGCGCGGGACGGCTTCAGGAAGCGCGGGCCGAGGGCCGGCGCTTCCTGAGCGTGATCCGCAACGTCTGGCGCGGCCCCCCAGAACCGAGCGACGAAGCGATCACGAACTGGCTGCTGCACTGCTTCCCGTTCCGTCGCGCCGAGGAGCGCGAGCGTCTTCGGGCCGGCTTGCTGGCCGCAGGTTTGCCGGCATCAGCATCGGAGAGCGCGATCCGCTTCGAGTGATACGGAACGCATCATGACCTCCTCGCCGGTCAGGTGCAGTGCGCGACCGTGTAGTCGCCGATGCGGTGGCGGAAGAAGTCGACATTGTCGGTGATCTGCCCGTCGATCAGGCGCTGCTTGTAGAAGGGCGGCAGCGGATAGTCCCCGCCCTGGGGAATCGTGTCGAGCGTGTTCCTCACGAGCTCGGCCGGCGGCAGTCGGATCAGCAGCGTTTCCTTGCTGGCCTGCACGAACATCACCGACTTGATGTAGGACGGCAGCTCGCCGAGGATTCCCCGGTTCGTGACCAGGTCCTGCACGAACGCGTCCAGGTTGGCGGGCCGCTTGGTGGGATCGAGCGCCCATTCGATGATGGTCGCACCGAGCTCCCGCGGCAGCAGCACAGGGATGCGATTGATAGGACCAGACATGATCTTCTCCTCCGGGTTGGTTCAGGGATTGCGGATCAGGGGCATTGCGGTTCGCGCAGGCCACCATTCGCCTTCACGAAGGCGATGAGCGCCGGCATGTCGGCCGGGATTGTCCCGCCGAAGACGCCGTTGGCCATCGCGACGACGTTCGGATCGCCTTCGAATGAACGGTGGTGGATGCGGTAGGCCGCGAAGAAAACCTCGGCCACGATGGTCGACCCGAGGATGCCGAGACGCAGTCCGTCCTGGGTGAGGGCGGCCTCGAGCAGAAGGAACAGCAGCAGAGGCGGGTTCTCGCTCAGACTGCTCTTCTCCGGATCGGTGAAGCCATGGCCGTTGGCCGCCGTCAGCCAATCGGCGATCCGCTCACGGCGCTTGTTCGGGTCGCGCAGCAGCTCGCTGCGCTCCCGATCCTCGGCGCGCAGGCGCTGGATCATGGACTCGACCGTGCGGACGCCGGCGTCGGCGCCGCGCAGCAGGTCGCGATAGATCAAGCCGCCGTCGGCCTGATCCTCGTTCGGGAACGTGCCGCTGCTGCCGAGCGCGCCGCCCAGATGCGGAACGATGCGCCGGCTCAGGTTGGGCTGCACCGCAGGGTCGATCTGGAAGAAGCGCGCCCAGTCGATCAGCCAGGTCGTGGCCACGGGAAGCCGGTCGGCCTCGCGCGACGACGAGCGCTGGATGATGTCCAGCATCGAGGGCACCTGCGGCCCGCCATTGTGGCCGGTCCCATTCAGCGTGTACCTGAAGCGCACCATCACGTGCCCGATGCGATAGGCCGCATGGGAAAACTCGACCGGCACAGCGCCATCGTCGTGATGATCGATGAAGCCACCCGGGTAGGGCGCGGTCAGGTAGTGCTGGTAGACCCGGTCCTCGAGCAGCCGCCGCATGAGGTCGTTGATGATCACCTTGCGATAGGCGAGCGTGACGACGTTGCGGGCATCGAGGAAGCGACGATAGGCGACGAAATCGTTCTGCGGCTCACCTCCGAGCTTGCCCGCCACGATGTTGTGCAGCTCGTGAAAGAGCGCCGTGAGCTGGGCGATGATCAGATGATCGTCGTTCCGCGGATCGGCCAGCAGCGCATCCGGAACGCCGCGGCTCGGCTTGTCGTGAAGGAACGGGCAGGCCGCGCGGGCGATGTCCCGCGGCGGCTGATCCATCATCGGCGGATCCGGCATCGCGGTCTCGGATTCCTTGCACGGGATGTGTCCGAGCCGCAGCAGATAGCGCTGTCGCCAGGCCGTGGAGCGATCCACCGCATAGGGAAGCGGATTCGCGACCGGACCACCGCCATAGATCGTGTCCAGCGCCAGCCGGTTGATGCGGTAATCGCGGCGGAAATACGAGGCCGCGTCGTTCTCGCGCGGGAGCGGCGTGGTCGTGCTGACCAGGTCGTGTGCCGCGAGCTGCGCCAGATAGGTATAGCCGGACGGGATGTTCGGATTGTCCGCAGCGCCTGTCCCTTGCATGAGCCGTCGCGCCAGCTTCTTGAGGAGCTCGCGTGTCGGCACCTGCTCGGTCAGGAGACCGCCGAATCCGCGATAAGGCTGGCTGTCTTCAGACCCGCCCAGATTGCGGGCCGTGGAGATCTTGGCAAAGGATTCGATGAGCGCCGAGGAGAATCCGACGTCTTGCGGCTTCTGCGTGCCGAAGAAGAGCGGCAGCACCGCGCCAGGCGATCGCATCGTCATGTGAGCCCCCCAAAGCTCTGGAAGCATGCGAGCAAGCCTACACTGGCACTCCGACCGTGAGTCCATCGTGATTTCGGCGCCGCGCCGGTACCGGGGCGCCAGGACCATCCGGCGAGGCGACGTAGCTCCTTGTTCGGCCGCGATCTTTTCCATCGCGGGAGCGACTCACGCTGCGATCACGCTGCGCACTCTACAGTTTGTACCGCGCGGGAGAGCCGGCCCGCCGGCGCGAGCGCGAACCGAGGGGGCGCATCAAGGGCATTTTCGCATCCGCCTTTATCGTCGCGAGCGCGCTGGTCAATCTGATGAGCGGCGGCTTCGTGTCGCTGCTGGGCCTGAGCCATGCGGCCTACCTCGCCTACAAGGCCGCGCCCAAGCCGGCGTGAGCCGCGTGTCTCCGATGCCACGCGAAAGCCCGATCAAGCATTCCGCGGCCTGGTTGGCGCGCCGATCGCCTGGGCGCACTGCGGCAACAGGGGAGCCTGATGGTCAGGTACAAGATCTTTCCGTCGATCGGCATCGCCCGCCTCGGCGAGTCCGACGACTTTTTCGTCGGCCCCGAACTGCCGGGCAGGGGCCCGATGGATCTGGGCCCGGATGGCCTCATGATCCCGACCACGCGGTTCAAGGACGCCTCGCTGAGGAGGATTCGAAAGCAGGCGGCGCGCTTCCACATCTTCGAATCCCACGACGGCGAGAGCTGGCTTCCGGCACGGCTGCCGAAGACCGCGAGTGTCACGTGGCGCGTCAGGCTGACCAACAAGAAATCCGCGGTCGCGCGCGCGCCGCTGCCGCCGGCGCGGCACGCGCGGCCGCAGCTCGCGCCCGATATGGCCGGGCAAGTCATCGAGGGCGGAAGCCGGACCATCAGCGGCAAGGCCGGGATGAGCGCGCCCTTCGTCGGCATCTACAAGACAACCGCGGATAACGGCGCGCCCTACAGTATCGAGGTCGATCTCGGCATGCTGCGCACCGACGACGCGGGGCGATTGCTCGTGCTCGGCGGCAAGGGTTTCTCCAGCGCGCCCGCCGGCGCGCCGATCGGCGGCTCCTTCCATGCGAATCCGAAGTGGCACGACGACGTCGCGGACGGGCCGGTCACGGCCGAGGTCCGTCTGGAGCCGGGCGCAGTTCCGATCGAGGCGGAGGGCGGCGCCTGGGTGATTGTCGGGCCGCCCGATTTCGCGCCGGAGATCGCGCCTGTGGTGACGCTCTACGACGTGCTGCGCCAGGTCGGGATCGATCATTTCGGGCTCACGGTGCCGGCGACGCCGTCGTTCGATGCCGAGGTCGCGCCCGTTCTCACGCGTGTGCGGCGGCTGCAGTGGGTGCACGATGACGCGACCTGGTCCGATGCGCGGCTGACGAGCCCGAAGCTGCGCAGCCGCGGCGCCGCCGATCAGCGGTTTCGCGCGCAAGTGCGCGACGAGTTGGTGCTGCGCACTGAGGATATCCTGGAGGGGCACGTCTCGGCGAACGGGCCACCCTTTCGACTCCGATTGTTCCAGAAGCAGTTCCTGGAGGCCTGGGTACAGGGCAATTTCGACGACGCTCCGGTTGATCCGCCCACCGAGATCACGGCCGCCGGGCTGACGCGCGCCGCGCTCGAGGGCGCGGTTGGGCAGGGCTTCTGCCCCGGGGTCGAGGCCGGCATCATCATGCTGGATCCGACGCTTTATGCGGCGCCGTTCGACTTCCGCATCGGTCATGCGGGCGTCCAGCCCGGGGATCTCACGGCGCTGATGGCGCAGCCCTGGCAAGCCGGCTTTTGCGAACATGGCGGCAAACGGTGGCCGAGCCACCGGCCCGACATTGCGCCGCAAGCGGGCGGCTCGACCCGTTCCTGGGCGCGCGGCGCCGAGGGGCCTCGGCTCTTCATCGAGCGTGCGTCGCGCCTGGGCATGGTCGCGCGGCAGGGGGAAGAGGACGTGTTCGTCGAGGCGGAGCGCGATCCGACGCTGCCAGAGGCCTGATATCTCGGCGCAATGACGCGCCCGCCGCGAGCGGAGGGCGAGGCGCCCGCCCCAGTTGCGACGGGTCGGGGTCCGCCCGGCATGGATCGCCCGACCAGGGTCGATCCGTAAAATCCCCTACCGCGCCGCAACTCAGGATTTACCGCCCCGGGCCAGCCTTTCGGGTTATTGTAATTCCGAAGGCACGGACGGCGGCGATGCCTTTGACGCGACGAGACCGCGTTCGTGCCGAACCGCGCGAGTGAAGCCGCGACACGTGTCGCGGCGCGGCTCGCGAGCGTGAGGGCATAGGTGCGTACCAAGACGCGCGAAGAGTTCGATCTGCGTGAGCAGCTCGAGCTGCTCGACCGTGCGATCGCTCACATCACGCAAGGCCTGTGCATGTACGGGCCGGACGCGCGGCTGATCATCTGCAATCCGCGATTTCTGGAGATGTACGGGCTGGATCCGGCGAACATCAGGCCGGGCCTGTCGCTGCGCGAGATCGTCGCGCATCGCAAGGAGACCGGCTCCTTCGTGGGAGACCTCGACCGCCACTGCGATACAGTGCTCACCGAGATGGCCGCCGGTCGCCGCATGGACCGGCTGTTGGAAACGGGCGACGGCCGCCAGATCCGCATGGTGCATCAGCCGATGCAGGGCGGCGGGTGGGTCACGACCCACGAGGATGTCACCGAGCGCCGGCGCGCCGAAGCGGCCGAGCAGGCGAGCCGCGAGGTGCTGCAATACACCTTCGAACACATGGATCAGGGGGTCAGCATCTTCGATGCCGGGCTGCGGCTCGTGGCCGCCAACCGCCGGTTTCGCGAGATCTTCGGCATGCCCGAGACGCTATGCCGGCCCGGCACGCCGCTCGCCGAGCTCGCGCGCTTCAACGCCGAGCGCGGCGTCTATGGACCCGGCGACGTCGAGTCGCTGGTGCGCGAGCGGGAAGCGCGCGCGCGGACACCGATCGACATCATGGAGCGCACGCGTACCGACGGCACCGTGATCGAGATCCGTACGAGCCCGCTTCCCGACGGCGGCCTCGTCAAGATCTACAGCGATATCACGCAGCGGGTCCGCGCGGACCGCGAACTGCAGGCCGCGCATGCGCGTCTGCGCGACGCCTTCGATGTGGTGCCCGAGGGGCTCGTGCTGTTCGATGCCGATGACCGTTTCGTGCTCTGGAACAAGCGTTATTCCGAACTCTATCCGGAAAGCATTCCGGATGTCGCCGTCGGCGTGCGGTTCGAGGACGTGCTGCGCGCGAGCGTCGCCCGAGGTCAGCATCCGGACGCGAAAGGCCAGGAGGAGGCCTGGCTCACCACGCGGCTCGCCCGCCACCGCGAAGTCGAGAGCGCCCACGAGCAGGCGCTGCCGAACGACCGCTGGGTGCGCGTTCAGGAGCGGCGCACCGCCGACGGCGGCAGCGTCGGCATCCGCGTCGACATCACGGATCTCAAGCGGCGCGAGGATACGTTCAAGCTGATGTTCGACAGCAATCCGGTGCCGATGTTCGTGTTCGACACCGACACGCTCCGGTTCCTGGCCGTCAACGACGCGCTGCTGAGGCACTACGGTCATTCGCGCGATCGCTTGATGGCAATGTCGATCCTGGATATTCGGCCCGAGGAAGACCGCGAGGCGTTCAGGGCGCGGATCCGCTCCGTCGGCACGCAACAGCGCGCCGTGACGACGCGCCACCTCACGGCCGACGGCCGCGTCATCAATGTCGAGGTCTACTCGACCGTGATGTCCTATGAGGGACACGACGCGCGCTTCGCGGCCGTCATCGACATCACGGATCGGCTGCGCGCGGAGGCCGAGCGCGATCGCAGCCGCGCCTTCCTCGACCGCATCATCGACACGGTGCCGATCTCGATCACCGTGAAGGACGCACGCGATCTGAGCTGGATCCTGATCAATCACGCGACCGAGGAGTTCATCGGGCTCAGCCGCGAGCAGGTGATCGGCAAGACCGCAAGCGACGTGCTGCCGCCGGACTTCGCGGCCTTGATCGACCGCCACGATCACGAGCTCATCGCCTCGGCGCCCGGCGAAGTGCTGGTGGATCAGGTCGAGGTCACGACCGCCAAGGGGTTGCGGCAGGTCGCGACCCGCAGGCTCGCGATCCGCGATGCGGACGGCACCGCGCGCTACCTGATCGGCACGCAGGAGGACGTCACCGATCGCAAGACCATGGAGAACCAGCTCCAGCAGGCGCAGAAGATGGAGGCGGTCGGCAAGCTCACGGGCGGGCTCGCGCACGACTTCAACAATCTGCTGACCGTGGTCATCGGCAATCTGGAGCTGCTGCAGGACGAGATCGCCGATAAGTCTGCGCGGGCGAAGCTCGATGTCATCCTGCTGGCGGCTGAGCGCGGCGCGTCGCTGACGCAGCAGATGCTCGCCTTCTCGCGGCGCCAGGCGCTGCAGCCGAAGCGCGTGGACGGCAATCGTCTGATCGAGCGCACCGTGCAGCTTCTCGCCCGCACGCTCGGCGAGAGCATCCGTGTCGAGCAGCATCTCGCGAGCGACCTCTGGCCGATCTTCGTGGACGAAGCGCAGCTCGAGTCCGCGCTCGTGAACATCGCGATCAATGCGCGCGATGCCATGCCGGACGGCGGCACGCTGCGCTTCGAGACCCGCAACGGTGCCTTCGACGACGCCTATGTGGCGCGGCATCCGGAGACGCATCGCGGCGATTATGCCGTGATCGAGATCACGGACACCGGCACCGGCATGCCGCCCGAGGTGCGCGAGCGGATCTTCGAGCCGTTCTTCACCACCAAGCCCCCGGGCCAGGGCTCCGGGCTGGGACTGAGCATGGTGTACGGCTTCACCAAGCAATCGGGCGGGCACATCACGGTCTACAGCGAGCCCGGCAAGGGTACGAGCTTCAAGCTGTTCCTGCCGCGCGCCATCGTCCCCGGCGAAATCGCCGGCACGGCCGTGTCGACCGAGGCGATCGTGGCCTCGTCCCGGAAAGTCGTGCTTGCGGTGGACGATAATCCCTCGGTGCGCGCGACCGTCGTCGCCAATCTCACGGATCTCGGCTACCGGGTGCTCGAGGCGGACGGCCCCGCGACCGCGCTGGCACATCTCGAAGGACCCGAGCCGATCGACCTGCTGTTCACCGATGTCGTGATGCCGGGCGGCACCAACGGCAAGCAGCTCGCCACGCTGGCGCGCGGCAAACGGCCGGGCCTGCGCGTCCTCTTCACCTCTGGCTTTCCGGGCACCTTCCTGAGCGGCGAGTTCGAGATCGGCGGCAGTGACCGGCTGCTCAGCAAGCCCTACCGCAAGCACGACCTCGCGCGCGCCGTCGCCGAAGCGCTGGAGTAAGACGCGCTGATCAGACCGGGTCGATCAGCTCGTCCGCCGTGAGGGGCACGAAATAGCGCCAGCCGCCGTGAATGTTCACCAGCAGACGGATGCGGCCACCGGGCGCGGCGTCCCAGAGCACGAGGCTCTCGAGCTGGTAAGGGTTGCCGTCGGGGCCGGTGATTTCCTTCACCTCCGGGCCACGCGAGATCAGCGCGGCGAGCGCCTCACGACCGAGCGCGCGCAGGCGTGCAAGCTCCCGATCGAGCAGTGTCTGGGCGACGGCGCGGTCCATGCGCGCATCATCCGCAGTGCTTATTACCTCGGCATTAAGTTGCGTGTAGAGGCCGCGACACCTCGTCGTCGCGCAACACCCCGCCTTACATGCCTGATCGGCTTCACTCCGCGATCGTCGCAAGCTTCGCTTAACCAGCAGCTCGATCGCATTTGAACCAATCTCGACGAATCCGTCTTTGCGCGACAGAGATGGAGGCGGGACGTCGAAGTGTGGCGACGGAGGACGCGGATGGGAATCGCGCGCGGGCTGCGGAGGCTCGATCTCTTGAAGCGCTGGGGTGTGATCTGGGAATACGTCATCGAGGAAGGTGACGTCGAAGACGATCTGCGCGTCACGATCTGGCTCACGGGGCGCGGCAGCGAGCCGGTGGAAGACGTGCTGTCGAGCATCCTGGACATCGTGCCGCGCGAGCGCCTGCATGTGGTGCGCGAGCGGCCGCCGGTCATCACGAGCGACGCGGATGGATCGCTCTGGTCGCCTGTTTCGAATTGGCGTACCCATTCGGCCGCGTTGATCGTTCCCTGCGAGCAGGTGGTGCATGACGACCATGACCGTGAAGCTGAGAGGCCTCCCCGAGACTGAGGCGAGTGTCGGCTGGGCCGGCGCGCATTCGGTGGTGGTCGACCGTCCGACCGGCAAGGCCGGCGGTCAGGGGCTCGGCTTCAATGGCGGGCAGTTGCTCGGTCTCGCGATCGGCGGATGCTTCTGCAACGATCTCTACTACGTTGCCTATGAGATGGGTCTGCGGCTCAAATCGGTGGCCGTCGATGTGGCCGTGACGTTCGATGGATCGCCGCTGCTCGCAACCGGCGCCACCATGGAGGTCGCGGTGGAGCCTGTCGACCCCGGGGCGGATGTCGCGGCGCTGATCCGTCGCGCGAAAGAGACCTCGACGGTGAGCAATTCGATCGCGCGCGGCGTGCCGGTGAACGTTGCGGTGAGAGGCGAGAGTCTGCGCTAAGGGCGCGCGATCGGCGCGTCGACGTAGATCCGGTACTGCTGCGTCTTCGGCTTCGCCTGGTCGTCCTCGTTGACGTATTGGATCGAGCTCTTCCCGAGTAGCGCGCGTGGCAGCACCATCACGCGAATGAAACGGCTCGGTCGGTCCAAGGCGGCCTGCGCAAAGACCGGCTCGGGACCCGACTCGAACCAGGCGCCGCCCGGACCGTAGGAGGTCGACGCGCCATGCGTGTCGATGCGGATGCCGCCCTCGATCAGACAGCGGATGCCGGGGCCCTGATGCCGATGAAGATAGGCGCAACCGCCGGGCGGGAAGGCGACACTGTCACCGCGCAGGAGCAGGTTGCCGTCCGGGAGGGTGTCGAGCTGCGCGGTGAGCTTCTCGCGCGTCGTGAAGCCGTTGCCGTGGTCGGTGCCGCCGTCGCGCGACGTGGTGAGGTCCCAGCGCCAGCAGGTCACGCCGGCCGAGCCTGCGCGCAGCGTTGCGGCGGCCTCGCTGTGCCATGCTTCGTCGTCGGTTAGGGAATGCTCGCCGATGATCGCACCGCCGTGCACGACGAAGATCATGCGGGGCGCGGCAGAGAGCGAAAGTGTAGCGCCGGCCGCGAGAGTGTCTTCGAAGAGGCGCAGGAAGGCCGGCATGCAGCAATCTCCTCAACGGCCTGGGCGGCTCAGCTTACTCGTAGCGGCTCAGCGGCCGCCGCCCTTCGAGGCTCGGCTGCTGCGCAGCCTCGCACCTCAGGGCGACGGACGAGAGGGCGAATGCGCGGCTTGTCATACTATCGCTCGTGCAGAAACAGCCGCACGGTGCCGGCCGCGATCTCGTCGAGCGTCAACCGATTGCCTGGGCGATACCACTGGCCGACCCAGTTGACGGCGCCGAGCAGGAGCAGGCGGGCGAGGCGGGCGTCGCCCGGGATGCGGCCCTTGTCGGTGAGCTGGTCGATCAGCCCCTGCCAGAGCGCGTCGTACCGGTCCTTGATCGCAACGATGCGGCGGCGGCTCGCGGCGTCGAGGGAGCGCCAGTCGTAGAGCAGCACCGGGATGAAGTCGTTGCCTTCTTCGAGGATGGTCGCGAGATGGACGCGGACCAGGCGCTCGAGCTTCTTCTCGGGCGGCAAATCGAGCGCGACCACTTCCTCGGTGCGGCGCAGGCCCTCGGTGAGGCCCTGCTCCATCACGGCGACGAGCATCTCCTGCTTGGTCTTGAAGTGATAGAAGGGGCTGCCCGAATGCATGCCGGCGGCCGTCGAGATGTCGCGGATGGTGGTGGCGTCGAAGCCCTTCTCGCGGAACAGGCGCGCGCAGACGCGCAGCAGCTCTTCACGGCGATTGCTCTCGTTATTCCGGCGGGCTTTTTGATTGCGCATGGCCTTGTCCGAGTCCCCACTTTTCGGGGCCATGCGCCTCGATTTGCGTGCGGCCATCAGCTCTTCAGCCGCGGCAGATCCGCCGGCGCCTCGATTTCCATGCGCAGCAGCGCGGCCGCGATGGTCTTGCCGAGATTGTCCATGCGCAGCGAGCGCGCGGCGCCGCCCTGCAAGGCGCTGTTGAGCACGATCTTCAGGGCGAGCAGGTTGTCGAGCGGATAGATCTCGACCGGTCCCTCGCAGATCGCCGCGAAATGCGCGGCGACACGCTCGCGCGTCACCTCGCGCTTGAGCGTCTCGTAGGTCGGCGCGTCGTAGGCGAAGAGGCCGATATCGGCGCGGTCGGCCTTGTCGCCGCTGCGCGCGTGCGCGATGCGCCACAGCGGCGTTCTCATGCGACGGCCTCGACATCGATATCGACGTCCGACTCGATCAGCTCGCGCCGCACCAGCGTCGGCCAGATGCCGAGCAGCTCCTTGGCGCGCTCGATGCCGTGGAAACCACCCGCATAAGGCGGGCCAGAGAGGCCGAGCCAAGGAAAGAGGCGCCCAAAACCGTCGGCAATGCGCTTGTCAGGCGTGCGCACCGTCATGCGCAGGAAGCATTCGTTGAGATCGTCGCGATGGCGCGGATCCGCATTGGCGCCGAGCAGGGAGTTGTAGCCGATGAACTCGATGTTCACGTCTTCAGCGGGCCAGCCGCGTTCCGCCATCAGCGCCTTGATGATCTCGGCGCTGCGCACGCACTTCGCATAGGCATCCGGCCACGAGAAGCCGATGACGCCGGTGCCCATCCAGCCGTCGTGATAGCCGGCCACGACCTTCAGCGTGTCGGGACGCTTTCCGCCGCTGGCGCCCGTGATGCGGACGCGGTCGTTGCCCTCGTCGTCGAAGCGCAGCGTGCCCATGTCGAGCACGACATCGGGCGAATAGTAAGCGTGCGGATTGTGCACCTCGTAGAGGAGCTGCTGGCGCAAGGTGTCGAACGAGATACGGCCGCCCGTGCCGGGCGCCTTGGTCATCAGCACCGATCCATCCTCGAACACCTCGGCGATCGGATAACCGATATGCAGGAGATCAGGGATCTGCGCCCAATCGCCGGCCGACCCGAAATTGCCGCCGCTCGCCTGGCCCGAGCATTCGAGCAGGTGGCCGACCGTGAGGCCCTGGGCGAGGCGGTCCCAGTCATCCCAGCGCCAGCCGAGCGCGTGCATGATGGGACCAAGCGAGAGCGCCGCATCGGCAACGCGGCCCGTCAGCACGATGTCGGCGCCTTGCGCCAGCGCCTCCGCGATCGGCCGCGCGCCGAGATAGGCGTTCGCGAACAGCAAACGGTCGCATACGGTCGCGATGTCGGCACCCGTGTCCATATGCGCGAGAGTCTCGCCGCGGCCGCGTAACACATCGAAGCGCTGGAGAATGGAATCGCCGGTCACCACCGCGATGCGCGCGCGCCAACCCTTGTCGCGGAACGCGCGGGCGAGCGCCTCGCGCGCACCCTCCGGATTGAGGCCGCCCGCGTTGAGGATGAATTTCACGCCGTGCTTCGCGGCGAGCGGCCAGAGCTCGCTGAGCATCGGCGCGGCGTCGCGCGCAAAGCCGGCGGACTGCTCCTTCTGTCGGTCCTTCTGCAGGATCGCGAGGGTGAGCTCGGCGAGATGATCGGAAGCGATGTACTGAACGCCGCCTCTCTCGATCGAGGCGCGGATCGGACGCCAGGAGTCGCCGTAGAAGCCGAGGCCGGCGCCGATGCGTACGGACTTCATTGCTGCCTGGAGCGCGCTCAGATGCGCGAAAAAGTTAGGCTTGCGCTTTCAAAAAAGCAAATGCTTGGTAGAATGACGTAACGATAAAACGCGCGCCACGATGCGCGCGGCGAGGGGAAGGAATTGCTCGGCCAATCTCTGCAACTCCTGTTCGCGGGCGTGGCGCAGGGCTGCGTGTACGCGCTGGTCGCGCTCGGATTCGTGCTGATCTACAAGGCGACCGAGACCGTCAATTTCGCCCAGGGCGACCTGATGATGCTGGGCGCCTTCTTCGGGCTCACGGCGAGCGCGGTGCTCGGCTTTCCCTATTGGGCGATGATCCTGTTCGCGATCCTGGTGATGGCGGCGGTCGGCATGGCGCTCGAGCGCGTCGTGCTGCGGCCGGTGCTGGGCTATCCGACCTTCACGGTCGTGATGATCACGATCGGCATCGGCTATGTGATCCGCGGCATCATCACGATGACGCCGGGCTGGGGCACCGAGACGCACGCGCTGCCGATGCCGTTCGGCGATGCCGTGGTGCGGATCGGCGGCGCCGTGATCGCGGTCGAGCAGATCGCCGTGATCGCCATGACGGCCGCGCTGGTGGCGGTGCTCTACTTCTTCTTCCGCTTCGCGAAACTCGGCGTGGCCATGCAGGCCACCTCGCAGAACCAGCTCGCCGCCTACTACATGGGCATTCCGGTGCAGCGCGTGAACATGCTGATCTGGGGCCTCTCGGCGGGCGTCGCGGCCTTCGGGGGGATCCTGCTGGCGCCGATCGCCTTCGTGCATTCCAACATGGGCTTTATCGGGCTCAAGGCGTTTCCGGCCGCGGTGCTCGGCGGCTTCGGCAGCGTGCCGGGCGCGATCGTCGGCGGGCTCATCATCGGCACGGTCGAAGCCTTTGCGGGCTTCTGGCTGCCAGAGGGCTTCAAGGACGTCGCGGCCTATGTGGTGGTGCTCGCCGTGCTGCTGGTCAGGCCGTCGGGGATCTTCGGCGAAACCGTAGCGAAGAAGGTCTGAATGCGGTTCCTGTTCAAGACCGACTACGGGCAGGACATCCGCCTGTTCCAGCACGGCGGGCAGATGTTCTGGTACGGCCTGCTCATCGTGCTGCTCGTCGCGGCGCCGCTGCTGGTGAGCGAATACGTGCTCTCGCAGCTCCAGTTCATCTGCATCTACGCGATCGTCGGCCTCGGGCTGATGCTGCTGGTCGGCTATACGGGACAGATCTCGCTCGGTCACGCCGCCTTCCTGGCGGTCGGCGCCTATACGGAGGCGCTGCTGCAGTCGAAGGGCGTGCCCTTCGTGATCTCGGTCTCCTGCGCGGCGCTGTTCGCGGCCGCGCTCGGCGTAATCGTCGGGCTGCCGGCGCTGCGGCTCAAAGGCATCTATCTCGCGATCGCGACGCTCGCCTTCAACGTCATCATCGAGGAGATCATCACGCGCTGGGAAGCCGTCACGGGCGGCAACCGCGGCATGCACGTGAAGCCCGTCACGCTGCTTGGCTATCAGCTCACCAGCGATATCAGCTTCTACTATCTGGCTCTCGCACTCACCGTGCTGTGCTGCCTCGCGCTGATCAATCTGCTGCGTTCGCCCACCGGCCGCGCTTTCGTGGCGATCCGCGATTCCGAGATCTCGGCGAGCTGCATGGGCGTGAACCTCGCCAAGTACAAGACCATGTCGTTCGCACTCTCGGCGGCGCTCACCGGCATCGGCGGCGCGCTCTATGCGCACAAGGTCGCCTACATCACGCCCGAGCAGTTCACGCTGCTCACCTCGATCGAGCTCGTCACCATCGTGATCATCGGCGGAGTCGGCTCGCTGCACGGCGCGGTGCTGGGCGCCGCTTTCATCATCGTGCTGCCGCAGCTGATCTCGATGGCGAAAGACTTTCTGCCGGCCGCGGCGCCGGCCGCCGGCGTGCAGGCCGTGGTGTTCGGCCTGATCCTGATCGGCTTCATCATCTTCGAGCCGCTCGGGCTCTACGGGCGCTGGGTGAAGATCCGCACCTATTTCCAGGTCTTCCCGTTCTATCGCCGCGGCACTTTCCAGCGGCAGCGCGCCTATCTCAAGTCGGAGCGGCTGCGATGAGCTTCTTCGCGGTCGAGAACCTGGGCGTGCGCTTCGGCGGCGTGGTCGCGGTGGATCAGGTCAGCTTCGAGGTGAAGCAGGGCGAGGTGTTCACCATCATCGGCCCGAACGGCGCCGGCAAGACGACAGTGTTCAACCTGATCGGCCTGATCTATCAGCCGACCTCGGGACGCATCACGTTCGAAGGACGCGAGCTGAAAGGCGCGCCGCATCACGTAGCCGAGCGCGGCATCGCGCGCACCTTCCAGAACATCGAGCTGTTCGAGCACGCGACCGTGTTGCAGAACCTGCTGATCGGCCGTCACCGCCATCGCCGCACCTGGCTGCCCGAGGAGATCCTGTTCCTGCCGCGCGTACGCCGCGCGGAGCTCGCCCAGCGCGAAGCCGTCGAGAAGGTGATCGACCTGCTCGATCTCGCGCATTACCGCGACAGCACGGTGGCGGGTCTGCCTTACGGCGTGCGCAAGGTCGTGGAGCTCGGCCGCGCGCTGGCGACCGAGCCGAAGCTGATCCTGCTCGACGAGCCGTCCTCGGGTCTCAACCCGGAAGAGACCGACGACATGGCGTTCTGGATCGAGGACATGAAGAAGGAGCTCGGCATCACGGTGCTGATGGTCGAGCACGACATGAACCTGGTGTCGCGCGTCTCGGACCGCGTGCTGGCGCTCAACGAGGGCCGCGTGATCGCGCATGGAACGCCCGCGGAGGTGCAGGCGCATCCCGCGGTGGTCGAAGCGTATCTGGGCGGAGACGACTGATGGCGCTGCTCGAGCTCGCCAACCTGGAATCGAGCTACGGCCCCGTGCAGGCGTTGCGCGGCGTGACGCTGTCGGTGACCGAGGGCCAGATCGTCACAGTGCTGGGCGCCAACGGTGCCGGCAAGACCACGACGCTCAAGACCATCTCGGGCATCATCGCGCCGCGCAAGGGCCAGGTGAAATACCGCGGCGAGGAGATCCAGGGCCGATCGCCGGACCAGATCGTGCGCGCCGGCATCGTGCAGGTGCCGGAAGGCCGCGAGGTATTCCCGCTGCTCTCGGTCGAGGACAATCTGCGGATGGGCGCCTATACGCGGCGCGATCCGGACGGCATCGCCGAGGATCTCGCGATGGTGTTCGGCTATTTCCCGATCCTCAAGGAGCGGGCGCGCCAGGAGGCGGGCCAGCTCTCGGGCGGCCAGCAGCAGATGCTGGCGATCGCCCGCGCCCTGCTGGCCCGGCCCTCCGTGATCCTGATGGACGAGCCGAGCCTCGGGCTTTCGCCCAAGCTCACCAAGGAGATTTTCGATATCATCCGGCGGATCAACCGCGAGCGCGGGGTGACAATCCTGCTGGTCGAGCAGAACGCGCATATGGCGCTGAAGGTCGCGGACTACGGCTATGTGCTGGAAGTGGGCCGCATCGTGATGGAGGATACGGGCGCACGGCTCGCCGAGAAGGAGGACATCCGCGAGTTCTATCTCGGCATGAAGTCGAGCGGCGTGAGAGGGGAGCGGCGATGGAAGCGCAAGAAGCTGTGGCGCTAGTGCCGGGCGAGGTCGAGACCCTGCCGAAGATGTTCTGGCACGGCGTCACCACGCGCGCCGACGAGGTGATCCTGCGCCAGAAGGAGTTCGGCATCTGGCACAGCATCACCTGGCGCGAATTCGGCCAGATCGCGCGCGAGATCGGCCTGGGGCTCGTCGCGCTCGGACTTGCGCCGGGCGAGACCGTGGCGATCCTCTCCAACACCAACCGCGAGTGGCTCTATTCCGACATGGGTGCCCTCGGCGCGGGCGCGGTCTCCTACGGCATCTATCCGACCGACGCGCCCGGGCAGGTCGAGTATGTCTGCACGGACTCCTCGACCGTCTATCTCTTCGTCGAAGATGACGAGCAGCTCGACAAGGCGTTGGAAGTCCGCGCGCGGCTGCCCCTGCTGCGCAAGATCATCGTGTTCGACATGGAGGGCCTGCGCGAGTTCAAGGACGCTCAGGTCATCAGCCTCGACGAGCTGCGCGCGCTCGGGCGGGCCTACGACACGCAGCATCCCGGCGTCTGGGAGCAGCGTCTGGTAGCGCGCAAACCGGATGATCTGGCGCTGCTGATCTACACCTCGGGCACCACGGGCAAGCCGAAAGGCGCGATGCTGTCGCATCGCAATGTCATGTCGGCGGTCGCGCTCTATCGCGGCCTGTTCGGCCAGGCGAAGGGCGACGAGCGCATCTGCTTCCTGCCGCTCTGCCACGTGGCCGAGCGCGTGGTCGGCGTCTACACGGCACTGATCACCGGCACCAAGCTCAACTTCGTCGAGAATCCCGAGACGGTGCCCGAGAATGTCCGCGAGATCGCGCCCACCGTGTATGGGGCCGTGCCGCGCATCTGGGAGAAGTTCTATTCCTTCGTGCAGATCCGCCTGAAGGAAGCGACGCGGCTGCAACAGCTCGCCTACAACATTGCGATCCGCATCGGCTATCGCGTGGCGGCCTGCCGCGAGCACGGCAAGCCGGCGCCGCTGTGGCTGCGCGGCGCTTACGCGATGGCCCGCGTGCTCGTGCTCGATAATGTGCGCAACATGATCGGCGCGCGGCGGGCGCGGCTGCTGGTCACCGGCGCGGCCCCGATCTCGCCGGACCTCTTGCGCTGGTACATGGCGCTCGGCATTGATGTGATGGAGGTTTGGGGCCAGACCGAGTCCGGCGGCATCTCGACCGCGAACCCGCTCGGCCGCGCCAAGCCGGGCTCGATCGGCGTGCCACTGCCGCATACGGAGGTGCGGCTCTCGCCGGAGGGCGAGCTGTTGGTGCGCAGCCCCTCGGTGTTCATGGGCTATCTCAATCTGCCGGAGAAGACCGCGGAGGCGCTGCGCGACGGCTGGCTGCATACCGGCGACGTCGGACGCGTGGACGAGCAGGGTTATTTCTACATCACGGACCGCATGAAGGACATCATCATCACGGCCGGCGGCAAGAACATCACGCCCTCGGAGATCGAGAACCAGCTCAAGTTCTCGCCCTACATCACGGACGCCGTTGTGATCGGCGACGGGCGGCCGTTCCTTACCGCGTTGGTCATGATCGACCACGAGAACGTGGAGAAATACGCGCAGGACAATGCGATCCCGTTCTCCAATTACACAAGCCTGTGCCGCCGGCCCGAGATCCAGGCCTTGATCGAGGGCGAGGTCGAGCGGGTAAACAAGCTGTTTGCCCGCGTCGAGCAGGTGCGCAAGTTCCGGCTGATCGAGCAGAAGCTCACGGCCGAAGACGAGGAGCTCACCCCCACCATGAAGCTCAAGCGCAAATTGGTGAACGAGAAGTATCGGGAGCTGATCGACGGGATGTACGCCAAGGAGGCGGCGTGACGCAGGGGATTCGGCCGCCTCCGCGTGCTACAAGTTACATAACGGCCGCGGCCAACGCGGTCACGGGAAGGTCACGGTCAACGATGAAAAGGGAGGTTGAATCCATGAAGCGCACCGCGCTCGCAATGCTCGCGCTCACGGTCACACCGGCGCTTGCTCAGCAAGGTGTGTCGAGCAGCGAGATCGTTCTCGGCACCGCACAGGACCTGTCGGGGCCGATCGTCTCGCTCTCCAAGCCGGCCGTGAACGGCATGCGCATGAAGATCGATGAGGTGAACGCGGCCGGCGGCATCAATGGCCGCAAGCTGCGGCTCGTGGTCGAGGACCATGGGTATGATCCCAAGAAGGCGGTGCTCGCCGCGCAGAAGATGGTGCAGCAGGACAAGATCTTCGCGGCGCTCGGCTCGATCGGCACGCCGACGGCGGTCGCCGCCATGCCGATCTATCTCGACCGCAATGTGGCGCATCTCTTCCCGCTCACCGGCGCGCGCGAGATGTTCGAGCCGCTGCACAAGCTGAAATACTCGTTCTCCGCGCCGTACTACGACCAGATCCGCGCGGGCCTCAAGCGCGTGATCAAGGATAAGAACGCGAAGAAGATCTGCGCGATCTATCAGGACGACGATTTCGGCCAGGAGGTGCTGCAGGGCGGCGAGCACGGCCTGAAGGATCTCGGCATGGCCTATGTCGAGAAGACCAGCTTCAAGCGCGGCGCCACGGACTTCTCCTCGCAGGTCGCGAAGATGAAGGAAGCCGGCTGCGAGATCGTCGTGATGGGCACCATCATTCGTGAGACCATCGGTACCATCGGCACGGCGCGCCGGCTCGGCTGGAATCCGGAGTTCATCGGCACCACGGCGAGCTACTTCGACATCATCCACAAGCTCGGCGGGCCCGCCATGAACGGCTTCTACTCGGCCTGCACAATCAACTATCCGTACGAGGACGACCCGAACGAGAAGGTGCGCGCCTGGTACGCGAGCTACAAGGAGAAGTACAAGGAAGACCCGACCGTGCTGTCGGTCTACGGCTATCAGCTCACCAACCTGTTCGTGGAAGCCGCCAAGAAGGCGGGGCAGAACCTCAATCCCGACACGCTCGCGACCGCACTCGCGGGTCTCGAGGTGCCGGGCGACTTTTTCGGCGGCGATGCGCAGAAGTTCGGGCCGCAGAAGCATCTCGGCTCGGATCGCGCCATGCTCTGCCAGATCCGGGACGGCCGCTGGAAGAGCGTGTCGGAATATCTGACGAACTGAGTGGCTGATCCGTGTGGGCCATGTCGAACATGGCCCACACAGACCTGCGGAATTTCATGACCCAACGGCCTTCGGCTGAACATCCCGCGCCCAGCGATGCAGATGCGCGTCGCGCCATCAGGCCGGTGATCTGCTATCCGGTCGAAAGCCTCGCGCCGCCTGATCTCCCGGCCTATCGCGCCGCGCGTGCGGGTTGGGAGAAGGTCAGCGAGGCAATCGTCCCGCCGCGCGACGCGCGCACCTTTGACGTGCCGGCGGGTCATTTCTTTCGCATCGTCAGCATCGAAGGGCCGCAGGTCGGTGACCTGAACCTGTGGACCGCGGATAATCTCGGCGAGCGCTTCTTCTCGGGCAAGACGCGCGCGCTGCACGGCACGCATGTCACGGCGGGGCATCGCTTGTGGTCGTGCCTGCCCTACTTGCGGCCGCTTGCGACCATCACGGAGGACACGCTCGACTGGTACGGCTTCGACCGATACGGCGGCGGCGTGCACGACGTGATCGGCACGCGCTGCGATCCCTATACGCATCGGCTGCTCTCGGGCGGCACCTATCACCACTGCTGCCACTCCAATCTCACGCGCGCGCTCGCGACGCACACCGGGATGACGCTCGCCGACGCCGAGCCGCACGTGCACGACGTGCTCAACGTATTCATGTGCACGGGCTTCACCCGCGACACCGGGCAATACTTCATGAAGGCGAGTCCGGTGCGGCCGGGCGACTACATCGAGTTCTTCGCCGAGATCGATCTTCTGGGCGCGCTCTCGGCCTGCCCGGGCGGCGACTGCAGCAGCGAGCATTCGAGCGACGAGTCGAAATGCTACCCGTTGCGCGTGGAGGTCTATCGCCCGAAGGCACCACCGCGCGGATGGCGCTCGCCGGCGCCGAACACGTACGAGCGGACGCACGGCGTGTAGGACGCGTCAGCGGGCAAGCTTCTCGTACAGCCTCACATAGTCCTGCGCCATGCGCCGCGACGTGAAGCGCTCCTCGAATGCCGCGCGAACGCGGCGGCGGTCGAGTTCGCCGATGCGCTTCACCGCAGCGATCGCCTCCTCCTCGTTCTCGATGATGAAGCCCGTCACGTCTTCTTCGATCACCTCGGGCACGGAGCCGCGGCGATAGGCGATCACGGGCGTGCCGCAGGCCATGGCCTCGATCATCACGAGGCCGAAGGGCTCGGGCCAATCGATGGGAAACAGCAACGCGGCCGCGTTGGCGAGGAAGTCGCTCTTGCGATCCTCGCCGACCTCTCCGACGAGCTCCACGCTGTCGCCGTCGATCAGCGGCTTCAATCGCTCCTCGAAATAGCCGCGGCTGCTGCGCGGGATCTTGGCCGCGATGCGCAGCGGCATCCCGGCGGCGCGCGCGATGCGGATCGCAGGCTCCGGCCCTTTCTCCTCGGTCAGGCGTCCGAGAAATGCGAGGTAGCGGCCCGGCGCGAAGCTCGGCTGAAGCGAGTTGGCTGGCAGACCGTGATAGACGGTCCCGAGCCAGTGGCCCGGGCACGGTCGGCGCTGGTCGTCCGAGATCGAGACGAAGGGCGCCTTCGGAAAATTCGCGACCAGCTCGGTAAGGCCCGGCAGATCGAGACGGCCATGCATCGTCGTCACGAACGGCACACCGATCCGGCTGAGAAGCGACAGGTGCAGCCAGTCCATATGGCAATGGATCACGTCGAACTCGTGCGCGCGAGACGCCATGGCCTCGAGCTGTGCAGCGCTCGCGATCACCGGGTCGATGCGCGGCCGCGCCAGGCGGAGGCCGCGCGGGCAGACCGGCACAAGCTTGGCGCGAGTCCGCGAGTCGCCGCTCGCAAACAGCGTGACGTCGTGGCCGAGCTCGACCAGTTCGTCGATGAGCCAGGCGACCACACGCTCGGTGCCGCCGTAAAGTTTGGGCGGCACGCTCTCGGCCAGGGGGGCGACTTGGGCAATTCGCATGCGGGCGGGCGGTACTCCGGGATCACAGACACGGCCGCCCCACGCTCACGGTCGTTTCGACAACCGGCGAGGCGGCGCGCAGTTCCGCCATCAGCCCACGATGTAGGCGGCGCCGCCGGTGGCGATCAGCTCCTCCTTGTCGTTGACGAGGTCCATGTGTGCGACCGCCACGCGATTGCCGAGGCGCACGACGCGGCCCGTGCCGATGAAATACTCGCCGCGACCGGGTCGCAGATAGTCGATGCGCAAGTCGATGGTGCCGATATTCGGGAAGCTGAACTCCGTCCCCTCGTCCTTGTTCTGCTGGAACAGCGCCATATGAATCGCGAAGCCCGCTACGACGTCGAGCGTCGCCGAGATCACGCCGCCATGCAGCACCTTGCGCACCGGGTTGCCGATCAGCTCGGGACGCATGTCGAAGTGCAATTTCGGCGCGGCCGGATCCACCGACTCGACCTTGAGGCCGAGCACCCGGTTGAAGGGCACCACCTCCTCGAACACCTTGCGCAGTTGCGCTTCGACTTTGGTTGCATCCATGGTCACCACCCGAGCTGCCTTGCGGCAAGGTCCTTCATGATCTCCTCGGCGCCGCCGCCGATGGTGAACACCTTCACTTCGCGATAGACGCGCTCCGCACGCGTGCCGCGCATGAAGCCGGCGCCGCCGAGAATCTGGACGGCCTCGTCGGCGCAGAACTGCATGGTGCGGCCCGCGAGGTTCTTGGTCATGGCGAGCTGCGCGACGTGGGGCGCATGGCGCGGCGCCTCGCTCAGCTTCCAGCACGTGTCGTACACCAACGCACGCGCGGCGTGCACGCGCGTCTGCATGTCGACCAGCTTGTGGCGGATCACCTGGTGCTCGGCCAGCAGCTTGCCGAAGGTGCGGCGCTCATGCGCCCAGGCGACCGCATCGTCGAGGCAGGCCTGCGCGAAGCCGACCGCGGCGGCCGCCATGCCGAGTCGTTCGGCGTTGAAGTTGAGCATGATGGCGCGGAAGCCGGCGTTCTCCTCGCCGATCAGGTTCGCGGCGGGCACGCGCACATTGTCGAACCGGAGCAGCGCGGTGTCGGAGCTCCACCAGCCCATCTTCTTCAACGGTGCGCGCGTGAAACCCTCACGGTCGCGCTCGATCAGCAGCAGCGAGACGCCGGCGCTGCCCGGCCCGCCGGTGCGCACCGCGACCGTGTAGACGTCCGCGCGGACGCCCGACGTGATGAAAGCCTTCTCGCCGTCGACGATGTAGTCCTCGCCCTCGCGCCGCGCGGTGGTGCGCAGGTTGGCGACGTCGGAGCCGCCGGTCGGCTCGGTGATTGCGAGCGCGCTGATCTTGCGGCCCGCCAGGATGTCCGGGAGCACGCGCGCCTTCAGCTCCTCGCTGCCGACCGCGGCGATCGGCGGCGCGCCGATCTGGTGCGAGAACAGGCCCGCATGCACGCCGCCCGCGCCCGCCAACGCGATCTCCTCGGAGAGGATCACGTGAAAGAAAAGATCGGCTGGCGTGCCGCCATAGGCCTCCGGAAAGCCGACGCCGAGCAGGCCGGCGGCTGCGGCCTTGGCGTAGAGGGTGCGCGGGAATTCGCCGGCTTCGTCCCATTCGGCCGCATGCGGCATGATCTCGCGTTCGGTGAAGCGGCGCACGGTCGCGCGGAACGCGGCGTGCTCCTCGGTGAGCGCGGGGTGCGCCTCCATCAGGCGGGCTCCAGCTCGACCAGCAGATGGCCGGGGGCGACCTGAGCGCCGGGCGCCACATGGACGGTCTTCACGCGCGAGGCCGTCGGCGCCACGAGGCCGTGCTCCATCTTCATGGCTTCGAGCACCACGAGCGCGCCGCCGGCCGCGACGGTGTCGCCGGCCTTCGCATGCACTGCGACCACGCGGCCGTTCATCGGCGCGATGACGCGGCCGTCGCTCGCAGCGGCGGCGCGGCGCGTGGGCGGCGCGTACAGTGTGTTGACGAGGCGCCAGCTCTCGCCATTGCGCGCAAGGTCGATTGTGTCGCCGTCGAGCGCAAATGCGACCGTCTCCTCCGGATCGCCGCAGGCGATGCGGGCGTGCGGTGCTGCCAGTGTGGCGATGCGCAGCACGATCTCGCGGCCACCGATCTCGGCGAGATAGGTGCCGCCCGCGAAGCGCAGCGCGATCTCAGTCTCGGCCAGGCGGAAGCACATGGCGCGCGCCGGATTGCTGCTCCACGCGGTCCACTCGCCGAATCCGGCCTGCGCGGCCATCAGCACGGCGGCGATCGCGAGCGTCAGGGCGTCCGGCTGCGCAGGGCTGCGCGCGAAGCGCGCGATGAAATCGGTGGTCGGTCCGGCCGCGAAGGCCGGATCGCGCAGCGCGGCCGCGAGGAATGCCTTGTTGGTGGGCACCCCGAGCGCCACGGTGGCATCGAGCGCGCGGGCGAGCCGCAGGCGCGCCTCGTCGCGGGTCGTGCCGTGGGCGATCACCTTGGCGATCAGCGAGTCGTAGTAGGGCGCGATCTCGGTGCCGCTCTCGAGGGCATGATCGATGCGTACGTCCGCGGCCGGGATCCAGAGCGAGAGACGGCCGGCTTGTGGCAGAAAGTCGGCGTCCTCGGCGCAGAGCCGTGCCTCGATGGCGTGGCCATCTGTGCGGATCTGCTCCTGCGCGAGCGGCAGCGGCTCGCCGGCCGCGACGCGGAGTTGCCATTCGACGAGGTCGAGGCCGGTGACCAGCTCGGTCACGGGATGCTCGACCTGCAGCCGCGTGTTCATCTCCAGAAAGGCGAAGCTGCCCCGATCATCCAGCAGGAACTCGATGGTGCCGGCGCCCACATAGCCGACGGCGCGTGCAGCCTTGATCGCTTCGGTGCCGAGCTCGACGCGCGAGGACGCGTTCACGGCAGGCGAGGGACTTTCCTCGATCAGCTTCTGATGCCGGCGCTGCACCGAGCAGTCGCGTTCACCGAGATGCACCACGTTGCCGTGCTGGTCGGCGAAGACCTGAACCTCGACATGGCGCGCGTTCTCGACTGCGCGCTCGAGTAGCAGGCGCCCATCGCCGAAAGCATGCGCGGCTTCCGAGCGCGCCTGCCCGAGTGCGAGCAGGAGGTCGCCTTCCTTGCGCACCAGGCGCATGCCGCGGCCGCCGCCGCCGGCCGCCGCCTTCACCATCACGGGCCAGCCGATCTCGTGCGCTGCCTCGGTCAGCGTCGCGTCGTCCTGAGCGGCGCCATCGTAGCCGGGCAGCACCGGCACGCCGGCCGCGCGGGCGAGACGCTTCGCCTCGGCCTTGTCGCCCATGGCGCGGATCGCCGCAGACGGCGGACCGATCCAGATCAGGCCCGCATTCTGCACGGCCTCGGCGAAGTCGGCGCTCTCGGCGAGAAAGCCGTAGCCCGGATGCACCGCATCGGCGCCGGCCTGCCGCGCGGCCGCGATCAGCGCCGGGATGTTGAGATAGGAGTCGCGCGGCGCCGGGCCGCCGAGGCGCACGGCCACGTCCATCTCGCGCGCGTGGCGCGCATTCGCATCGGCGTCGGAGTAGACCGCGATCGTGCGCAACCCCATGCGCCGCGCCGTGCGCGCGATGCGTAGCGCGATCTCGCCGCGATTTGCGATCAGGAGCGAGCGCATGCGCTAGACCGCACTCCGTTCGTCCCCGCGCAAGCGGGGACCCAGACGGGCGCGCTCGAGCTTGTTGCCCTGGATGCCCGCTTTCGCGGGCACGAACGGAGGATGGGTCGAGCTCATCGAAGGTGCTCTAATTATGCGGATAGGTCTTCATCAGCTTACAGATGATGCCGAGCATCACCTCGTCGGCGCCGCCGCCGATGGAGGCGAGGCGTCCGTCGCGATAGTGGCGGGAGACCGGATTGTCCCAGGTGTAGCCCATGCCGCCCCAGAACTGCAGGCACGTGTCCGGAATGGTGCGCGAGAGACGGCCCGCCTTCAGCTTGGCCATGGAGGCCAGCATGGTGACGTCGGCGCCGTCCAGATAGAGCTCGACCGCGCGGTAGACGAGGGCGCGCAAGGCTTCCAACTCGGTCTGGCACTCCGCGAGATGGAAGTGCACCCATTGCTGATCGAGCACGGTGGCGCCGAACAGCTTGCGCTCGCGCGTGTAGTTCACGGTGTGGTCGATGCAGTTCTGCAGAGCCTGCAGACCGTGCGCGGCGGCCCAGAGGCGTTCCTCCTGGAACTGCAGCATCTGGTAGATGAAGCCCTTGTTCTCCTCGCCGATCCGATAGCGCTGCGGCACGCGCACGTCCTCGAAATAGATCTGCGCGGTGTCCGACGACATCATGCCGATCTTGTCGATCTTCTTGGCGATCGTGATGCCCTTGGTCTGCATCGGCACGCAGATCAGCGTCTTGTTCTTGTGCGGACCGCCTTGGTCGGACGTGACCGCGAGCAGGCACATCCAGTCGGCCTGTGTGCCGCTGGTGGTCCAGAGCTTGCCGCCATTGATGACGTAGTCGTCGCCGTCGCGTCGCGCCGTGGTCTTGATCGACGCGACGTCGGAGCCGGCGCCCGGTTCGGACACGCCGAGGCAGGCGACGAAGTCGCCCGAGACGGAGGGCGCGAGAAACTCCCGGCGCAGCTCGTCGGAGCCGAAGCGCGCGAGCGCGGGCGTTGCCATGTCGGTCTGCACGCCGATCGCCATGGGCACGCCGCCGCAGCGAATGTGCCCGAGCGTCTCGGCCATCACCATGGCATAGGACCAGTCGAGGCCGCTGCCGCCGTATTCGGTCGGCTTGGTGAGGCCGAGGAAGCCGAGCTCGCCGAGCCGCTTGAACACCTGATGTGCGGGAAAGATCTCGGCCTCTTCCCACTCGTCGACGTGCGGATTCACCTCCTGCTCGATGAAGCGCTTGAGGTTGCGGCGCAGCTCCTCGTGCTCGTGGGAGAGCTTCATCAGCGTTTCCCCTCTATGGCCGTGCGACGCCGAACTGGATCGGGCGCAGCTGTCGTTGATCGGCTTCGCGGCAGATCGAGAGCGCATAGCCCAGCACGTTGCGGGTGTCGCGCGGATCTATGATGCCGTCGTCGAGCATCAGCGCGCTGGTCACGAAGGCGCTGCTCTGACGCTCGAAATTGTCGATGATCTTCTGCTTCATGCTCTCGATCGCGCGCGTGTCCGGCTCCTCGCCCTTCCGCTTCGCGCCCGCCTCCATGACGATCGCCATGGTGAGCGCGGCCTGCTCGGCGCCCATCACGGCGGTCTGCGCGTTGGGCCAGGAGAACAGGAAGCGCGGATTATAGGCGCGGCCGCACATGCCGTAATTGCCGGCGCCGTACGACGCGCCGCACATCAGCGTGATCTGCGGCACGGTGGCGTTGGCGACCGCCTGGATCATCTTCGAGCCGTGCTTGATCATGCCGGCTTCCTCGGAAGCTTTGCCGACGATGTAGCCCGTGGTGTTCTGCAGATAGAGGATCGGCAGGCCGGCCTGGCAGCAGGCCTGGATGAAGTGCGTCGCCTTGGTGGCGCCGGCGGGATCCAGGGGACCGTTGTTGGTGACGATGCCGACACGCATGTCCTGGACCGCGGCGTGGCCGCAGACGGTGGCGGAGCCGTAGTCGGCCTTGAAGTCGAGGAAGTCGGAATCGTCCACGACGCGGGCGATCACCTCGCGCATGTCGATCGGCTTCTTGCCATCCTCCGGCATCAGGCCGACGAGCTCGTCCGCCGCATAGCGCGGCGGCTTGCCCTTGGGCACCGGTGCCGCGCCCCAGCCGAGCCGTGCCAGCACCTCGCGGGCGAGCCGCACGCCGTCGGCGTCGTCTTCGGCGAGATATTCGCCGAGCCCTGAGACATGCGTGTGCATCACGGCGCCGCCCAGCTCCTCGTCGGTCGCGATCTCGCCGGTCGCGGCCTTGAGCAGCGGCGGGCCGGCGAGGAACGCCTTGGCGCGGCCGCGCACCATGATGACGTAGTCCGAGAGGCCCGGCATGTAGGCGCCGCCGGCCGTCGAGGAGCCGTGCACCACGGTAATCACCGGAATGCCGGCGGCCGAGAGGCGCGCGAGATTGTAGAAGATCGCGCCGCCGTGGATGAAGCCTTCGACGCGATACTTGAGCAGGTTGGCGCCGGCGGATTCGACCAGATGCACGAAGGGCAGGCGGTTCGCGAGCGCGAGCTCCTGCGCGCGCAAGAGCTTCTCGCGTCCCATGCTCTGGATCGCGCCCGCATCGATGCCGGAGTCGCTCGCGACCACGAGCGCGCGCACGCCCGCCACATAGCCGATGCCCGAGATCATGCCGCCGCCCGGGATCGACTTCTCGGGGTCCGAATGATCCAGGCCGAAGCCCGCGATGCTGGAGAGCTCGAGCCAGGGCGCGCCCGCGTCGAGCAGGCGCGCGATGCGCTCGCGCGGCAGCAACTGGCCGCGCTTATCGAACAGCGGCTTCGCCTTCGCGGACTCGGTCGCGGCGCGCGCCTCGAGGGCGCGCAACTTGTCGATCAGCCGCAACATATGCGTGCGGTTGCGCTGAAACGCGTCGCTTGCGAGGTCGATGCGCGTCTCGATGACCGGCATGTCAGTCCAGCACCTTGGGCCGGCTCGCGAGATGGAAGCCGTCGAAGGGCGCGGTCGTGCCGGTGCCCTGCGGACGTTCCCAGACGCGATTGGCGTTGGGCGCCGCGCCATCGATGCGGAGGCAGGCCCCGGAGATGAAGGCCGCTGCGGGGGAGAGCAGGAACACGATGGCGGCCGAGACCTCGGATTCGGTGCCGATACGGCCCAAGGGCACGCGACTGGGAAGTGCGCGGATATGCGCAGCGCGCTCGGGCGGATACTGGTCGAGCCCGCTCGACGCGATCCAGCCGGGCGCGATCGCATTGACGCGCACGGGCGCCCATTCGAGCGCGGCCGTCTCGGTGAAGTTCAGCATGCCGGCGCGCGCCGCGCCGGAATGGGCCATGCCGGGCATGCCCAGCCACATGTCGGCGATCATGTTCACGATGGCGCCGCCGTGCTGCTTCATGTGCTGCACATAGCACTCGCGCGCCATCAGGAAGCCGCCCGTCAGATTGGTGCGCACGACGGCGTCCCAGCCTTTCGCCGAGATGCTCTCCAGCGGCGAGGCGAACTGGCCGCCCGCATTGTTCACCAGGAAATCGATCCGGCCGAGATCGCGCAACGCGGCATGCACCACGTTCTTGACGCGCTCCTCCTCGCGGATGTCGCAGTCGAAGATGTGCGCGACGCCGCCCGCGTCCTTGATCTCGCGCGCCACCGTCTCGAGCTTGTCGATCCTGCGCCCGACCAGCGCCACGCGCGCGCCGAGCGCCGCGAGCTCATGCGCGGTGCAGCGGCCGAGCCCGCTGCCCGCACCCGTGACGATGCCGGCCTGACCCGCGAACAGGTCCGCCCGGAAGACCGATCGGAAGGCCATGCGCTCTACCAAGCAAATGCTTGGTAAGTGTCCGCCAGCCTTCCGTGCGCGTCAACCGGCTTGCGCGACAACGGACGCGAGGGAGTGCACTGCTAGCCCAACGACGAATAACCGCCGTCGACCACGATGCTGGTGCCGGTGACGAAGTCCGAGGCCGGGCTCGCCAGGAAGACGGCGGTGCCGGCGAAATCGTCGGGGTTGCCCCAGCGGCCCGCCGGCGTGCGGGCGAGCACGCGCTCGTGGAGGCCCTGCACCTGCTGGCGCGCGCTGCGCGTGAGGTCGGTATCGATCCAGCCGGGCAGGATCGCGTTCGCCTGGATGTTGTCCTTCGCCCAGGCGGTGGCGACCGCCTTGGTCATCTGCACGATGCCGCCTTTGCTCGCCGCATAGACCATCGCGAAGGGCGCGCCGAAGATCGACATCATCGAGCCGATATTGATGATCTTGCCGCCGCCGGCCTTCTTCATCTCGGGATAGGCCGCATGGGTGCAAAGGAAGGCGCCCGTCAGGTTGATGTCGAGCACCTGATGCCATTCGGCCTCGGTGTAGTCCTGCGGCTGCTTGCGGATATTGATGCCCGCATTGTTGACCAGGATGTCGAGCCGGCCGAAGCGCGCGACCGCATCGGCGACCATGGCCTTGGCCGAAGCTTCCTTCGTGACGTCGACCTCGACCGCCGCGGCCTTGGCGCCGAGCGCTTCGATCTCCTTCACGGCGGCGGCGTTCTTGTCCTTCTGCCGGCCCGCGATCACGACCGAGGCGCCCGCCTGCGCGAGGCCCTTGGCCATGCCGAGGCCGATGCCGCCATTGCCGCCGGTGATCAAGGCGACGCGTCCCGTCAGATCGAAGAGCTTCATGGAACTACTCGTGCTTTGCTGGGGGAGATCAGATCACGCGCTCGACCGCGACGCCGCGGCAGTCCATCTCGAACTCGAGCCCGCGCACCGGTGGCCGGTTGAAGTGCCAGGTGAGGCCGTGGCGCGCAGCGCCCCGGCGCACGATCTCGTCGCCGAGGAACGGGTGCGGGTCGTGCACCGTGTAGACCTGCGTCGCCGTGCAGTCGGCCCAGCCGGCCCCGAGCAGGCCGAGACGGCGCTCCATCTCGCCGAGCACGAAGCGCGCCTTCTCGCGCATGGCGTCAGGGCTGGTCTCGCCCGCGCGAACGGTGCGCTCGCTGTAGTCGCCCTGACCCTCGCGCGCCTCGCCGCTGCCCGCCACCACGAAGCTCTTGCGCGTGCCGTCGGCTGGCACCGTGAACGAGAAGGCGTGGAACGAGGGCTCGGCGGGCGGGTCGATCTCGGGGCACACATTGCTGCGCGCGACCGGGTTGGTCTCGCCCTGCATGATGCCCCACTCGCGCAGCGTGACGACATAAACCTTGTTGAAGTCGCGGAAGCCCTGGTCCGTGAAGGGCGCAGGCGAGCGCAGCTCACAGGCGCAGAACGCCGTGAGCGGCCGGCCCGCGGCCTTGATCACCTCCGCGATGCGCACGAAGCCGTCCGAGAGACGGACCGGCGTCTGGAAGCGCACGCGCTCGATGGCGAAACCCGGGCTGGCCGCGACACCTCCCGAATATTGAAACACCGCCGGAATGTAGCGATAGCCGCCGGGCGCGAAATCTGCCGTCGTCACGCTGGTCTTCCTCCCGTTCGGCGCGAGCCGATCCATGACCATTGACAAGCCTCGGGGCTGCTTCGCACACTCACCTTCAAACAACAAGCACGGGCGCATGCGCCCGATGGGAGGACTGAATGCGATTCTCGACATGGCGCGTGGGCGGGCTCGTCTGCGCATTGGCGCTCGCGGCGACCGCCGCGCAGGCGGATGTGAAGATCGGCGTCATCTACGACTATACGGGCCCGTTCGCGGGCGGCGGCTCCAAGGCGTCCGCGATCGGCACCAAGATCGCGATCGACATGTTCAACGAGCGTGGCGGCGTCGGCGGGCATAAGATCGTGCCGACCTATGCGGACGCGCAGTCGAAGACCGACGTCGCGATCAACGAGGCCGAGCGGCTGCTCAACGAGGCGAAGGTCGACCTGCTGATGGGCGTGTTCTCGAGCGCGCATTGCGTACCGATGGCCGCGAAGGTGGACGCCGCGAAGAAGTTCATGTGGGCGAATGTCTGCGTCGCCTCGGCGGTGTTCAAGGACAAGAAGCTGCAATACGTGTTCCGCCCGCAGGTGCATTCCGACCAGTTCGGCGAAGCCTCCTGCACCTTCGTGGCCGAGAACGCCAAGTCGCGGCTCGGCAAGGAGGTGAAGGACGTCAAGGTGGCGATCATCCACGAGGACGGGCCCTACGGCGTCGGCGTTGCGATGGGCAACGAGGCGAAGTGCAAAGAGCTCGGCATGCAGATCGTCCACAAGGAGGGCTATGCGGCGACCTCCACGGACCTCTCGGCGCTCGTCACCAAACTGCGCCGCGCGCGGCCCGACGTGATCCTGCACACCGGCTACAATCCGGACATCACGCTGTTCCTGCGCCAGTCCAAGGAAGCGGGGCTGAAGTGGGCCGCGCTGATCGGCCACGGCGCGGGCTACGGCCAGATCGACAAGCTGATCGAGACCTTCGGCGAGGACGTGAACTACGTCTACAATGTCGATCCGGTCGCCGCGCAGCTGCTCGACCCGAAGACGCTGAAGCCCGGCCTCGGCGAGCTCACGGCCGAGATGGTGAGGCGCTACAAGGCCGAGACCGGCGCGCAGGAAGTGCCGACCCACGTCTCGATGGGCTTCAACCAGGCCTGGATCTTCCTCACCGATGTGCTGCCGCGCGCGATCAAGAACCACGGCGGCTTCGATCCCGAGGCGCTGCGCAAGGCCTCGCTCGAGACCGACATTCCGGCGGGCGGCACGATCCAGGGCTATGGCGTGAAGTTCAATCCGCCCGGCCATCAGATGGCTGGACAGAACGAGCGCTCCTCGCCGGCCGTGATGCAGTACGTGAAGGGCGAGACCAAGGTGGTGTGGCCGGCCGGAATCAAGACGTCCGACCCGATGCTGCCGCTGCCGAAGGGGCACGCCTACGCGCCCTGACGTCTCGCATCGCGGGCGAGCCGGGACTCTCGCCTGTCGGTGCATCGGGACGGCGCCCGCATTCATGGGGAGCGCCGTCCCATCTGACTTGCCTCCCGACAATCGGGCTGTAGGGGACTGGAGACCGCATGGGAATGCTCAGTGTCTCGGGGCTCTCGAAGCGCTTCGGCGCGCTGCGAGCGGTCCACGAGGTCTCCTTCGAGGTGGGTGAGGGCGAGATCCTCGGCCTGATCGGCCCGAACGGTTCGGGCAAGAGCACGACCTTCAACTGCATCGCTGGGCTCTACGCGCCCACGGCCGGCAGCATCCGCTTCGAAGGCGCGGAGATCGGCGCCCTGCCGGCCTTCGAGATCTGCCACAAGGGGATCGGCCGCACGTTCCAGATCCCGCGTCCGTTCCGCAATCTCACGCTGCTCGAGAATGTCGCGCTCTCGGCCTGGTTCGGGCAGGAGGGCCGTGTCACGCGCGCCGAATGCTGGCGGCTCGCCGAGGAGGCGCTCACGCTGGTCGGCCTGCCGATCGATCCGCGGCTCACGACGGCCGGGCTGGGCGCGGCCGCGTTGAAGAAGCTGGAGCTCGCGCGCGCGCTCGCGACGCAGCCGCGCCTCCTGCTCGCGGACGAGAGCCTGAACGGGCTCGACCACGGCGAGATGGAGCAGGCCGCCGACATGCTCGGCCGCATCCGGCGCGAGAAGGGCATCACCATCGTCTGGGTCGAGCACATCATGGGCGTGCTCATGCGCGTGGTGGACCGTGTCGTCGTGCTCGACCATGGCGAGGTGATCTTCGCGGGCAAGCCGAAGGACGCGCAGGCGAATGCCCGCGTGATCGAAGTATATCTCGGCAGCGAGGCCGCGTGATGCTCCGGCTCGAAGGCGTCGATGCGGGCTATGACGGCTTCCAGGCGCTGTTCGGCGTCTCGATGAATATCGCGGCCGGCGAGGCCGTCGCGGTGATCGGTGCCAACGGCGCCGGCAAGACCACGCTGCTGCGCGTGATCTCGGGCCTGATCCCGGCGAGCGCCGGCAGCATGCGCATGGAAGGCGCCGATCTGCGCGCGACGCCGCCGCACAAGATCATCGAGACCGGCATCGCCCATGTGCCGGAGAGCCGGCGCCTGTTCCCGCAGCTCTCGGTCGAGAGCAATCTCAAGATGGGCGCGTTCATTCCGGCCGCGCGGGCGAAGTTCGCGGAGCGGCTCGACTATGTGTATGGACTCTTCCCGCGCCTGAAAGAGCGGCGCGGCCAGCTCGCCGGCACGCTCTCGGGCGGCGAGCAGCAGATGTGCGCCATCGCGCGCGCGCTGATGAGCTCGCCAAAGCTGGTGCTGCTGGACGAGCCCTCGATGGGGCTCGCGCCCGTGATCGTGCAGCAGGTGTTCGATCTGGTGCGCCGCATCCGCTCGGAAGGCTACACGGTGCTGATCGTCGAGCAGAACGTGCGGCAGGTGCTGAAATTCGTCGACCGCGCCTACCTCATCGAGGTCGGCCGGATCAAGGCGGAGGGCACGGCGCAGGAGCTGATGGCCACCGACGACGTGCGCAACGCCTATATGGGGATCTGAGGGATGCATTTGGCGAAGCCTCACACTCCGTCATCCCGGAAGCCGCGAAGCGGCTGTCCGGGATCCATATCCCCTGTGGTCGTGATGCGGATAGACAGGGGTTATGGATCCCGCCTCTCGCTTCGCTCGGCCGGGATGACACCTCCTTCCTGGCACGCGCATCGCATCCCTTCTGCCTTCGAGACCGCATGATGGACTGCCAGCTCGACATCTTCTTCCTGGAGGCCATCCTCAACGGGCTACTGCTCGCGGGCTTGCTGGCGCTGCTCGCGCTCGGGCTCAACCTGGTCTTCGGCGTCATCGACGTGGTGTGGATCTGCTACGCCGAGCTCGTGATGGTCGGCATGTACGGCATCAACTACGCCTACAAGGGGGGCATGCCGTTCATCGCCGCCGCGATCGTCGGTGTGCTGCTGATTGCGCTCGCGGGCGCGGTGCTGCACCATGTGGTGATCCGGCCGGTGCTCGACTCGGCGCCGATCAACCAGCTGCTGGTCACGGGCGGCGTGCTGTTCTTCCTGCAGGCGGCCGCCACCATGGCGTTCGGCATCGACTTCAAGACGCTCGGCATCCGCCTCGGCTCCGTGAACGTCGCCGACATGTCCTTCGCATGGTCGCGCATCCTCGCCTTCGCGGTGGCGCTCGCCGGCATGCTGGCGCTGTGGCTCTTCCTGTCGCGCACCTTCCTCGGCACCGCCATCCGCGCCATCGCGCAGGACCGGCAGATCATGCCGCTGATGGGCGTCGACAGCCGGCGCATCTATCTCGTGACGTCGGCGATCGGCGGCGGGCTCGCGGGCCTCGCGGCCGCGCTCATGGTGCTGCAATACGACATCTACCCGCAGATCGGCCTGCAGTTCGGGCCGCTGATCTTCATGATCTGCGTGCTCGGCGGCCTCGGCAACATGATCGGCGGGTTCGTCGCGGCCTTCATCATCTCGATGTTCATCTCGATCGGCGGCTCGTGCTTCGCAACCGAGTGGGGCTACGCGGTCGCCTTCCTGTTCTTCATGGTGGTGATCTTCATCCGGCCGCAGGGCCTGTTCGGGAGCCGGTCATGATGAGACTGTCGCGCTCGGCGCTGATCGGGCTCGCGATCATGCTCGCGCTACCGTTCCTGGTGCGCGGCTTCTTCAGTGCGGCCGAGAAGTATTATCTGCACCTGCTGATCCAGATCCTGCTGTGGTCCTTCATCTATACGGGCTGGTCGCTGATGGGCCGCTTCGGGCTCACCTCGCTCGGCCACGGCGCGTTCACGGGCATCGGCGCCTATACGGTGGTGCTGCTATGGAATTTCGCCGGGCTCACGCCCTGGCTCGGGCTGCCGATCGCGGTCGTGATCTCGGTCGCGGTGGCGCTGCTGGTGGGCTACCCGTGCTTCCGGCTGCGCATCACGGGGCACTACTTCGCGCTGCTGACGCTGGCGCTCACCGAGTTCGTGCGCCTCTGCATCGTGGGCCTGCGCGACTACACGGGCGGTTCGCTCGGCACGCAGCCGGCGCGCTATGGCGACGGCATCTCGCTTTACGCGATGCAGTTCGAGCCGGACCGCATGCTCTCCTATTACGTGGCGCTCGCGCTCTGGCTCATCGGGCTCCTGCTCTGGCGCTACGTCGACCGCAGCATGGACCGCTATGCGCTCGATGCCGCGAGCCAGGACGAGGACGCGGCCGCCTCGGTCGGCATCAATGTCACGCGCGAGAAGCTGAAGATCACGGCGCTCTCGGCCGCCATGTGCGCGGTCGGCGGGGCGATCTACGGCCAGTATCAGATGTATATCGGGCCCGAGACCATCGCGGGTCTCGGCGTTTCGCTCAACATCGTGTTCGCGGTGATCGCGGGCGGCATGTGGGTGATGCTCGGGCCGACGGTGGGTGCCGTGTTCACGCAGCTCCTCTCCGAAGGCCTGCGCGTGACGATCCAGGGTTCGACGCTGCTCAAGGCCTGGCTCGGATCAGCGGCGCTCGCGCTCGACACCGCGATCTATGGGCTCCTGCTGGTGCTGTTCATCATCTACATGCCAAAGGGCATTCTCGGCACACTGATGGAATGGCGCGAGAAGCGCGCCGCGCGGCCGCCCGACGTGGTCGCGCGCAAAGCCGAAGCCTGACAATTTCCGCCAATACGGCTCGGTTGTCGGACCTAGTTTGCCTCCAATCAACGGAGGCACCATGGATCTCGGCATCACGGATCGACAGGCGCTGGTATGCGGCGGTTCGCGCGGGCTCGGCTATGCGTGCGCCAAGGCGCTCGCGCGCGAGGGCGTACGCGTCACATTGGTGGCGCGCGACGGCGCGGCGCTCGAGCAGGCGGCGAGCCGCATGGTGCAGGAGATCGGCCATCGGCCCGCGATCGTGCGCGCCGATGTCTCGACGCCGTTGGGACGCGAGGCCGCGCTGGCGCGCCTGCCGGATCCTGACATCCTGGTCACCAATGCGGGCGGACCACCGAGCAAGGATTTCCGCGAGCTGTCCGCGCAGGACTGGGCCGCGGCACTCGACACCAACTTCCTCTCCGCCGTGGAGCTCATCCGCGCCACCATCGATGGCATGATATCGCGGGGCTTCGGGCGGATCGTCAACATCACATCGATGACGGTGCGCATGCCGGTGGAGCGGCTCGATCTCTCGACCAGCACGCGGCTCGCGCTCACGGGCTATGTGGCGGGCGTCGCGCGCGAGGTCGCGCGGCACAATGTGACCATCAACAACCTGCTGCCGGGGACGATCATGACGGAGCGCATCCAGGCGCTCGGCGCTTTGGCCGAGAAGCTCATCGCGAAGGTCCCGGCCGGGCGCGCGGGTGAGCCGGACGAGTTCGGTGCAGCCTGCGCATTCCTGTGCGGCACGCAGGCCGCGTTCATCACGGGGCAGAATTTGCTGCTGGATGGAGGATTGGTGCCGCTGACGGTGTGAGTGAGGCAACTTGCTGCACGGCTGTGCGCGTCTTGCGCGCTGACTTCGCTGCCAACCCCCTCCCTACCCTCCCCCGCAAGGGGGGAGGGAACCACACGACGCCTGCCTCGCCCGTCGCAGACGGTGCTTGAGAGGAAATTCAGCCGCGTGGCGTACTCAGTCGGCTCCCTCCCCCCTTGCGGGGGAGGGTTGGGGAGGGGGCCTTGGCAGAGGATGAGAGCGCCAGCGTACGCCAATGAATCCCAACGCTCGCCAGCAACCGCTGCCACACACCCAGCTTCGGCTCCTCGCCGAACCGCGCCGCATTCAGCACCAGGCCCATCCCTGCGGTGTCGCAGGTCTCGCGGTCGATCAGGATGAAGCTGCCGGTGTCGCGGCTGCGGGCGTAGCGGTCGAAGGCCAAGGTGCGGTCGAGGGTGAGCTGCACGTCGCCGATGTCGTTGGCGGACAGCGAGGTTGACGTCTCGCGTTCGGCCCTGTCGGGATCGATGCGGCTCTCGATCGCGGTGACGCGGGCGAGGGCGGTGGCAGTGCCGATTTTCAAGTGGAAGCTCGCGCCGACAGTGAGCGGCTGGTCGCCAACCCAGAATACGCGCGCCTGCAGGCGCTCGGCCACGAGCGGCGCGCTGTCGATGGCCGTAATCACGTCGCCGCGCGAGATATCGAGCTCGTCCGCGAGCTCGAGCGTGACCGATTGACCGGCGCCCGCGCGCGCGAGGTCGCCGTCGAAGGTGACGATGCGTGCGATCGTGGTCTCCAGCCCGGAGGGCAGGATGCGCACGCGCTCGCCGACCGCGACGCTGCCGCTCGCGACCAGGCCCGCATAGCCGCGAAAGTCGGCGTTCGGGCGGTTCACCCATTGCACCGGCATGCGGAACTTGGCGTCCGAGGTCGTCCCGCCCGCGGGCACGCGCTCCAGATAGTTCAGCAGCGTCGGACCGTCGTACCAGATCGCGGCCTCGGCCGGCTTTGCGACGTTGTCGCCCGTGAGCGCTGAGAGCGGGATGCCGACCACGTCCTCGAAACCGATGCGGCGCGCAAAGGACTGGTAGTCGGCCACGATCGCACGGTAGGCGCTCTCGTCCCACGCGATGGTGTCCATCTTGTTGATCGCCAGCACCACGCGGCGAATGCCGAGCATGGAGACCAGCAAGGTGTGCCGGCGCGTCTGGCGCGTCAGGCCCTTGCGCGCATCGACCAATAGGATCGCGAGATCCGCCGTGGAGGCGCCGGTCGCCATGTTGCGGGTGTACTGCTCGTGGCCGGGCGTGTCGGCGACGATGAAAGTGCGCCGCTCGGTGGCGAAGAAGCGGTAGGCGACGTCGATCGTGATGCCCTGCTCGCGCTCGGCCGAGAGGCCGTCCACCAGCAATGCGAAATCCGGCTCGCCGTTCTGCGTGCCCCATTTGCGCGAGTCGCGGCGCCAAGTGACGAGCTGGTCGTCGAACAGCCGCCTGGTGTCGTGCAGCAGCCGGCCGATCAGCGTCGACTTGCCGTCATCCACCGAGCCACAGGTGATGAAGCGCAGCACATCCTTGTGCTGGTGCGCCTCGAGCAACGCATCGAAGCCGACGATGTCGCCGGCATGGACCGTCATCAGAAATAGCCTTCCTGCTTCTTGCGCTCCATGGAGGCCGCGCTGTCCTTGTCGATGAGCCGGCCCTGGCGCTCCGAGCTGCGGGTCTCCAGGGTTTCGGCGATGATCTCGGGAATCGTGAGCGCCGTGCTCTCGACCGCGCCGGTGAGCGGATAGCAGCCGAGGGTGCGGAAGCGCACCCAACGAAGTCGCGCCTTCTCGCCGGGCGCGAGCCGCAGCCGCTCGTCATCGAGCATGATGAGCTGGCCCTTGCGCTCCACGACAGGGCGCTCGGCCGCAAAATAAAGCGGCACGATCGGGATCTGCTCCTGGTGGATGTAGAGCCAAATATCGGTCTCGGTCCAATTCGAGAGCGGGAAGACGCGCAGGCTCTCGCCCTGGCGCTTGCGCGTGTTGTAGAGCCGCCAGGGCTCGGGCCGCTGGCGCTTCGGGTCCCAGCGATGATGCGCATTGCGCAGCGAGAACACGCGTTCCTTGGCGCGCGAGGTCTCCTCGTCGCGCCGCGCGCCACCGATGGCAGCGTCGAAGCCGTGCTGGTCCAGCGCCTGGCGCAGCGCCTCGGTCTTCATCACGTCGGTGTAGAGGTCGGAGCCGTAGTCGATCGGGTTGATGCCGCGCGCAAGGCCGCTCTGATTGGTGTGCACGATCAGCTCGAGGCCGAGCTCGCGCGCCTGGCGGTCGCGGAACGCGATCATCTCGCGAAATTTCCAGGTCGTGTCGACGTGCAGCAGCGGGAAAGGCAGCTTCGCGGGATGAAACGCCTTGCGTGCGAGATGCACGAGGACCGAAGAGTCCTTGCCGATGGAGTAGAGCAGCACCGGGTCCTGGCTCTCGGCCGCCACCTCGCGCAGGATATGGATGCTCTCGGCTTCGAGGCGCTGCAGATGCGTGAGCCGCGCGGCGATTGCGATTGGAGAACGCTGAGCCACGGTCATCACTCGACTCTTTCCAGCGTGTGGGCGGCGCGGCCGAGATGCAGGCCGCACTCCTTCTTCTCTTCGTTCTCCCACCACCAGCGGCCGGCGCGCTCGCCCTCGCCGGGCTGCACGGCGCGCGTGCAGGGCGCGCAGCCGATCGAGGGGAAGCCGCGGTCGTGCAGCCGGTTGTAGGGAATGCCATGGTCGGTGACGAAGCGGACGACGTCGTCACGGTGCCAGTCGGCGAGCGGATTGATCTTGATCAGCCGATGCGCCGGGTCGAGTTGGGCGAACGGCGTAACGGCGCGCTCGCGCGACTGGTCGGCGCGCAGTCCCGTGATCCAGCCGCTCGCATCCGCGAGCACGCGGCCGAGCGGGACCACCTTGCGCACCTCGCAGCAGGCGATCCGCGCGTCGAGCGAATTGCGGAAGCCGTTGATGCCTTGCGCGGCGACCAAGTCCTGCACGGCCGTGCGCTCCGGCACCTCGGCACGAATGCGGCGGCCATAGCGGCGCTCGGTCTCGGCCCACACGTCATGGGTCTCGGGGAAGAGGCGGCCGGTGTCGAGGGTCACGACATCCACGTCGATGTCGTGCGCGAAGATCATGTGTGTGACCGCCTGATCCTCGAGGCCGAAGCTGGTCGTGAAGACGATGCGGCCCGCGATCAGGCGCCGCGCCGCCGCGACGCGCTCGACCGCCGAGAACGGGCCGAGCGTGTCCCGGATGGCATCGGCTCGCTCGGTGCTGGGCTGAGGCGGCATGAGATCCTCGGGGAGGGCAGCCAGAGAACATTGTTCTTTTTACAGAACGAAGTCAACGGCAGGCCCGCCAAAAGACGTGTTCGTGCGGCGGTCCGCTGATCCGGAGAAAGGATGTCCTTTTGGGCCTCCTTCCGGAAGGACAACTTCCTCTCAACTCGTTGTTCTATTTGGCCCAAGGTCAATCATCCGACCTCCAGTCCAATCCCGGCGAGCGGCTTGGGAGGTTTGAATGTTCTCCCCAATGACGCTGGGAGAGGCCGATTTACTCCGAAGGGAATGTTCGACAAAAAGAACATTTTCGTTGACTTTGCGAGTCCGCGGCAGGAACACTTCGGCATGTCCGGCATGGCTTTTCTCCCCGGCACGGCCCCGTTCGCGGACGACGATCTGGTCACGCTCGACCGCGTGCTCAGCGCCGCCAATCCGGTGCAGCGTGCATGGCTCGCGGGCTTCCTTGCGGGCCTCGAGGCGAATGCACCGGCGCCAGCGACCGCCCCGGTCGCGCGCGCGGCCGAGCCGCTGACGATCCTGTTCGCAAGCGAGTCGGGCAATTGCGAGCGGCTCGCGCAGGACGTCGCGAAGCTCGCGCGCAAGAGCGGCTTCAAGCCGACGATCCTCGACTTCGCGGATCTGACACTCGCGGATCTGACGCGCGCGAAGCGGCTGATCGTGATCGCGGCGACCTGGGGTGAAGGCGATCCGCCCGCGCGCGCCGTGCGCGCCTATGGCGAGCTGATGAGCGATGCGGCGCCGCGTCTCGACGACGTGACGTTCGGCGTACTCGCGCTCGGCGACACGGCCTATGTGGAATTCTGCGCGATCGGCAAGGCGATCGACGCGCGGCTCGCCGAGCTCGGCGCGACGCGCGCCGTGGAGCGGGTCGACTGCGATCTCGACTTCGAGGCGCCGGCCGCGACTTGGATCAAGCGGACGCTCGAAATGCTCGCGCCCGCGCAGGAGTCACCTACCAACGTGGTGGCGATCGATTTCGCGGCGCGCTCGGTCGATGCGAGCCGCGAGCCGGTCGCGGCGGAAGTTACCGAGCACGTCAATCTCAACTCCTCGCGCTCCGACAAGGAGACGATCCATCTGGCGCTCGGCTTCGCGGGTCGCCCGCCCGCCTATGAGCCGGGCGATTCGCTCGATCTGTTCGCCGAGAACGATCCCGCACTGGTCGATGCGGTCCTCGCGGCGGTCGGACTCGGCGGCGATGACGGGTTGCGTGCCGCGCTCATGAGCGAGCGGGATATTACGACGTTGTCGCTGAAGACGATCGAGAGTTTCGCGGGCGCGACCGGGCATGCCGGCGTGCGCAATCTCATCGAGACCGATCAGGCCCGGGATTGGATTGCGGGGCGTCAGCTCATCGACCTGCTCGAAGCTTTCCCGGCGACGCTCTCGGCCGAGCAACTCACGGGCCTGACGCGGCCGCTGCCGCCGCGCGCTTATTCGATCGCCTCCTCGCGCAAGGAGGTCGGCGATGAGGCGCATCTGCTGATCGCGGCCGTGCGCTACGAGACGCACGGGCGCCCCCGGGCTGGCGTGGCTTCGACCTTTGTGGCCGATCGCGTGAAACGCGGCGCCAATCTCCGGGTGCGCCTCAAGCCCAACAAGCATTTCCGCCTCCCGGACCCGGCGACCGACATCATCATGGTGGGGCCGGGCACGGGCGTGGCGCCGTTCCGCGCCTTCGTCCAGGAGCGGCAGGCGATCGGCGGCAGCGGGCGCTCGTGGCTGTTCTTCGGCGACCGCCGCTACACCCACGACTTCCTCTATCAGCTCGAGTGGCAGGACGCGCTCGAGGCCGGCGCCCTGACGCGGCTCGATCTCGCCTTCTCGCGCGATGCGCCCGAGAAGGTCTATGTGCAGCACCGGCTCTGGGCGCAGCGGCGCGATCTCGTCGACTGGCTGGAGAACGGCGCGCGGTTCTATGTGTGCGGCGACGCCAAGGCGATGGCGAAAGACGTGCGCGCCACGCTGGTCGATTGCTATGCGGACGTGAAGGCGCTCGCGCCCGAGGCCGCCGAAGCCGCGGTTGCGGGGCTCGAGAGCGAGCGGCGCTACCTGCAAGACGTCTACTGATGGCAGATCTGTCACGCAACGAGCGCATCAAGGAAGCGAGCGCCCATCTGCGCGGCACGCTCTCCGAAGGGCTTGCCGAGATCGCGACCGGCGCGATCAGCGACGACGATCAGCAGCTCGTCAAGTTCCACGGCATGTATCTGCAGGACGATCGCGACCTGCGGCCCGAGCGCACCGCCAAGAAGATGGAGAAGGCCTACGCCTTCATGCTGCGGCTGCGCTTGCCCGGTGGCGTGTGCGGGCCGCAGCAGTGGCTCGCGCTCGACCGCATCGCGCGCGACTATGCCAATGGCACGCTGCGCCTCACCACGCGCCAAACCTTCCAGTTCCACGGCGTGATCAAGTCGAACCTCAAGGCGACGATGCAGGCCATCAATGCGGCGTCGCTCGATACACTGGCGGCCTGCGGCGACGTGAATCGCAACGTGCTGGCCTCGTCGAACCCGCAGCGCTCGCGCGCGCATGCGGCCGCGCACGCGCTGGCGGCGCGCATCTCCGACCATCTGCTGCCGAAGACGCCGGCCTATCGCGAGATCTGGCTCGACGGCGAGAAGGTGGCGGGCGGCGAAGCGGAGGTGGTCGAGCCGATCTACGGCCGCACTTATCTGCCGCGCAAGTTCAAGATCGTGGTGGCGATGCCGCCCGACAACGATGTCGACATTTTCGCGCAGGATCTCGGCTTCATCGCAATCCTCGACGATGCCGGCGAGATCGCGGGCTACAACGTGACGGTCGGCGGCGGCATGGGCATGACCCATGGCGAGCCCGAGACCTATCCGCGCACGGCCGACGTGATGGGCTTCTGCGCGCCCGAGGACGCGCTCGCGGTCGCCGAGGCCGTCGTGACGGTGCAGCGCGACTGGGGCGACCGGATGAACCGCAAGCATGCGCGGCTCAAATACACGATCGACGATCGCGGCCTCGATGCGTTTCGCGCCGAGGTCGAGCGGCGTAGCGGCGTGCGGCTCGCGAAGGCGCGGCCCTTCGGCTTCACACACACGGGTGATCGCTACGGCTGGACCGAGGGCGAGCGCGGATCGCATCTCACGCTGTTCATCGAGAATGGCCGCGTGCGCGACATCCCGAACGGGCCGGCGCTGCTCACGGGGCTGCGCCGCATCGCCGAGATCCATACGGGCGAGTTCCGCATCACGGCGAACCAGAACGTGATCGTGGCCAATGTCGCGCCAGGCGACCGCGCGAAGATCGAAGCGCTCGTCGTCGCGCACGTCCTCGACGCGCACGCGGGCGCGCTGCGACGCAACTCTATGGCCTGCGTGGCGCTGCCGACCTGCGGCCTCGCGCTCGCCGAGAGCGAGCGCTATCTGCCGACGCTGGTCACGGCGCTGGAGGAGCGGCTCGCGCGCCACGGCCTCGCCGAGGACGAGATCGTGATCCGCATGACGGGTTGCCCGAACGGCTGCGCGCGGCCTTACCTCGCGGAGATCGGCCTCGTCGGCAAGGGGCCCGGCCGCTACAATCTTTATCTGGGCGCTGCCTTCGACGGCTCGCGCCTCTCCAAGCTTTATGCGGAGGACCTCGACCACGATGGCATCGTGGCGAGCCTCGATCCGCTGTTTGCGGCCTATGCGACGGAGCGGCGCCAAGACGAGCGCTTCAGCGCCTTCCTGATCCGAACGGGCCGCGTCGCCGAAACCCGCAACGGCACGGACTTCCATCTCGATACCGGACCGAGGCCGGCGTCGGGCGTGGCGCGCAGGCGCGCGTAACGGCAGGCCCCGTGCACAGCCTTACCGGCTCCACTCTCACGACTATACAAGTTGACGAGTCTTACGGACCTTAGGAGAGTGGTTCGTTAAGCGCCGGAAGCCTAGTGTGCGGCCTCCGGACCTCAACACAGGACATCAGGACATGCTGACCCGCCGTATGTTCTGCGGCTGCGCCTCGCTCGCCGTGTTCACGGGCACCGCGGCTTCGGCCCATGCCCAATCCGACTCGTGCGCCGTGTTCACGCCGGACCGGCAGAAGGCGGTCACGCCGCAGGAGGCCCTGGCAAGGCTGAAAGCCGGCAACGAGCGGTTCGCTAGCGGCAAGGCCGTCAACTGCGATCTCATGGCGCAAGTCAAGGAGACCGCGCACGGCCAGGCGCCGTTCGCCGCGGTCGTCGGCTGTATCGATTCGCGCGTCCCGCCCGAGCTGGTGTTCGATCAGCGCATCGGCGATATCTTCGCGGCGCGCGTCGCCGGGAACTTCGTCAACACCGACATCATCGGCAGCCTGGAATATTCGACCAAGGTCGCGGGGGCGCGCGCCATCGTGGTGCTCGGCCACAGCGAATGCGGCGCCGTCAAGGGCGTGATCGACAATGTGAAGCTCGGCAATCTGACGCATACGCTGGCCAACATCCGGCCGGCCGTGACGGCGACCAAGATGGCGGGCGAGCACACGACGAAGAACAAGGCCTTCGTGCAGGCCGTGGCGGAGACCAACGTGAAGCTCGCGCTCGCCGAGCTGACGAAAAGGAGTGCGGTGCTGAAGGAGCTGGTCGCCGCGAAGCAGCTCATCATCGCGGGCGCGATGCACGACGTCGCCACGGGCCGCGTGACCTTCATGGATCCGCAGGCCTAGCGGGAGCACTGAGGCGTCCGTCAGGCCTTGAGGCCGCGCCCCGCCACGTAGAAGTGCATGGCGCCCCAGATGCCGACCGCCTGCATCACGACCATGGCGTAGCGCAGCGAGTCTTCGCCGTGCTCGGCGAAAGCGTACTGGCTCATGGCGCCCGTCATGAGCGGGCCGAGGCCGAGGCCGACCAGGTTGATCAGCAGCACGAACACCGCGGAGGCGATCGGCCGCAGGCTCGCGGGCACGCGCTCGTGCAGCACCGCGAGGCTCGGGCCGACATAGACGATCGCCAGCATGGCGGGCAGTGCGAACAGCACGAGCGCCAGCACGGTGTCGTCGAGCACATAGAAGGCGATGCTGAACGGCTTGGTGGCCAGGAAGGCGAGCGCGACGAACCAGAGCGCCCAGCGCACGTCGCGCCGGCGCAGCGCATCCGAGATGCGGCCCCCCAGCGCGGTGCCGAGCGCGCCGCCGATGCCCAGCACGAGCGCCAGATAGAGGCCCGTCGCCGCGATCTCGAGGTCGTGCGAGCGCATGATGTAGGAGGGCACCCAGGCGCCGGCCGCGAAGGCGGTCGCCGAGGTGAGCGTTGCGCCGATGCAGATGTGCCGCGCGACGCGATCGGTCCAGATCAGGCGCAGCGTCTCGCGCACCAGCGCGGCCGATGTCACGGGCACGGGGCTGTCGGAAGGATCGGCGGCGCGGGGCGGTTCGTGCACGGTGAGGCGCATCAGCAGCGCGAAGAGCAGCGTCGGCGCGCCCGCGACCAGGAAGGCCATGCGCCAGCCGTAGCGCTGCCCGATGAGTCCGCCGACCAGGAAGGAGAGGAACGCGCCGATGTTCACGCCCGCGGCGAGCAGCGCCATGGCGGTGGCGCGCTCGCCCGGCGCATAGAGGTCGGAGACCATCGCCTGCGAGGCGGGCGGGCCGGCGGCCTCGCCGGCGCCGATGCCCATGCGGGCCAGCAGCAGTTGCCAGAACGTCTGCGCGGCGCCCGAGAGGATGGTCATCAGGCCCCAGAATGCGGCGGCCGCCGCGATCAGGTCGCGGCGGCTGTGATGCACGGCCCAGAGCGCGGCCGGAATGCTGAGCACGGTGTTGATCAGCGCGAAGGCGAGGCCGGTGAGGAGGCCGAGCTGGACGTCGGAGAGCGCGAACTCCTGGCGCACGGGCTCAAGCAGGATGTTCATCAGCTGGCGGTCGAGCTGATTGAAGGTGCCGAGCGCCGTGAGGACGAATAGCACATAGGCGCGCGAGGCCGGCGCCGCGGCGCCGCGGCCGGTCGGTGTCACGCTCATCGCCGGGGAAGCCTCACGCGCGTCGCCTGATTCGAATCCTCAGCCCCCGGCGTGAGAATAGCGGTTCACATGGGATGCGTCGCAAGAAGCTGGGCGCGTGGTGAATCGGCGCAGGGAACCCGCTGATCGGCGGCGGGCGATCACGCCAGACCCGTCATCCTGAGGTGCGAGGGCTCGTCGCGGAGCGACGAGCGGGAGCCTCGAAGGATGAACGGCCCGGGCCTGTCAGCGAGTACGCGGCGGCGCCTCGGCCGTCGCCCTTCGAGGCTCGACGCTGCGCGTCGAGCACCTCAGGGTGACGGCATTGAGGATATCGCTTGCGGCTACGACAGCTCCTTCCGCACCATCGCGGCGCCCGCGGCCAGCGCCTTCAGCTTGCCGAAGGCCACCTCGCGGGTGAGGTACTTCATCCCGCAGTCGGGCGCCGGGATCAGGCGGTCGGCCGCGACATATTTGAGGCCGTGGCGGATGCGGTCGGCGACGGTCTCGGGCGCTTCGACGCCGGTGTTGAGATCGATCACGCCCAGCATGATGGACTTGCCGGAGAGCTCCTTGAGCACGCCGAGGTCGATCTGCGGCTGCGCGGCCTCGATGGAGATCTGCTTCGCCACCGTGTCGGCGAGCTCGGGCAGGAAGAAGTAGCTGTCGGGCTTGTTCTTCACCAGGAAGGCGTAGCCGAAGCAGAGGTGGATCACGGTCGGTACGCTCAAGCCTTCCAGCGCACGGTTGATCGCCTTCACGGCATAGCGCTTGGCAGCCTCGGGATCGTTGCGCAGCCAGGGCTCGTCGAGCTGGATCACGTCGGCGCCCGCCGCGATGAGGTCCTTCGCCTCTTCGTTGACGGCGGCCGCGAAATCCATGACGAGCTCTTCGTCATCCTTGTAGAACTCGTTCTTCGCCTGCTGCTTCATCGTGAAGGGGCCCGGCAAGGTGATCTTGGCGGGGCGGTCAGTATTGCGGCGCAAGAACTGCATGTCGCGCACTTCGACCGGCGCCTTGCGGCGGACCTTGCCGACGACGCGCGGCACCATGGTGTCGACCCCGGCGCGGTTCTTGATGATGGCGGGCGTGTCGATGTCGATGCCGTCGAGCGCGGTGGCGAAACGGTTCGAGTAGCTCTCGCGCCGCATCTCGCCGTCCGTGATGATGTCGATGCCGGCGCGCTCCATGTCGCGGATCGCGATCAGCGTGGCGTCGTCCTGCGCCTCTTCGAGATGCTCGTCGGCCGGGCGCCACATCTCGCGCACGCGCACGCGCGGCACGGTCTGCGCCCCGAGCACGTCGTGGTTCACCAGCCAGTCGGGCTGCGGATAGCTTCCGACCACGGTGGTCGGCAACAAGGGCAGGGGCTTCAACTTGTCCACGCGTGTTTCTCCGCGGTCGTGTGCGGCCGGCATACTCCGCGACAGGCCCGACGCGTGTCCAGGGAAAATGCGCGTGTGGGCGAGGGCCCGCCCAACCCGTGCTTCAGGCGCTCGCGAGCGCGCGGGTTTCGTCCGGCGCGGATCGGCTCCGAACTGCCGCGACGGCAGAGCCGATCATCACCAGCACCGGGCCTTCGAGCGGCGTCGCGGCGAGACGCTCGGCGAGATCGCCGATCGTGCCGGCGATCACCTGCTGGTCCGCGCGCGTCGCACGCGCGATCGCCACGGCCGGCGTCTCAGGCGCAAGGCCGAGCGCCACCGCGCGGCGGGCGAGCTCGGGCAGCGTCTTCTGCGGCATGTAGACGACGGTGGTCGCGGCCGGATCGGCGAGGCACTGCCAGTCGATATCGGGCAGCGCGCCGCGCGTGTCATGGCCCGTCACGTATTGCACGCGCCGCGCCACGTCGCGCTGCGTGAGCGAGACGCCGAGGCGCGCCGCCGCGCCTTGCGCGGCCGTCACACCCGGCACGACCTCGACCGCGATGCCGGCCTCGTCGCAGGCCGCGATCTCTTCGGCGGCACGGCCGAAGATCATGGGGTCGCCGCCCTTGAGACGCACCACGCGCTTGCCGCTCTTCGCGAGGCGCACCATCGTCTCGTTGATCTCGTCCTGCTTGCAGGACGGGCGGTGGCCGGTCTTGCCGACCATCAGCTTCTTGGCCTCGCGGCGCGCGAAATCGAGGATCTCGGGCGAGACCAGGTCGTCGATCAGGATCACGTCGGCGGACTGCAGCGCGCGCACCGCGCGCAGCGTCAGCAATTCGGGATCGCCCGGACCGGCGCCGACGATCACGACCGAGCCGGTCTCGCTCGTCTCGGCATCGCTCAGCAGCGCGTCGAGATCGCGTTCGTCCGGGATCGCGTTCGGGTTGGCGACCGCGCGCGCCGTGAAGCGCTCCCAGAGGTTGCGCCGGCCGCGGAACGAGAGCGCGAGCGCCTGCACGCGCGGACGCCATTGGCGCGCGGCTTCGGCCCAGCGCGCGAAGCCCTGCGGGATCAGGGCCTCGAGCCGCGCGCGGATCGCTTGGCCGAACACGGGCGCGGCGCCGTCGGTCGAGATGCCGATGACGAGCGGCGAGCGGTTGACGATGGCGCCGAAGGCGAAGTCGCAGAACGCCGGCTTGTCGATCACATTGACGGGTACGCCGGCGGCGCGTGCCATCGCGGCGAAGGTCGCCGCCTCCGCGTCGTCCTCGCAGCCGCCGATCGCCACCGCGGCGCCCGCGAGATCGGCGGCCGTCACGGCGCGGCGATGGATCGTGATCGCGTCATGTCCTGCCGCGACGTCAAGCAGTTCGGCGCCCGGCTCGCCCGCATAGACCTGCACCGCGGCGCCCGCAGCCGCGAGCAGCTCCGCCTTCCAGGCGACAGCCGCGCTGCCGCCCGCCACCACGGCGCGCTTGCCCGCGAGCGCCAGAAACACCGGCAGGCGTGCCAGCGGCTCCATGCGCGGACCACGCGCTTCAGACGGGGACCGAGATGCACTCATGAACGATCCTCTTCAGCTCCGGCAGGCAGGAGCCGCAATTGGTTCCGGCCCGCAGTGCTCTACCGATGTCTTCTACGCTCGCGGCTGCGCCGGAGTCGAGCGCATCACGAATGGTTGCGAGACCGACGCCGAAGCACGCGCAAATGACGGGCCCGGTGTACGCGAGACCGTCGGCCGCGCGTCCGGAGAGCAGCATGCGGCGCTGCTCATTCGCGAGCGCCTCGGCCTCGAACAGCGCCTTCACGGCATCCCATTGCGGTGCCATGCCGGCGGGGCCGACGAACAAGCAGCCTTCGAGTCGGCCCGCACGGAAGGCCGCGAGGCGAAAGATCTCGCGCGGCGCGTCGACATATTCGGCAAGCTCAGCGTCGCCGAACGCAGCCTGCGCATGCCGGTGCCAACGCGGTGGCGCAAGGTCGGTCGCGAAGAGATAGCCGTGGCCCCCCGCCACCGCCACGCGCACCCACCAGGTGTTCGGCAACACCAGCGGCGCGCGCGACAGCGCGAAGCCGCGATACGCGAACTCGATCGGCGTGACGGCGGCGGGCGTGGCCTTCGCTTCCGGCTGGCCCGAGAATGGATCGGTGGCGGGCGTCACGAGCTCGCCGATGCGCGCGGACGACGCGTTCGCGGCGCTCCAGTGGATCGGCACGAACAGCGATCCGCGCCGCTGGCCTTCGCTGATGATGACCTTGAGCACGCAGGCGCCGTGCTGTGTTGTGACACGCGCGAAGCCGCCGTCGATGAGGCCCGCGGTTTCGGCATCGTCGGGATGCACCTCGACGAACGGCTCGGGCAGATGTGCGCCGAGACGCGGGCTTTGACCGGTACGCGTCATGGTGTGCCACTGGTCGCGCACGCGGCCAGTATTGAGACGCAGCGGAAACTCCGGTGCGACAGCGGCGCGCGGGCGCGGCGGCTCCGGCGCGATGAAGTGCGCCTTGCGGTCGGGGGTGAAGAAGCCGCCGTTGGCGAAGAAGCGGGTTTCTGTTGCGGTCGTCTCGCCGCGTGCCGGCCATTGCACGGGATCGAGCGCGTCATAAGCTTCGTCGCTCAGCTCCGCGAGCGCGCCGAGATCGAAATCGCGCGCGCCGTCGTTCTCGAAAGCCGACAGCGCGGCGTGCTCGCTGAAGATATCGGCGGCCGACGCGTAGGCGAAGGCGCGCGCGAAGCCGAGGCGCCGCGCGACCTGCGTGACGATCCACCAGTCGGGCTTCGCTTCGCCGGGCAGCGGCAGGAACGCGCGCTGACGCGAGACGCGGCGCTCCGAATTGGTCACCGTGCCGTCCTTCTCGCCCCACGCGGCAGCGGGCAGCAGCACATGCGCGCCGGCCGTCACGGTGTCGTTGGAGATGACATTCTCCGAGACGACCAGCAGCTCGAGCTTCGCCAGCGCGTCGCGCACGGCGCCGGCGCGCGGCAGCGAGACGGCCGGATTGGTTGCCATCACCCAGAGCGCCTTAATCTCACCGCGCTCGATCGCCTCGAACATCTGCACGACCTTGAGGCCTTCGCGCCTGGCCATGCGGGGCGCATCCCAGAAGCGGCGCACGCGATCGATCTCGGCTTCGCTGAAGCCCATATGCGCGGCGAGCTGGTTCGCGAGCCCGCCGACCTCGCGACCGCCCATGGCGTTGGGCTGGCCCGTGAGGGAGAACGGGCCCATGCCGGGCTTGCCGATGCGGCCGGTCGCGAGGTGGCAGTTGATGATGGCGTTGACCTTGTCGGTGCCCTGCGCGGACTGGTTCACGCCTTGCGAGAAGCACGTGACCACGCGCGGTATCGCGGCGAACAGCGCGAAGAAGGCCGCCAACTCCTCTTCGCGGAGGCCGCAGGCGCGCGCCGTCGCGCTCACGTCGGGCGCGATCTCGCGCGCGCGGGCAAGTGCCGCCGGGAAGCCCGAGGTGTGCGCCTCGACATAGTCGGTGTCGATCGCGCCCGCCTCCGCGAGATGCACCAGCAGGCCGCTGAACAGCGCCGTATCCATGCCGGGCGCGACGCTGAGAAAGAGGTCGGCATCACCGGCTGTGGCCGTGCGGCGCGGATCGATCACAACGACCTTCGCGCCGCGTTGCTGCTTGTTGCGCAGCATGCGCTGATAGAGCACCGGGTGGCACCACGCGGCATTCGAGCCGGTGAGCACGATGAGATCGGCCTCGTCGAGATCCGCGTAGATGCCGGGCACCGTGTCGGCCCCAAAGGCGCGGCGGTGGCCCGCAACCGAGGAGGCCATGCAGAGGCGCGAGTTGGTGTCGACATTCGCGCTGCCGATGAAGCCCTTCATCAGCTTGTTGGCGACGTAGTAGTCCTCGGTGAGAAGCTGGCCCGAGAGATAGAAAGCGACCGCGTCGGGGCCGTGGGGGCGGCGGGGTGGGGCGGACA
>JAEYAU010000212.1 GCA_023404705.1 Pseudomonadota bacterium
GCGCCGCGCGGCGCCGAGCCGGCCCCGGAGACGCTGCGCGTGCTGCAGCCGACGCGCATCCTGTGGGGCGACAGCGATCCGATCTTCCCGGTGGCCTGGACCGACCGCCTGCCCGAGTTCTTCCCGAACATGACGCTGAAAATCCTGCCGGGCGTCGGCCACTTCGTGCCGTTCGAAGCGCCGGACGACGTGGTCGCTGCGATCGAAGAGCTGCGGTGACGGCCCTCACCCGCGCAGCGGCAGGGCGACGCCGATCGCCATGAAGATGCCGCCGCAGGCGCGATTGAAGCGGCGGCCGATGCGGGCGAGCAAGGGGCTGATGCTCTGCGCCATGGTGGCGACCATGAACTCGTAGACGAGCTCGACGACCGCGAAGGTGCTGGCCATGATCACGAACTGCACGAAGAGACTGCGCGCCGGGTCGATGAACTGCGGCAGGAACGCCGCGAAGAACAGGATCGCTTTCGGATTGGTGAGCGCCGAGAGCAGGCCCTGGCGACAGAGCACGGCGCCTCTTGCGTCGCCGGCCGCACTGCCGGTCTCGAGCGCGATCGGGGGCGCGCGCCAGACCTGGATGCCGAGCCACACCAGATAAGCGCCGCCGACCCATTTCAGCACCGTGATCCAGCCGACCGAGGCCTTCAGCAGCGCGCCGATGCCGAACATCGACAGCGCGATCACGATGACGAAGCCCGCGACGCCGCCAAGGATCGTGTAGATCGCCTTGCCGCGGCCGTGCAGCGCGCCGTGGGTGAGCGCGAGCAATCCGTTGGGTCCGGGCGAGAGCGAGAGGCCGATGGTGGCCAGCAGATAGATCAGCCAAGTATCCAGTGCCATCAGGTGTCCAGTGCCATAGCGTGTCGTCACGTCCAATTCATTTGCGACGCGAGCATCGCCATGTTCCTTCACGGACGCAAGCCCTGGTGACCATGCTTTCGCGTTGTGACGATTTTTCCGCAGCGAACGAACAGGAGGTCACATGAAGCCACGCATCACGCTGCTGACGCTCGGCGTCAGTGACCTCGAGCGGTCGCTCGCCTTCTATCGCGACGGGCTCGGACTGCCGAGCGAGGGAATCGTCGGCCGCGAGTTCGAGCACGGCGCCGTCGCATTCTTCGACCTCGCGGGCGGCCTCAAGCTCGCGCTCTGGGGGCAGGACGATCTCGCGCATGACACAGGTTTGTCGAAGACGCCCGTGAGCAGCACGGCGCTCTCGATCGCTCACAATGTCGTGCGCCGCGAGGAGGTCAACGAGGTGATGGCGCAGGCCGGTCGCGCCGGGGCAACGATCGTGAAGGCGCCGCACGAGACGTTCTACGGCGGCTACGCGGGATACTTCAGCGATCCGGACGGCCATTTGTGGGAAGTGGCCTGGAACCCGGCGATGCTGCCGCGCGACGAATGACGCGCTCTACACCCGACGTACCGCGCCGCCATCAACCGGGATCGCGGCGCCGTTGATGTAGCGGGCGAGCGGAGAGGCCAGAAACGCGACGAGGTGGGCGATGTCATGAGGCTCCCCGAAATAGCCCGCCGGGATGTTCTGCTTAATGAACTCCGCCTTCGCTTGCTCGGTCGGATGCAATTTCTGGATCTGGGCCGAGTTGATGCGACCGGGTGCGATCGTGTTGACGGTGACACCATAGGGAGCGAGCTCTGACGACAGCGTTCTGGACCAGCTGACGAGAGCAGCCTTGGCGGGCGCCGCTCCATTCAGCTTGGGCGCGACAAGCGCGCCCGAGATGTTGATGATCCGCCCCCAGTTCCGCGCCTTCATTGCCGGCGAGATGAGATCGGTCAGCCGCCGCGCCGCAAAGAAGTTGAGCGTCATTGCCTCGTCCCAGAAAGCATCGTCAGCCTCGCCTATCGCGGGCCTCGCCGCACCGGCGTTGTTGACGAGGATATCGACAGGCCCGCCGAGTGCCGCCGATGCGTCAGCAGCAATTTGAGACGGGCCGGCTTGTGCGCACACGTCTCCCACCACGATGACCGGGCGACCGCCGGCACGCGACGCGAGCCCCTCTGCCACCTGCTCCAGCGCATCGCGCCTGCGGGCGCTGATGGCGACACGCACGCCTGCATCGGCGAGTGCGCCGGCGATACCGCTGCCGATTCCACCGCTGGCGGCCGTGATGAGCGCGGTCTTCCCTTCCAGTCCGAGGTTCATCGGCTCACGTCCTCATTGACCAGCATGCATGGCATGCCCGTGGACCAATGATCAATGAGGCACATCATTTCTCCAGCACGCCACGGTCCACACGGGCCATGGCTCCGTACCGGTGAACCCAGGACCTAGTTCTTGCGCTCGCGGAACGCCTTCTCGCCGGCGTCCGACACCTCGACCCATTTCTTGTCGGGCGCGGCGCCCGCCTCGTAGCTGTCGTGCCAGTTCCACCATTTGTAGGGCGGCGTCTGCGGATAGCCTTCGGGCGAATCCTCCCAGACCTCCTGGCGGCCGAGCGGCGTGATGTCGAGATAATTCCAGGTGCTCCCCATCTGCTCGTCGCCGCGGTTGTTGATGAAGTAGGTGCGGAACACGCGGTCGCCGTCGCGGCTGCCATCGGCAGCCCGGAAGAACACATTCGTCCCGTGCCACTCGTCCACCGCGAAGTCGGCGTCGAAACTGTCCGTGACCGTGTACCAGGGCATCTTCCAGCCCATACGCGCCTTCAGCCGCGCGATGTCGGCCTGCGGCGCGCGCGAAGCGAAGACGAGCGTCGTGTCGCGGGCATTCAGATGCGCGACATCGGCGACCTGATCGGCCACCATCGAGCAGCCGCGGCACGCGTGCTCGGGCCAGCCGAAGACGCCGGGCTCGTAGAAGGCGCGGTAGACGATGAGCTGACGGCGGCCCTCGAACAGGTCGAGCAGGCTCGCCTTCCCGTTCGGCCCTTCGAAGACATAGGATTTCTCGACCGCCATCCACGGCATGCGCCGACGCTCGGCCGCGAGCGCATCCCGCGCGCGCGTGTGCGCCTTCTCCTTCACGAGCATGTCCTGGCGCGCGGCCTCCCATTGCGCAGGCGAGACCACCGGCGGCGTCTTCATTGCGGTTTGCTTCGCCATTCTTTTCTCCCTTGTTCCCGCTCGCGCGGATGCGGCGGATTGCCCGAGAGATAGGAGCGGGCCACGGAGCGCGCGAGTAACAAGTTTGGCGGGATTCCGATGGTGACATTTCGTGTCAGCGCAGCAGGCGCGACCGCCGCGCCGTTCAGGCACTTGCGCTCTGGACAGCGGCGGCTCTCCCCTGCTCTGTTCACTCAACTGTGAGATTCTGCATGCAGGTTCTTTCATGACTCGCAAGACCGCGCTCGTCGCCGGCGCCACCGGCGTCGTCGGACGCAATCTGCTGCGCCAGCTCGCGGCCGATCCGGACTGGGACGTCATCGCGGTGTCGCGGCGCGCGCCTGATCTCGACGTGCGGCATATCGCGGTCGACCTGCTCGATGCGGCGGATGCGCGGCGCAAGCTCGGCGCCCTCGCCGAGGTCACGCACATCTTCTTCGCGGCCTATATCGAGAAGCCGAGCTGGGCCGAGATGGTCGCGCCGAACCTGGCGCTGCTCGCGAACCTGATGGATGCGGTGGAGCCCGCGGCGACGGACCTGCAGCACGTCAACCTGATGCACGGCACCAAGTGGTACGGCAGCCATCTCGGACCGTTCAAGACGCCCGCACGGGAAAGCGATCCACGCCACATGCCGCCGAACTTCTACTACGACCAGCAGGACTTCATCGTCGCGCGGCAGGCCGGCAAAGCCTGGACCTGGTCGTCGGCGCGCCCGCACGCGATCTGCGGCTTCGCGATCGGCAATCCGATGAACCTTGTCATGGTGCTCGCGGTGTACGCCACGGTCTCGAAGGCGCTCGGCCTGCCGCTGCGCCATCCGGGCAGCGAGGCGAATGCGGTGGCGCTCTACAACGTGACCGACTCCGGGCTCGTCGCGCGCGCCTGCCAGTGGATGGCGACGACGCCGGGCGCCGCGAACCAGCCGTTCAACATCACCAATGGCGACGTCTTCCGCTGGCGCGATCTCTGGCCGGTCTTCGCGGACTATTTCGGGATGAAGACCGCGGCGCCGCAGAAGATCGATCTCGTGCAGATGATGGCCGACAAGGCGCCGCTGTGGGAGCGCCTCGTCGCGCAGCACGGCCTGCAGGCGATCCCCTTCGACGCGCTGGTGCGCTGGGCCTACGGCAACTTCGTGTTCGCGCCGGACTGGGACATCATCTCGTCCACCACCAAGGCGAAGCAGTTCGGCTTCACCGAGGTGCAGGACAGCGAAGCGATGTTCCTGCGCCAGTTCGACGAGCTGCGGGAGCGGAAAATCATTCCGTGAGTGTCAGGCGCCCTTGCGCTTGAGCAGCACGAGATCGGCATCGGCTTCGGGGAAGTGCAGCGTGCCGAGCTGCGGCGAATGGATGAGGATGCCGCGGCCGAGATAGGCCCAGTCGTCGATCGGAAAGCCGGACGTGCCGCGCTTGTCGTCGATCGAGCAGACCACTGTGCCGGTGTGGCCGCCGCCGAGCGCCACCTCGTCGCCGATGATGACGGCACGTCCGTCGAGATACTTCATCGGCGGCGTCAGAGCACGCGGCGGGAGGGCGCGGAGGCGAGCACCGCGGCGCTGGCCCGGCCCGGCGCCGGCTTCGCGGTGATGCGCCGATGCGCGGCACGGAGCGCACCGCGCGAGCCGTGGAAGACGAAGCGCGCCCAGCGCCGCGCCGCCCAGGGCAGCGCGGTGTCGATCGACATGGATTTGAGCGCATGGGCCTTGTCGGTCGAGAAGGCGTCGTAGGCGAGCTTCTCGGGATCGTCGTAGAACGCGGCGATCTTCTCGGCACTCATCCCGGGCGTCGCGAGCCATTGCGCGACGTGCTTGTTGCAGAGGAGCTGCACATCCATCAGCGCCTTGCCGGCGCCGGTGCCGGCGGCCGGGCACGAGGTCGCGAAGGCGTCGCCGAGGAGGACGACGCCCGGTTGGCGATGTCCGTCCGTGACATAGAGATCGATCGGGCGGATCTTCACCGGCCCTTCGATGTCGAAGGGGCCGACGAGGCGCGCGAGACCCGGCATGGCGGCGAGCAGCGTCGCCTTCGGCGCGTCGCGGAAGCGCGTGAGCCAGGGATCGTCGAGGCCGCGATAGACGAACAGGTTCGCGCGCGTCGAAGTCCCGATCGGGAAGAAGGCGACGTAAGCGACGCGGCTCGCGGGCGACTCGGAGTAGCAAGTGAGCGCCGAGAAATCGAACTCGTTGCGGCCCGCGGGCTTGATGTCGAAGCCGATGGCGATCGAATGGGTCTCGCTCGTCACCGTGCGCGTGAGGCCGAGCTCGTGGCGCAGGCTGAGATTGAGCCCGGTCGCCAGCACCAGGAGGCGCGCCGCGATCTGCTCGCCGGTCGAGAGCGTGACGGTCTGGCGCTCATCGCCGGTCGCGACCGACGCGACCTTGGCGTTGACGAACACGTGGCGCGGCACCTCGGCGCGCACCGTATTCACCAGGTCCTGATAGTAGATGCCGATCTGCCTCCCCTCCTTGCGGTCGAGCAGGCGGCCGAAGCGCGCGATCGAGAGGCTGAGGTCGGGCGTCGCGGCTTTCATCACCGCGCCATCGAGGCCGGTCTTCTTCAGAATCTCGATCTGGTCCGTATCGAGCTTCTCGCAGCGGAAATCCGGCGGATAGCTCTCGCGCGGATCGATCAGCAACACGTCGATGCCGGCGCGTGCGAGCATTGCGGCGGTGGCGGAGCCCGCGAGACCGGCTCCCGCGATGGCGACATCTGTCTGGCGCATGTTTCGTTTCGCTACACGAGATACTTTGACATGCCGTTACTGCAATTGCCGGGCCGTCCCGGACGCGCACAGCATCGCCTCGCGTCGCATGGTTAATGAAATCCGCGCGCCGGAAAGGTACGGCGATGCACAGTCTCGATTTTGATTAACTCTTTATCTACCGAACCTGCCGCAAGGCGATCACGCTTGCGTGCACTTCATGGTTCTTTCGGCGCCGATGAGTATGGTGCGGCCGGGACAGTTGGGGCCAGGAATGACACAGACCGCCGCCATCGCCGAACGCATCGACATGGATGCGCCGGATCGCCGTGACGCGGCGGAGCCGGCCGCGGCGGGCCTCGGCGTTGCGCTCTCGCTGCACCGCGACCTCGCCGGCATCGAGAGCGAGTGGCGCGCCTTCGAGGCGGAGGCGGACGGCACCGCGTTCCAGAGCTACGACTGGGTCGCGGCCTGGCAGCAGCATATCGGCGCGCGCGAAGGCGTGACGCCGGCCGTGGTGATCGGCCGGCGCCGCGGACGCATCCTCTTCATCCTGCCGTTCGCATTGCAGGCCGGGCGGCTGCGCCGCATCGTCTGGCTCGCCGCCTTCCTCAACAGCGCGAGCGCGCCCTTGCTGGCGCGCGACTTCGCCGAGGCCGTGAGCCCGGCGCAGTTTCCCGCTCTCTGGCGCGAGATCCTGCGGCTGCTGCGCAGCGAGACGCGCTTCGACCTCATCGACCTCGACAAGATCCCCGAGACCGTCGGCGCGCAGGCGAACCCGCTGCTCACGCTCGACGTCACGCGGCACGCGAGCGACACCTATATCACGCGCCTCGAAGGCTCGTGGGACGAGCTCTATGCGGCCAAGCGCTCCTCGTCCTGGCGCAAGACCGACGGCAAGCGCCGCCGGCGGCTCGAAAAGTTCGGCGAGGTCACGTTCACGACCGCCGAGCAGCCGGCCGAGATCGCGCAGACGCTCGAAGCGCTGATCGCGCAGAAGAAGGACCTCTACGCCTCGCTCGGCGTCCCCAACCTGTTCGAGAAGCCCGGCTATCGCGACTTCCATATGCAGCTCGCCGAGACGTGCCGCGGGCTCGTGCATGTGAGCAGCATCAAGGTCGGGCTCACCATCGTGGCGGCGAGCTTCGGCCTCATGTTCCACGGCAACTACGACTACATGCTGGCCGGCTATGCGGCCGGCGAGTTCGAGGCCTGCAGTCCCGGAACGATCCATCTGCAGGCGCTGATGCGCCACTTCCTCGAGCGCGGCTTCAAGACGTTCGACTTCAACATCGGCGACGCGCCCTACAAGCGCGAATGGTACGACCTCGAGCTCAAGCTCTACGACTATGCGGCCCCCGGCAGCCTTCAGGGCGCCCTCGCCGCCGGCATCACGAGCCGGCTGCGCCAGCTCAAAAGCTATGTGAAGCGCCACCCCTCGCTCTATCCGATGGTCGTCAAGACGCGCGCCGCCCTCGGCCGCGTGCGCGGCTGACGGAGCGCGATCATGCCCACGCTCAGCGTCGTCGTCCCGTGCTACAACGGCGGCAAGTTTCTCGACCAGCTCACGGCCTCGCTCGCGCGCCAGACCTTCCGCGACTTCGAGACCATCGTGGTCAATGACGGCTCCACGGATCCGCTCACGCTGAAGAAGCTCGCCGCGCTCGCCCCCGGCATCCGCGTGCTCAACCAGGAGAACCGCGGCCTCTCGGCGGCCCGCAATGCCGGGATCGCGGCCGCGAGCGCCGACATCGTGCTGGTGCTCGACTGCGACGACCAGCTCGAGCCCGCCTATCTCGCCAAGACGCTCGCGGCCCTGCAGGCGAATCCCGCGGCCGGCTTCGCCTACACGCATATCCGCCTCGTCGGCGGCGCGAGCGGCATCCAGGAGCGCTACGCCAACGCGTTCGACATCCTGTTCAAGAACTGCCTCGGCTACACGGTGCTGATGCACAAGGCCGCGTGGCTCAAGGCCGGCAAGTACGACGAGAGCATGCGCGACGGCTACGAGGACTGGGAGTTCAACCTGCGCCTCATCCATGCGGGCTTCGCGGGCGTCGCGGTGCCGCAGGCGCTGTTTCTTTATACGGCGAGCACGCAGGGCATGCTGCTCGGCCATTCGTCGAACCGCCACGCCGCGGTCTGGCGCCGCATCCGCGCGAAGCACCGGGCGCTCTATCGCGCCGGGAGCCTCGTGCGGCTCTATCGCGCGCACCGCGAAGGCTCGCGCCTTTCGCCCGTGCGCCTGATCGCGCAGCTCGCGCTCGCGAGTCTCGTCTCCGACGCCCTGCACAATCGCATCATGAGCTTCGTGCGCCGCTGGCGCATGGCGCGCTCGAAGGCCGATGCGGCGGGCGCCGTGCGGCCGCGGGCCGGGGTGACCTGACGGCAGGCGCCGACGCGGCGGAACTCCGATACGGCTACGCTTTCGCGGCGTTTTGCGCTATGTCGGTTCTCCGACCAATCGGCGCGCGCCATGCAAGACTTTTCTCCGTCCGGCTTGCGATCCGTCCCGCATCTTCAGTGGGGCAGTCACCTCGCGCATTTCTTCGGCGCAGGCGACGAGCTTCGCGATGTGCTGGTGCCCTATTTCAAGGCCGGGCTCGAGAACAACGAGCGCTGCCTGTGGGTGACGGGCCGCGCCTTCACGGCCGACGAGGCGCGTGCGGCGCTGCGCGCGGCGGTCCCGGATCTCGAGGCGCGCGAGCGCAAGCAGCAGATCGAGATCGCGAACGGCGAGGACTGGTACGCGGCCGGCGCGACGCTTCGCCCGGACGATCTCGTGACGGACCTGCTGCGGCGCGAGCAGGACGCGCTCGGCCGCGGCCATGCGGGGCTGCGCACCAGCGGCAACTGCGCCTTCGTCGCGCCCGCGCAGTGGTCCGATTTCCAGGACTACGAGCAGCGCGTGCAGGACGCCGTGCGCAGCCGGCGCATGATCTGCATGTGCAGCTACTGCACGGACCAGCTCGACGGCGGCCTGCAGCTCGACGTCATGGCGCGCCACGACCTGACGCTGCCGAGCGCGCGGCCGGCGCGCCCGCGCGACACGGCGCCGGACCCGCTCGCCCGCGAGCGCGAGAAGCGCACCTTCGATCTCGCCATGACGGCCTCCAGCATGGGGACGTGGCGCTACACGCTCGCGGACAATATCTGCATCTACGACGAGAACGCGCAGCGCCTCTACGGGCTCACCGAGGCACGCTTCCTCCACGACGAGGAAGGCGTGAAGACCAAGTTTCATCCCGACGACATGCAGCTGATGTGGTCGCGCGTCGAGAAGGCGCTCGATCCCGCGGGCGACGGCCGCTACGACGTCGAATATCGCGTCCGGCAGCTCGACGGCAGCTGGCGCTGGCTGAGCGCCTGGGGCCTGGTCGAGTTCGAGGGCGAAGGCGGCGACCGCAAGCCGGTCGCGATCTCGGGCGCGAGCCGCGACCTCACCGAGATCAAGCAGGCCGAGCAGATGCAGCGCCTGCTGCTCAACGAGCTCAACCACCGCATCAAGAACACCTTCGCGACCATCCAGGCGATCACGGCCCACACCTTCCGCAACGCGCGCGACCTCTCCTCCGCGCGCAAGGCGCTCGACCAGCGCATCCGCACGATGGCGCAGGCGCACGACCTCCTGACCATGCGCTCCTGGAGCGGCGCCAGCCTCACCGACGTGGTGGCGCGCGCCCTCGACACGTTCGCGCCCGCGCAAGTGCGGCTCTCAGGGACCGCGCTGGAGCTTTCGCCCAAGCAGGCGCTCTCCCTCTCGCTCGCGCTGCACGAGCTCGCGACCAACGCCACCAAATACGGCGCGCTCTCGACCCCCGACGGCCGCGTCAGCGTGCAATGGAAGGTGCGCGGCGGCATCCTGCACCTCAACTGGGAAGAAAGCGGCGGCCCGCCCGTGCGCCCGCCGACCCAGACAGGCTTCGGCACCCGCCTGCTCGAGGAGATGGTCGGCCGCGACCTCGGCGGCGCCGCGACGCTGCGCTACGACGCGGATGGGGTGAGGTGCAGCATTACGGCGAGGCTTTAGGGGGGAAGGCGCCCTGCTCCACGCTGCTTCCGCGGCGTCGCTAAGTGCCGCTCGCCCTCTTTATTTACACAGCGAGTACGCGTGGCCCGCTGCTCGGCGACGCCGTCTGGCGCCCCATGGCGCGAAGCGCGCCCTCACGAGCTGCCCATCTTCGGATCAGGTAGCTCAAGCACCTGCTTCCGGCGCGCCTGCTCGTTCCTCAATTTAACGATCTCCGACAGATTACTGAGTAACTTCTTGCCCTCTGGCGACTCCACATCAATATCGCCGATCTGAATGCGACTCCCAGGATCCAACACGTAGAGGGCCGCGGGAAGATAATCTGGCTTGGCCAGAGCCCGGCTAAACCGAGCAACCAGACATACCATTACATATTTTTTTCCACTGTCTCCCACTCTCCAGTAGTAGACGTAATCAAGCACTGTCATCGACCAACCAAGCTCTTTCGCGCAGTGAGCAATATCCTTGGGCCACCCCGCGAGAAAGAAATCCTGTGAATCCTTCTGCACCCACTCCGCAATTTTCATGGTCCCTTTCGTGGCCGCAACTTTTTGCTTGTAAGCCTCCGACTTTTTGCAATTGTCCATCACCAGCGCGGCCAGCCTCTGCTGCGCCTCTTTTGGGAACCCCTCTTCATCATGTCTGCACGTCACGGCTAAGATGAAGTCGTTTACCTCCACGCCAGCCGGAACGTTGTCGTCGTCGCCGCGGCGACGCTGCCAATCGAGCACCCTTCTTACGCTCTCGTTGATCCGCAACATATCGGGAGGCTTTGGATAGTAATAGTCACAGAAATCAAGATTCATAAAGTCATATGGGAAGGACTCCATGACTTGCAGGTGCGCCCTCTTTAACAGGAGGCGGTCGATCATCGCGTAGTCCTCCTGCAGCCCTTCATCCTCAAGCGCCTCCGCAATGCTGTCAGACGTGGGATATTGCGCGGTGAATGCATCGTCATTGAATAGGAGCAAGTCCTCAAGTGCCCCGAGAAAGCCCGCGCTTTCGACAGCTATAATGTCCTTTATCTCTGCGAACTGCTCTTCATCGATCTCACAAAACCTCACAGAGGGAATCTGATATCCTTCCTTATCCAACTTCAAAACCCCTTCCTTCACGAGCATAAAAACATCTATCATCGACCTAGCGCATAATGTGAAATATCGCGGCTCCCGCACCCCCGCAAATTTCTTCCGCACACCTGTAAGATGTGGCAGCCAATGCACCACGCGCTTTCGGTGCTTCTTTAAGTCATCCCACCACTTACCAAAATCAGTCATACGTCACCTCTGAAAGATATCGGCCAGGATGCGATAAAATAGCTCTCTTCGTTTCGTCGGATTCGGTTCTTGGTTTGCTCGTTCGAACGCAACCACCAATTTCTCAACAAGGGACGCGTGCTTCTTCCGCCGGAACAATGGAGCCAGTAGCGGATGCGCTCTGTCGACTTCGATTTCGCCCTTTGCCGGCCGGAACTCCACCGGCGATTGAGACGTTCGCTGCTCCGCCTGCGACTCCCTGGGGCGCTCGACACGCTGTATGGACTTTATCTTCTCACCAGTGGTTTGCCGAAGGCTTTGAACGAACCTTCTATCGACTTCCTCAGCTTCCTTTTCCCGTCTTTGCTTGTTCCTTAGCTTCTCTTCGCCCCAAGTTTCCGGGAATATAAGATCGTGAAGCATCGAATGCATAAATGCCTGGACTCGCATATAATGTGGATGCAACTCATTGAAGCTGTCGCGATCAATATTTAGGGCGTCATCGAACCCGCGCACAACGAAAAGTTCGCTTGAAATCATTGCGTATCGAGGCCCCTCCGCGTAGGGGTACGTCATCATGGAATTGTCGTATTTTCCTATCGCAACGTTGCTTATGCGGATAAGCACCCCCTGAATGTCTCGCGGGTACAGACGGCCAGTTTGTTGAAAAAGATACCCCCTAAATTCCAGAGGTGTGCCCGCAACGTTAGGGTTGGAGTACTTAAGTTCGTAGAGGCTAAAGTGCTCATCCGAGTTTCTCACAGCGACCCGGTGTTGAGTTACGGTCACCGCCTCCTTGTAAGATCCGTCCTTGAGTTCAAATTCCTGCCGTTTCCGATTGACCAAGCTGCATTGAGCGGCCTTGGTCCCGGTGCGATTTGAAGGCAGCGCAACGGGGTTTCGCAATTCCAGGTTGTCAACAAAGACGCGAAAGCCGAAGGCTTTAACCGCCGATTGACGTTCCTCCACACTCGGAAGCTCCGTGGCGAGGTTTCTGATGTCGTGCAAGGGCAAAGGGGCAGCCAGCGCGAGACCAAAAATTAGCTGGTCGTAGTCAGATAGCAGGTTGAGAGATTGCGTGAGTGTATTAGCGTAAATTACGTCCAGAAACTGCTCGAACGTCTTATATGGCCCAGTCCGTTTGAACACCACCTTATTGCCTAGCCGCGTCAGATTTCTCATTCTCTTCCTGAACGACTCGCGCAGATATTTCGTATATATTCTCAACCCGTGTTTAGCTGATATATATCGCTCTTCAACCAGCTGGTATTCACCTCCATGTATTTCGTCGTCATCCTCCAACGCCTTCTTTGCGATCTTATCCATCTCTTGTCGCGTGTAAGGCGGAAACTTAATGGTAGCGCGGAATGCGGTCTTAGTTTCCTTGTGATGTGAAACGATCTCAAATCGGGTGCATATCTGCGCTAGAGAAAGAATACCAAGGCCCAGCCTCCCGATCACAGGTCGGCCCGATTGAGTGGTCAGCGGACTAATAGTCCGCTTGTAGCTGCTGCCGATGCCTCGATTCATGAGACGACGGAACTCGTCTTGGGACATTCCCTTCCCATCGTCTTCACAGGAGAACGTCTCAAATTGAGGAAAGCCGGTGTGAAGCTTTACCACCTGCGCATCGGCGTCAAAGGAGTTGGAAATTAGCTCCTTAACAGCACCCGCAGGAGTTCGATAAAGCCCTTGCGATAAGTGTCCAAATACTTTGGCAGACAAGTAGATCGGCTGCCACGAATCGGTCATCTCGGCGCGCCCTCTTCTTTGCCTACCGATTGGGTTTTCGGAGAATCACAATTTTCTCGCTCAGTACGCGCTTACCGGTACTCCCCTTCGCACGCTTCCACTCTACGACCTCTTCTAACTTGAAGCCCTGCGAACGCGACTGTGCGAGCTGGGCAACGACTTGCGGGGTATCTATATAGAGGCCAAGTAGGGATTGTTGGTCACGTATGACATACGCACATCGCCCGCCTGGCTTTAGCGCTTCATAGGTACGCCGCAGATGACGTGCCATCCCGCCAAAATATTCGCGGACCATTCGGCCATAGAGACGTGAAAAGCCGTCAGTTCTGTGCTTTGCTCGTCGGTCAAGGGATTGGGCAATCTTCTGGACTGACCGGTACCGACTTGAGAACTTGGAATCCGAGTCGTCCTTGTAAATACCTTTGGTGTGACACCTGAGCATCCGTTGCTTCACTGGACGCAGATCTGTTGTCGCGCGAATATGACCGAGCAGTATTAGTTCCAAGCGGGTGCTGCGCGTGTAGTCATGCTCGGCGGGATAAGGTGGAGACGTGATTACAAAGTCTGCCCCAGGACCTACCGCTCTCTTCAGCACGTCCGATTGGCGGGAGTCGCCCAGGAGCACATTGGTTGGTGTTCGAATGGGGGCGCTTCTGCGAATTTCCTCGAGGTCGCGAATCATAAGCCGTGCAGTGGCCGCGAAGCTATTTAGTACCTGCGTTCGTTTTGGTTCCTTGAGGCAATAGACTTCAGGTCCAAATTTGATATCAGCGATGCGATCAACGACGGCCGAAACAAGCGCAAGATGGAAGAATTTGCGCTCAGCTGATGTCAGATCAAGGTTCTGTATCGCGGTATTGATGGATACCACCTTCTTCGCTTTATGTAGCGACAGCCAACCGCGCTCGATCATGCCGCTGGTCTGCAGATAGGCTAGTGCAGGATCTGTACCAGCCATATCATGGCCGTCTATCGCGCCTGCTTCCAGTAGAATTGAGTCAAGAGAATCCTCAAGGCTAGCCGGACTGAGATGCCATGAAGTCTTGACCTGTGAGGCCAATGTGCAAACGGGGTTAGCATCGACGCCTACCGACCGAATTCCTTGCTTCTTGCACTGAACGAGAGTCGTGCCGGCACCGCAAAAGGGATCGAGTACGAGATGGTTCGGTCCAATGCTCAGTCTATCGATAATGTGGTGCACGAGCTTCCAGTCGAAGCCCATAATGATTTGGTACCACTGGTGAACAGCATCCCCACTCAATGGTGGTTGGAGCGCATGCTCCGTGACTGACGGCTGATTTGATGGCATCGCGACAGTTCAACTCGCCGCACGGGGTGGCGGCGACTCCCCTTTGAAACTTTCGGATGAATCGGCGCGGATTCCAACCCCCGCGGCGAGGTTTTCTTTCTCGCGCCTTTTCAAGAATAGGCGATCAAGCCTTAACAAACCGCGGCCACCGCCAATTCCTTGAAACTCCTGGAAAAATTCTGGAGTGCCTCTTTCAAAAGGGTCGACCGAGATGGCGCAGCGTCACTCCCACTCGATCGTCCCCGGCGGCTTGCTGGTCACGTCGTACACCACCCTGTTCACGCCCTTCACCTCGTTGATGATGCGCGTGGCGACGTGGCCGATGAAGCGCATGTCGAAGGGGTAGAAGTCGGCGGTCATGCCGTCCGTCGAGGTGACGGCGCGCAAGCCGACGACGAAGTCGTAGGTGCGGTAGTCGCCCATGACGCCGACGGTCTTCACCGGGAGGATCACGGCGAAGGCCTGCCAGATGTCGTCGTAGAGGCCGGCGCGGCGGATCTCCTCGATGTAGATCTCGTCGGCGAGGCGCAGGATGTCGAGCTTGTCGCGGGTGATCGGCCCCGGACAGCGGATGGCGAGGCCGGGGCCCGGGAACGGGTGGCGGCCGACGAAGGCCTCGGGCAGGCCGAGCTCGCGGCCGAGCGCGCGCACCTCGTCCTTGAAGAGCTCGCGCAGCGGCTCGACCAGCTTCATGTTCATGCGCGCCGGCAGGCCGCCGACATTGTGGTGCGACTTGATGGTCACCGACGGCCCGCCCGTGAAGCTCACGCTCTCGATCACGTCGGGATAAAGCGTGCCCTGGGCGAGGAAGTCGGCGCCGCCGACCTTCTTCGCCTCGGCCTCGAACACGTCGATGAACAGCTTGCCGATGGTCTTGCGCTTCACCTCCGGATCGTCGACGCCCTCGAGCGCGCCGAGGAACGTCTCGGAGGCGTCCACCAGCACCAGCGGGATGTTGTAGCTGTCGCGGAACAGGGTGACGACCTTCTGCGCCTCGCCGGCGCGCATCAGGCCGTGGTCCACCAGCACGCAAGTGAGCTGCTCGCCGATCGCCTCGTGGATCAGCACCGCGGCCACCGCCGAGTCGACGCCGCCCGAGAGCCCGCAGATCACGCGGCCCTTGCCGACCTGGTTGCGGATGCGCTCGATCGCCTCCTCCTTGAAGGCGCGCATGGTCCAGTCGCCGGTCAGCCCCGCGACCTTGCGCACGAAATTGCGCAGGATGGCGGCGCCGTGCGGCGTGTGCACGACCTCGAGATGGAATTGCGTCGCGTAGAACTTGCGCTTGTCGTCCGCGATCATGGCGATCGGCGCGTTGGGCGAGGTCGCGACCACGCGGAAGCCGCGCGGCAGCTCGGTGACGCGGTCGCCGTGGCTCATCCAGACCGGATACTTCTCGCCCTTGCGCCACACGCCGTCGAGCAGCGGCGTCTCGTCCGTGACCGTCACCTCGGCGCGGCCGAACTCGCGGTGATGCCCGCCCTCCACCTTGCCGCCGAGCTGATGCGCCATCGCCTGCTCGCCGTAGCAGATGCCGAGCACCGGCACGCCGGCCTCGTAGATGCTCTGCGGCGCGAGCGGCGCGCCCTCCTCGTGCACCGAGGCGGGTCCGCCCGAGAGGATGACGCCCTTTGGCTTCATCTCGGCGAAGGCTTGCTCGGCTTTCTGGAAGGGCACGATCTCGGAATAGACCCCCTCCTCGCGCACGCGGCGCGCGATCAGCTGCGTGACCTGGGAGCCGAAATCGACGATCAGAATCTTGTCATGTGCCGTCATGGCAAGCGCTTAACGGAAAGGGCGCGGCGGGGCAATGGATCGGGGCGCACGGCGCCGAGCTATCCACGCGCGCGCGAACGACGCTTTGACTCGTCATCCCGGCCGAGCGCGTAGCGCGAGAGCCGGGATCCATAACCCCTGTCTCGCCGCATCACGACCACCGGGGATATGGATCCCGGACAGCCGCACTGATCCCGGGCTTGCCCGGGATCAGCACATAAAAAGCGTGCAGGTCGGAAACATCCGACCTGCGCGCGGCTTCCGGGATGACGCCGAGATTCACGGCCGGCAAAGCCCGATCACACATTTTTGTTCTTGCTTTGTTCTAATCCTTCCGCTACAGTCTCCGCGCTCGTCTCTGAGGGGCGTTGGACCTGGGTGACGCCAATCCGATGGAGCCGAGTGCGGTCCCGCGGGCCTGGTTGTCGCCGGGCTCCCGGGCGGTACGAACATCATCCTCCCTGACACTACGGTCAGGGTGCCGGGTGCCGGCTATAACAGGGACGTTGATTTTCGCGTCCCCTAAGCGTGGTTCGGGAGCCGTGACGGGTGGGTAACCCCACCTGGGATCCGCGTGGAGCGCCGAGAGGCGCGCGGGGTGTCGGCGCAAGACGCCCCGCGGACCAGCGCCGCGCAAGCGCCGGTCCGGGCTCGCCCGCACGCGAGCCTGGCTCGTTGCGCAAAACGAGCCGCGCCGTCTCGG
>JAEYAU010000262.1 GCA_023404705.1 Pseudomonadota bacterium
GGTGTGCTGGGGGGGGTCCTTTATAATGCCCCCCCCCGCGACGCGACACACGCATGACTCTGGATCACTCGGGTACGCGGTCGGAGACGCGATTACCTGACAACCGACGCCCCGGATCATGGCGGCCCAAGGTAAAAAACGACTTAAATCCCTGGAAATTTTAAATTTCCCGATTAAGCCTTCGGCAACCAAATGGGCCTCCGGCAATTGATTTTCTCAGACGGGCATCGGGCCCGTGGACGGCGGACGGGTGGTCTCCCATATTGAGAACGCCCGCGCGCCGCGATTGCGGCTGCGCTGGCCGAGGAGGGTGTGATGCGCTGGGACGATTTCCGCCAGAGCGACAATGTCGAGGATCGGCGCGGTGACGGCTACGAGGCGGGCCACGGCGGCGGTTTCAATCTGCCGATCGGCGGCGGCGGTCTCGGCATCGGCACGCTCGTCATCCTCGGCCTCATCGGCTGGGCGCTCGGCATCGATCCCCGTGTCCTGATCGGCGGCGCCGAGATTCTCACCGGCGGCAATCGCGGCGGCTACGAGCAGCCGTATCGTCCCGAGTCATCACCGCAGCAGCGCCAGAGCAAGGGCGCGCCGACCGACGACGTCGGGCGTTTCGTCGCCGGCGTGCTGGGCGAGACCGAGGATCGCTGGAAGGAGATCTTCCAACAGGGCGGCGCGACGTATCGCGAGCCGCGCCTGGTGATGTTCACGGGCGCGACGCGCACCGACGCCTGCGGCGTCGCCCAGTCCGCCATGGGCCCCTTCTATTGCCCGGGTGAGCAGCGAATCTATCTCGACACGTCCTTCTTCCGCGACATCGAGCGCCGCTTCCGCGGCTGCGACGCCGGCTCGAAGGCGTGCCAGTTCGCGCAGGCCTATGTGATCGCCCACGAGGTCGGTCACCACGTGCAGAACCAGCTCGGCATTCTCGGCAAGGTGCAGCAGGCGCAGCGCGGCGTGAGCAAGACCGAAGCGAACCGATTGCAGGTGCGCGTCGAGCTGCAGGCCGACTGCTTCGCCGGCGTCTGGGCCAACAAGTCCGAGCAGAAGTGGAAATTCCTCGAGCCCGGCGATGTCGAGGCCGCGCTGCGCACCGCGGCCGCGATCGGCGACGACCGCCTGCAGAAGCAGTCGCAGGGCTACGCGGTGCCGGACTCATTCACGCATGGCTCCTCGGAGCAGCGCCAGCGCTGGTTCACGACCGGGCTGAAGAGCGGCTCGGTGCAGGCCTGCAACACGTTCAACACGTCTCAGCTCTAACACTCAAGACAGCGCATGCCCGGCATCGATGAAAGCAAACCGTTCGTGCCGCTCAAGATCGCGGTGCTCACGGTCTCCGACACGCGCGCGGTCGCCGACGACAAGTCGGGCGCCACGCTCGTCGAGCGCATCGAGAAGGCGGGCCATACCGTCGCGGATCGCGCCATCGTGACGGACGATGTCGAGAGGATCCGTGCGCAGATGAAGGCGTGGATCGCCGATCCCGCCGTCGACGTGATCATCTCGACCGGCGGCACCGGCTTCACGGGACGCGACGTCACGCCCGAGGCCGTCGAGCCGCTGTTCGAGAAGCGCATGGACGGTTTTGCGACTCTGTTCCTGCTGGTGAGCCACGCCAAGATCGGCACCTCGGCGATCCAGACGCGCGCCACCGCCGGCGTCGCGGGCGCCACCTATATCTTCTGCCTGCCCGGCTCGCCCGGCGCCTGCCGCGACGCCTGGGACGAGATCCTGCTGCACCAGCTCGACTACCGTTATCGTCCCTGCAACTTCGTCGAGATCATGCCGCGCCTCGACGAGCATCTGCGCCGGCCGAAGGCGCAGGGCGCCACCGTCTAGCTCCCGACTTTTGTCGCACCCGCGCGGCCGCACCGCGCCCTCTCGGCTGCCCAATCCATAGCGGCGCACCGTCGCGCGTGCCCACGCAGTAGGCGCCATGCGCGCGACGCATCGCGCGCGTCCTCGCGCGGCCTCTGCGCCAAGCCCTTCAAGCGCGCGTGAAGACGCCTGTGGTGCTGCGCTCCGACATAACAAAGCCACCGTGCGCTGTTGTGATAAGCGCTTGCAAAGAAGGGACAACCGTACGGCTGTTCACGAGCCTAAGAGGAGCCTTCTATGTGCGACTATAGCCTCCATCATGTTGCGACACGTCCCGCCAAGGTTGGCGACAAGCTCGTTTCGTCGAGCTTCCCGAACTCGATCACGCGCGGCTTCACCGCGGTCGGCGAACCCCATGTCGCCGTGTGTCTGATGCCCGGCACCGAGATCGCGTTCGAGCGCGACGTCGAGTGCGAGCCGACGCTCGGCTTCCTTCCCAAGCGTAAGGTCGGAGAGAGAGTGGCGCGCTTCCGCCAGGTCGACATGGACCATCCGGGCGTGCACCACGATGCGCTCGAATTCCCGAATGGCCACGTCGTGCTGCTGACGCGCCTTTGCGAGGGCCAGCACGCGACCGTGCTGCAGCTGCCCGCGACCGCGCAGCCCGAGCATGAGCATGCGGCCGAGCCAGCCCAGGAAACCCGCGCCGAAGAGGCGCGCGATCCGATCAGGGTTTGACCCTTGTCGTTCAATTGCCGGGCTGGGGCATGCTCGCCGGCCGCGGCTAGCGTCGAGCGCCGAAGCGGGGCTGCGCTCCGTCGACGACGCAACAAGAAGAAGGAGCCATCGGGAGCTCCGATGGCTCACGTCCTTCTTTGCAAGTGAACTGAACCGCTGAGCTCAGCGGGCACCGAGCGCGATGGCGCCGGTGCGCAGCAGGACGATCCGTCGCCGGCCGAGCCTCCGCAGGAGATCGGCTTCCGGATCGGCGGCGTCGGCCCGGTGCCCGCCCATTCCGTCATAGGCCTGCTTGGCGATGATCAGGCCTTGATCCGGCTTTGCCTTGCCGGACAGCGCCAGCCGCATCAGCTCCCAGGCTTCCGCCCAGACCGAGCGCGCGCTGCCGACGGCCGCTGGACGAAACACGGCCGCGATCGTATCGCGGGCGCCAAGCTCCGCATGCTCGATGAAACGCACCACCTCCTCGACCCAGCCCGGGTCCGGCACCACGCCCGGCCGCAGGAACAGGAGCCAGGAGCCACGCGCCGCCCGCGCCGCCTGCTTCAGCCGGTCCGCTAGTGGGGCCTGCGAGACGATCACCTCGCACCCCGCTACGTCCGCGACCTCGGCGGTCTGATCGCGCGACCCCGCATCCGCGATGATCACCTCGCGCACGGCTCCGGCTGCAGCGCCCGCGACCAGCGCCGCCAGCGTCGGCACCAGCGCGCGCTCCGAATCCTCAGTCGCGATCACCACGCTCAGCATTTCGTGAACATCCCCCGGGCCGCACGGTACGCATGTGACGCGTCCGTGGCAACGTGAAACGCCCGGGAAATCAGCGCGTTAGGGTTGAGAACCCGCGCCGCTGCGGCGAAATATCGTTCTTGTTTTGTTCGCAAAAGTCCACTACCTTTCGACTCATGACCCGAGCATCCGCAGTCCGTTCCCAAGACGCCCGGCGCCCGCCGGTGCCGGCAGCCTCCGTGGCGCCGGCCGGCGAGCTCCTCGGCACCGGCATCGAC